>NZ_JALRMO010000001.1:8432253-8770504 GCF_023276405.1 Paenibacillus hamazuiensis
CTGTACCAGAAGCTGATGGAGGCCAGAGAAATTTTCACCCCGGACCGGGGCGGAGAACGGCGAGCCATCTTTTTGCAAAATCCGGGCCTGAAGCATCGCGAGCCGTGGGGTTGGGCTTCCACTACGCAGACGCTTTACGCCGCCGTTCAATTGATTTTACCGGGCGAAACCGCTCCTTCGCACCGGCATACGCAAAGCGCGCTGCGCTTTATTACAAGCGGCTCGGGAGCTTATTCGATCGTGGACGGAGAACGCATTTTTATGGAGGAAGGCGACTTCCTGACGACGCCGGGCGGATTGTGGCATGGGCACGGCCATCCCGGAAACGAACCGATGATCTGGATGGACTGCCTTGATATCCCGACGATTTTCGCCCTTGGCGGAACCTTCTTCGAATCGTATCCGGAGCATATTCAGCAGCCGGAAAAACCGGACAACTATTCGATCAACCGCTACGCGGGAGGCCTTGTTCGTCCGATTCACGACCGCACCCCGCAGAAGGCGCCGCTCGGGTCGTTCAAATGGCCGCAAACGCTGGCCGCGCTGAACGGACTCAGCCGGTACGAACCGGACCCTTACGACGGATACGCCGTGGAGTTCATCAATCCTTCAACCGGCAAAACGGCCTGTCCGACGATCGCTTCCTGGATGCAGAAGCTGCCGGCGGGCTTTCGTTCCAAAGCGCACCGGCACACCAGCTCAACGATCTACCACGTATTTAAGGGCGAGGGCTGCACCGTGATTGACGGAGTTCGTTTCGACTGGTCGAAAGGCGACTTCTTCGTCGTGCCGAACTGGGCCTGGCATGAACATGTCGCGTCCTCCGGCGAAGACGCTTATTTGTTCTCCACAAGCGATCTGCCGATTATGGAGCGGTTTGACCTGCAGCGGGAGGAAGCGTACCCGGAAAACAACGGACATCAGCCTGTTACGGATCAATTCCAAGCTTTGCTGCCATAATATTTCGCATCTCCCCCTGATCATCATCAATTAGGGGGAGATGTTATCTTTCATCCGTTAATTATATATGATATATTATAAAATTAGAAAAAACGTGCATGCAAGCGGCATGAGGGAGCGATCACGGGTGAAGTCTTTTCAAACGAAAAAAGAGATGGTGTATAACCGTCTGAAGGAAAATATATTATCCGGCGAGCTGAAGCCCGGCGACCGTCTTCACATCGGTTCGCTCGCCAAGGAGCTCGTGACCAGCGAGATACCCGTCAGAGAAGCCATTCAAGTGCTGGAAAACGAAAAGCTGGTTGAAGTTGTCCCTCACAGCGGAGCGATCGTAGCGCCCGTTTCCAATGACGACTTGAATGAAATTTTGCAGCTGCGCATTTATTTGGAAGCGTTGGCCACATATTTTGCAGCTCCGCATCTGGACGAAAGCGACCTGCAGAAGCTGGAGAAAAACTTGAAGAAGCAAGCATTTGCGATCGAACTTGAAGAGCTCGAAGACTTCAGTCTTCTGAATGTGGAGTTTCATCAGCTTATTTATGAGAAAAATCCGAACAAGCGGCTGAACGATATCATTTTTAATCTGTGGGATCATTCCAAACGGTACCGGAGCGTGTTCAAGAACAACGCGGAGTTTACGGAAGGCTCGTATCAGGAGCATAGGCAGATCTTTAATCTGCTGGCGCAAAAAGACGCGGAAAGCGCCCAGGAGCTCATGCGCAAGCATAAAGAAAGATCCGCCCATGAAATCAAAAGCAAGTGGAATATTGAGTAGCAGGCGGGGAGGCTCCGTCATTATGTTTTTTGCCAAAGTATATGTCGGACGGCAAAAAATAATATGACCGCCATAATCAGAGAAACGATTTTCGACCAGATCAGGAACACGCTTGTCGATAATGAAAGTGCCATAATGACGTGTATGATCCCGTCAACGATAAGAAGCATGCCGAATATC
Organism: Paenibacillus hamazuiensis; assembly: GCF_023276405.1. Lineage (NCBI taxonomy): Bacteria > Bacillati > Bacillota > Bacilli > Caryophanales > Paenibacillaceae > Paenibacillus > Paenibacillus hamazuiensis. Next base: position 8,434,169 of record NZ_JALRMO010000001.1, read on the forward strand.
ACCGTAGCCAGCGTAAATTTTCGACGTGCGGCCGGACTATTGAAAAACCCGGGATTGCCTATTTTCAACGAACGAATGAGTACCAGTCCTAAAGGTTTTTGAATAACGACAGAAACCAGGGCTATTACTCCAATCAAACAAGCGACAATCGGATGATAAAGCTTAATTGGCAGCGATTCTCCACCTGACAGAAAAGATATGAAGCACGCTGCTCCAAAGCCTGCCGCCCCGAGCAGGCCGATCCAGTCGATTCGGCGGATTCTAAACATTTGGATCATCACCCAAAGCGTCGGAACGGCCCCTGATATAGCCAGCGCGACAGTGTCGGTTGCCACGTAGCTTCGCAAAAAGGAATACAACACTATTGGAATAAGCCAGTTGATAACCAGACTCGGGATTAACTTTATAAGCGACTGTCGGTAGTGCCGTTTCATTTCCGCTCTATGAGTCATTTTATTTTTCACATCCTTATTCATGCTGTGACGGACTGTCGGCAGGCTAATGCTGTGCATAATAGCGGGCTACCGCTTCGAAGGATTGTTTGGGTTCCCACGTCATATCCGGGTAGCGCTCTCCTCGTCCGTCCGCATAACTTTTAACCAAGGCGTAGCTTGCCATGTCGAGATCGTACAGCGGACTTTTGTCGTGGACCCATACCGGAGCGATAAACGTAAATACGAATGCTCCTTCCACGCCCGCGTCATCCAATATGGTTAACTGCTCGGTGAGTTCCCTCGCTTGCAGAGCCTCGTCTCTCACATATTCGCCGTTAAGCCGCTTCGGAGTTGTGTGTTCCACAATCATCCATCCTCTTCCTCCGGCCTGGTCGGCTCCTTGATAAGCACAGCAGCCGAACTCGGTGACGATTACAGGTTTATTCCACTTGTGGAAAGATTTTAGTTTGTTGGCATAGGAAGGTTTATTGTGCGAAGCCCGATAATAATCAAGACCCACGTAATCAAACATACTCCAGTCTACGGCTTCCAGCGGGGCGGAAGCATACGTCACTTCTCCCTGATACACATTCCGGACGCCCCTGACTGCTTTGGAAAGAAATGCTCGGAGGAGCTTGTTGTGCCCCCCTGACTTAACGATATCCATAAAAGAGGGACTGCCGACTCGTTCAAAGATCGTATTTCCAGGCAATAACCCCTGCATAAATAAGGTTAATTCGCAGCCTAAAACAAATACCAGCTTCGAAAAACGCGGGCGCAGCCGCTCCGCTTTCTCTGCGCATGCTATAGTGTAAGATAATGTTTCTTCCGCATCTTTGTCATGAAGGTGCGGCGACAGCCATACCTCCAGATCTTGTCCAAGCGCAATCTCCGTTGCCGCCATCAAGCGGTCGGGATCGGTGCCCGATATCCTTATGGCATTGCAGTTCAGGTCATTTTTGATAATAGCGATCTCCCGGCTGACAACTTCGATATCGAACTTTGGCCGAGACCATGTTGGCCGCAAATTAAAACCGCCGGTTTCAATGCCTACGTCATAATTAACCCCTTTACGCTTCATTTATCGATTCCTCCGTGATTTTTGGGCAATTTTATATTGTTTTTTCGTAAATACGTTAGAACGGCTTTTCTTAAAAACGTTAACGTAGCGTCCTTCAAATCGGCGGCGTCCTGCGGCCAATTGTTCTCGTTAATAATTACGGAGCCAATATCATGGATTAAGGATAAATCCCCTTTGGTCTTCAGCATGACAAGGTTCCACCACATCTCCGCCAATTGCTGGCCTTCCGCGCCTTCGGGTTTCTCATTCCGCCCGTGCAGATCAATGAGCTTTGCCGAAAATTCCAGCAGCTTTTTATTGAAATCAGACGTTCCATCCTCGTCAAACCGTTGAATGAAATACTCGATCTGCTCTTTGGACATATGCCGGGGCAAAAAAAAGTAAGGATTGTCCGACCGGGATGCCCTTGTGATCATAAGGAGTTTTTCAATTCCGACTTCGTTGCCGGATTGTATTTCCTCCATGATTTTGTCCAGCCGGGCGATCGTTTGTTGAATTTGAGCCAATTGCCGGGCCAATATCGTTTTTTGATTTTTAAAGACCTGCGTCAGCTCGGCGGCCGAATCCGCCGGCAATACTTTTTGACTTATCTCCTCTAAAGAGAAACCCATAGATTTTAGAAAAAGAATCTGCTGCAGACGAATGATATCCCGCCTGCTGTACAAACGCCGGCCGCCCTCGCTGTATCCGCTCGGGCACAGGAGCCCGCTTTTGTCGTAATACTGCAAGGTACGAACCGTCACACCGCACTTTCGCGCAAGTTCGCCCACCGTGAAGAGCTGCTCATGTTCGCTGTGCATTGTCTCACCTCGTATTCAATTGTATTATGTGACGTAACGTCACGAGCAAATCTTTTTTTAAACTTATTGCATCGTCACAGATCGTTGCTTTTTGCTGTGATTTCAATCACAAGATGAGACTTTCCCGCCCGCTAAACTAAATACAGAGATTACATGAAAGGGTAAAGGAGAGGGAAAGCTATGCTGCAGGAAAAAACGATTCAAATCATCAAATCGACGGTGCCGGTTCTGGAGATTCACGGAACGGCCATCACGCAGCGGTTTTACCAGCTGCTTTTTACGAATTATCCGGAGCTGCTGAACATTTTCAACCACGCCAATCAAAAGCAGGGACGGCAGCAGACGGCGCTCGCAAATGCCGTTTATGCCGCGGCTGTGCATATTGACAATCTGGCGGCGATCCTGCCGGCAGTGAAGCAAATCGGTCATAAGCACCGCAGTCTGGGTATTAAACCGGAGCATTATCCGATTGTCGGGCAAACGCTGCTGACGGCGATTAAAGATGTGCTGGGCGACGCGGCGACGGATGAGATTTTGCAGGCGTGGGCGGACGCTTATGGGGTTATCGCGAACGCCTTTATCGGTGTGGAAGCCGAGATGTACGAGCAGGCGGAAAGGCAGAACGGAGGCTGGTCCGGTTTCCGCGAGTTTGTCGTGGAGCGGAAGGTGAAGGAAAGCGACGTTATCACTTCGTTTTATTTGGCGCCGCGGGACGGCGGGGCGATAGCCGGGTTTGAGCCGGGGCAATACGTCAGCGTCAAGCTGGAAATTCCCGGTGAGGAGTATACGCATATTCGCCAATACAGCTTGTCCGATGCGCCGGGGAAGCCGTATTACCGTATTTCGGTCAAGCGGGAGGATGCCGTTTCGGGGCGTCCTGCCGGCAAAGTATCCGTATATTTGCACGAGAAGGTTAAAGAAGGCGACGTGCTGCCGCTGTCGGCTCCGGCCGGAGATTTTACACTGCAGCGCGGCGATGCTCGCCCTGCCGTATTGATCAGCGGCGGAGTCGGGCTGACGCCGATGGTGAGCATGCTGAAGACGCTCGTCGAGCAGGAGCCGCAGCGTCCGGTCACGTTTATTCATGCGGCGCTGAACGGCGACGTTCATGCGCTGAAGGACGAGGTGCGGGCTATTGCAGCAAACCATCCGCAGGTGAAAGTTTACTTCTGCTATGAAAAACCGACGACGTTTGATAAAGCGTCCGGCGATTACGATAAAGACGGTTATATCGACCTGCCGTGGCTGCAAACGGTGGTGCCGACGGCGGACGGCCCGTTCTATTTCTGCGGCCCGATTCCGTTTATGAAAGCTATCCACCGTGCGTTGAAGATGTGGGGAGTCGCCGCGGCGGACATCCGGTATGAATTTTTCGGTCCTGCCGGCAGCCTGGAGGAGACGGAGCAGACAGCGGGGAATCGCGGGTAATTACGATTCCCGCTTGGTCCAATTGCCCGCGGCTTGAGCCCTGAGCAGCCGGTTGACCGTCTCCCGTCGCAGGCCAATGAGCTGGCCGATTTCGTCCTGAGTGAGCACATCGGTCAAGGCAGCGGGGGAGATATACGTTTCGAACCAGCTCTGCAGCTTGCGCAGCTTTTCCGCGGGCGTTACCTGCGTCAACTGGTCGATTCGCTGCTGCATCATGCGCAGCTTGGTCTGCAGCAGCAGCGCGATCTCGCGGTTTTTTTCCGGATCGTTAGCCAGAGAGGAATACCATTCATGCGAAGGCAGCACGTCGATCTCGCTTGTTATGAGCGCAATGGCCGTCCCATGATAAGGCATCGGGGTAATCAACGAATGGTGCGGAATTACCTCTCCGGGCACGATGATATTGATGAGCACCGTGGTGCCGTCCTCGTGAAGGCGGACGATCTTGAGCAGCCCGCTTTCGACCCGGTATAGCGGGCCTGTGTCCCCTTGGCGAAACAGTGTTTCTCCTTTATGTAAAATCATATCTACACCTCTAATAGAAAGCTCCCGCTTTTAAGGCGGGGCTTTTTGTTTTGGCTGCGGCCGGCAAGAAAAACTCCTCTTTACAGTGTACATTAAAAATTCGACTTCCCGGAAGGATTTATGGGAAATTTTGCAGAAAGAGGATACGGAGTCGGTTAACCGGGTGCACCGGTTTTGGCGGCCCGGCGATTTTGCGATTGTATCGGATAAATTCAACAGGAACGAGATGGGAAAATGATAACGATTTTACCGGCTTCCACCGAAGACGATCCGTTTATGTATGCGTTATATTGCGATACCCGAAGCGGGGAGGTTTCCATGTTCGGATGGGCGGAGGAGCAAGCCGAGTCATTTATGAGCATGCAGTTTGAGCTGCAGCGGCAGTCCTACAAGCTGCAATATCCGGAAGCGGTTTACCATATCATCTTGAATCAAGGGGAGAAAATCGGCCGGATCATTACGGCTGAAAGGGAGCAAACGATTATTCTTGTCGATATTTCCTTGCTGTCGGCCTACCGAAGCCGGGGAATAGGAACGCATCTGCTTACATCTTTGCAGCAGCATGCAGGGCAATTGGGCAAGGCGATCGGCCTGCACGTCATCTTCAACAATCCGGCCCAGCGGCTTTACCGCCGATTAGGTTTTGCGGTGGTCGAAGAAAAGTTTCCCTATATCGCCATGGAGTGGAGTCCTTCGGACCCGCCCTGCACGATTTGACGAGGGGGTTCCATGCCGCATTTGCGGCTTGACGGATACGTTCCTTTTTGTCATAAATAGAGAGATGCAAGGAACCATGACAACACGAAGGAGCGGTGGATGATGAACGGAAGGGCGAGCGACAAGGCGCAGCGGATTCAGCGGACAAGGGTACCCGTGCCGGATCCGGCGGTGGCGCACCGGGTACCGCCCGGCCAGGTGGTGACCGAACGCTTCCCGATTTTGCACGAAGGCGATGTGCCGCGATACGATATGGCGCAGTGGCGGTTTAAGGTTGCCGGCGAGGCTGCTGAGGAACGGACGTTTACTTACGAGGAGCTGACTTCGCTACCCCATACAACGGTTGGCTGCGATATTCACTGCGTGACCCGTTGGTCCAAGCTGGATACCCAGTGGAAGGGGGTTCGGTTTCGCGATCTTTATGAGCGTCTAGAGGTCAGCGCGGATGCCAAGTATGTGATGGTCCATGCCGACCCGGACTACGAGACGAATGTGCCCTTGGCCGATTTGCTGCGGGATGACGTGCTGCTGGCCTGGGAATATGACGGCAAACCGCTGACGGACAAGCACGGCGGACCGCTGCGTCTGCTCGTGCCTCATTTGTATTTTTGGAAAAGCGCGAAATGGATCCGCGGGTTCGAATTTATGAAGGAAGACCGGCCCGGATTTTGGGAGCGCAGCGGTTTTCACAATTACGCCGATCCGTTCCGGGAGCAGCGGTTTTCCGGCGAGCCGCTGCCGATACCCGAAGATGAATGGGAGCATAAGGATTTTGATTAAGCTTTGGAAGGAAGCTGACCTGCCTGACGGCGGAGTCGGCTTTTTTCGCTGCTAACGAGTCTGGGAATAATTGGTCGCATCCGTCGGAGGCAGCACATATTAAGATTCGTTGATGAAAAACCGATTGACTAATTGACGGTTGATTTTGGCCTACTGCCCGAAAAAGGAGTGAATTTATGATACGCGTTTTGCTGATCGACGATGAAGAAAGCGCGCTGGATATATTGGAAATTCTGCTTCGCGAGATCGGCGGCGTCACGGTTGCCGGGAGATTTACAAACCCGCTTCAGGCGCTGGATTCGCTGGAGGAGCTCCAGGTGGACGCCGTGTTTTTGGATATCCAGATGCCCGGCATATTGGGGGTGGAGGCGGCGAGACGGATCAAGGCGAACAAGCCGCAAACCCAGATCGTGTTTACGACGGCTTACTCCGAGTACGCGGTGGAAGCGTTCGAGATACGCTCCGAAGATTATTTGTTAAAGCCGTTTACGAAAGAGAGGCTGCGGAATACCGTTTCGCGTCTCGTGAAGGTTGCTCCAGGCGATGTTTCGGAGAAAAATGGTACATACGTGCGATTTCTGGGCGGGTTCGAGATCCAAACGGCAAACGGCCTGCTCCCGTGGAAAACGAACAAGGAAAAGGAGCTTTGCGCGTTTCTGCTCCATCACGGCGGCAGCCGTATCGACGCGGCCACCATTATCGAATCGATTTGGCCGGAGTCCGAGCTGAGCAAAGCGAGAACGTATTTGTATACCTGCATCTCTTATTTGCGGAAAACTTTTCAGATGAGCGGAGTTCAGGCGGTGGTGGACAAAATCGGCCGAGGGTACGTGATTGAAATGAACGCCATCGAAAGCGATGTGACGGAATTTTCGGCCATTATGGAGAAGGCGGCAGCGGGGGGAAATCCGGACGAGCGGCTTTATGAGAAGCTGAACGCTCTGCACCGCGGCGAATATTTGGAAGGCTGCGATTTCGGCTGGGCGCTGTGGAAGCGGGAGGAGCTGAAAGCGAAATATATCGAAACGTTGAGAACGATGCACAAGCATTTTATGCGAAACGGAAATGTTCCCCAGGCGACCGACAGCTTGCAGCGCATACTGGCGCTTTCGCCCGATTCCGAGAAGGACGGCCGGGAGCTGATCCGGCTGTATGCAAGCACGGACCAACGCAACGAAGCTTTGAAGGTATTCCGCCAGCTGGACCACGCCGTACGGGTAAATCTCGGCGTGGAGCTCGAAGAAGAAACGGTCCGGTTGTACAAGGATATTTCCTTGACCGGTTGAGGAGAACGTCATGCGAAAAAAATTGGCGGCTGCGGCCGTAACTCTCATCATTTTAGCGGCTACATACGGCTTCTTGTTTCAAACGATCCTGTCACATGAACGAAAGGCGCCCGTTGCCGCAGGCGGTCTTTTGGACCTGAGCGGCTGGAGCTTCGGTGAAGACGGCGTCGTTCCATTGGACGGGGAATGGGAGTTTTACCCGGGACAATTGGTCGATCATAATCAAGTGCAATCCGCTTCCGGCGGCCGCGGCGCTCTGCCGTCGTCGCTGATCAACGTGCCCGGTTCATGGGCGTCGCAGATGGATACGCTTGGCATGGCCACATACCGGCTGCAGATCCGTATCGATGACGCGAGCCGCATCTATGGAATCAAGACGTTGTCCATCCAAATGTCCAACCGCATCATCGTCAACGGCGTTGTCGTCGGTTCCAGCGGAACCCCGGCGGGAAAGCAACTGTACGAAGCAAGCAACAAGCCGTATGTAAGTTACTTTACGTTGCAGCCGGGCTGGAACGAGCTGGTCGTGCAGGTGGCCAATTACAATTTTCAAGCCAGCAGCGGCATTATGAATTCGATTTTCTTCGGCGACTCTTCCCATATTTCCGGCTTGCGCGATAACGCGATCGCCCACGATCTCGTATCCATCTGCTGTTTTTTGATTATGGGACTGTATTTTATCGGCTTGTACAGCCAGCGAAAAAGAGACTATTCACTCCTCGCATTCGGCCTGTTATGCGTATTTATCGCGATGTTTCTGTCAACGCGCGGCGAAAGATTGCTGCTGTTCTTGTTCAACTCCATCCCGTATTGGCTTTATATCCGTATTCAGATCGTTTCCGTTTACGCCGGAGGCATGGCGCTTTTGCTGTATGTGTACACGGCCTTTCGGGCATTTTGCTCCAAGCGGTTCATTTATGCGGGAATTGTTTGGGGGCTGATCATGATCGTGTGCGGGCTGGAGTTCGCCGAAACGGCATATAAACAAACGCTGCTGATGGTGACGACGGCTTACGGCACCTATCCGTTTTTGTATGCGATGTATGTGTTCGTGCTGGCGGCGTTTCACCGCGCGGAAGGCAGCTTGTATTTGGTAGCGGCCGCGGTAGCCTTGAATCATTACGTAATGGTACAAAACTTGAACATTTACAGCAATTTGCCCTTGCATTCCGTCGTTCCTTTCGAGGTGTTCCTGTTTCTGCTGATGCTCGCCTTGATGATGTCGCTTCGGTTCTCCAACGCGTTTAAAAAGATCGAGCAGCTGTCCGTCCAACTGCTGAATGCGGATAAACTCAAGGACGATTTTCTCTCCCGCACGTCGCATGAATTTAAAACGCCGCTTGCCGGCGTCATTACCATTTCGCAGTCGATGATTGAGGACCGGCGCCATCCGCTGCCGAAGGAGCAGCAGGAGAAGATGGAGCTTGTCGTCAGCATCAGCAAAAAGCTATCCCAGCTTGTGCTCGACATCCTCGATTTGTCCAAGCTGAAGCAAGGCGACATGACCGTGCGGCCTGTGCCGGTCGATGTGCGCTCGACGGTCGACATCGTTTTGCGGATTTTTTCATTTATGACGATGGGCAAAAATGTGCGCTTGATCAACAACGTTCCGGTAAACTTGCCGAAAATATGGGCGGACGAAAACCGCTTCCGGCAAATACTCAATAATTTGATCGATAACGCGGTCAAATATACCGAATACGGAACCATTGAAGTATCGGCGCGGGCCGCCGGGGCGAGGATTGAAATTGCCGTTAAAGATACGGGGAAAGGGATTGCCCGGCACGATCTTGAACGAATCTTCGAGCCGTTCCAAACGTTTGAAGATTCCGCGGGCCAAAGCTTCGGACTCGGACTGTCCATCGTCAAACAGCTGGTCGAGCTGCAAAACGGCACGATCACGGTTTCGTCTGCGGAGGGCGAAGGGACAGTGTTTACGTTCAGCCTCCCATCCTCCGGAGAAGAAGGCGGTGCAGGGACGAACACGCCTGTCTATGACGAAGAGAAGCAGGATCCGGATTATTCGTTCGACACCCCCTTTTATGCGGAAAATGGCGGAAAACATACGATTCTGATTGCGGACGATCATTTTTCGAACCTGAAAATATTAATCGACGAACTGAAGCCGCTTGGCTGCAATGTCATTGCCGTCAAAAACGGCTTCGAAGCCGTGGAGCAAATCAATAGGCCGAATGCGGTCGACCTCGTGATATTGGATCTGATGATGCCCGGAATGACGGGGTATGAGGTGTGCCAGGAAATCCGCAAAAACTACAGTTTGCTGGAAATGCCGGTGCTGATGTTGACGACGGCGGTTCAGCCGCAGGATAAACTCGCCGCCTTCGAGGCGGGGGCCAACGATTTTTTGCCGAAGCCGTTCGATACGATGGAGCTGAAGGCGAGAATCAAAGGACTTCTGCTGATGAAGGATTCGCTCGAAAAGGCGATCGAATTGGAGGTGGCGTTTCTTCAATCGCAGATCAAGCCTCATTTTTTGTACAACGTGCTGAATACGATTGTTGCTTTAAGTTATACGGATGAGGAAAAATCCCGCAAGCTGACGACCGATCTAGCCGACTATTTGCGCGGCAGCTTCCGGTTCAGCAACGTCCAGAAGCGGACTACCTTCGCCCAGGAGCTGAATCTGATCCGCTCTTATGTAGAGATTGAACGGGCGAGGTTCAAGGACCGCCTGCGGATCGAATACGACATCGCCGACGCGATGCATGGAGTCATGATTCCTCCGCTGCTCCTTCAGCCGCTCGTCGAGAACGCCATCCGGCACGGGATACGAGGCAGGACCGAAGGGGGAACGGTAAAAATCACGGCTGCCCCAGCTGTGGGATGCTATATTTTTCAAATCGAAGACGACGGCGTCGGCATTGAGCCCGAACGGTTGGAGCAGCTGCTCGGCCGGAAGACCGGCGGCCCGCAGGGGGTCGGGCTAAAAAATATTATGAAGCGGCTCAAATACGAATATAACTCGGAGCTGAAGCTGGAGAGCACCCCGGGAGGCGGAACGGTAGTAACGGTATCGATTCCGGCCGAAGCGGAGAGGGCCCGTCTTATGCAGACGGTGTAGGCGGAGCTGGCGAGAGACGAGAAACGGCAATCTTTTCCCGGATGGCGGGAGAGAAGGTTGTCGTTTTTCTTATGAATCGAAAGACCTAAACTTTTTAAGGTTTTTTTAAGGTTTCGTATCGTATGATATTGAGGGCGAAATAAGACAAAACTGTAGAATTATAAAGTTTTTAAATAATTTTTAATTAAATTTGAAGTGAAATTACAGCCCTTGCAGTATACGATACAATAAGGCGAAACTATACTCTTTGGGCAGTTAAGATCAGGTATATATGTCTTTTGGCATATATTACGGTCCGTTTTTGTCGAAATTTGTTGAAAAATTTAATTATTAATAGGTCGGAGGGGAGGACTTTATGAGCTGAAGGTGGTTGCACGCGCTTCCCGACAGCAGAGTCGAACGGAAGCTTTAGAAAATGGAGCCAGGATTTTATAAGGAGGATCAAGTTTTTATGCTTAAAAGCAGGATAGCAAAAAAATGCATCTCTATAGCGTTAGCATTGATCATGATTTTCTCGTTGCTGCCCGGTTGGGCTGCGGATAAGGTGCAAGCCGCAGGCGGCGATCTTGAAGTGACTTTCGGAGCGGGCACGCGGATCGGTAACTTATCCTACGCGGCGGATAATGCTTTTATAAATTTCCATCAAAATGCGCCAGGTTTTACTCAAACAGAAACCGATAACGACGCGATCTACGGCTGGGCCGATGGCGATATACTGCCCGATGGCGATAATGGAGTATCCGTGGAATTCAGGATAAATGTTAAAGATAACCCCGCATTGCTTGATCTTGCCCAAAGCGGGCATGCTGAGGTGAATTTCGGGTGGGACAAGCTGGATTACGATGAATTCGGTTGCGTGTTTGGAATTTGTAAAACGCGCGTAACTTCAGCTTCGATTACTGTTGATGGTCAGGAATTATCAGACAGCTCTCATGGCGGAGATACATCTCACCTGGAGAAAACAGTCAGGATTAAGAAGGATACAGTTATAGAGATCTCCGTATGGATAGAAGGCAGCGGAGCCGGGGTATACGGCATGTTTATCAAGTTTCAGGACAAAGAACGTCCTGTAATGACCGGCTATACCTTCACGGGTGACGGGGCGGAAAGACTGAACAAAAAGAATCAGCAAGAGCTGTATGTCAAGAAAAACGAAAACATCACTTTGGCATATAATTTCAGCGAGCCGGTAAAACCAACGCAGTTGATTCCGTCTTACAGTGAGCACTTTTTAAAGCATCCGTTGTTTGTCAATCCTGATGGAACCGGCTTGCCGGCTGCAGGAGAGCAGCAGTATTTAATCAATCAAACCTATAATTCCAATAACTTGAACGAACTTCACAACAGTGTTGTATTTAAGTACACGGGATCCAAGTATCACAACAGCGGGAATAATCCGCTTGAACCGAAGATTACCGGCAGTCTCTCCAATGTGGACCCAATCGATGAACCCCTGGAACAAAAATTTAAGGAAGCCGTATTTGCCGACGCCGCCGGCAATGTAGCCACCATTCAATTCCCGGGTGAAGCGAACAGTGCAAGCAACGACTACCTTGATGGAAAAACAATTAACCCCTTCGATTATGAGAAAGGAGGCTACCGGGTAATCGTCGATGCTGTGCCCCCTAAGTATACTAAGGTGGGCAACGGGATTCAGCCGGAAATTTTAACCGGGGTCACCTTGAACAACAACGATTCTATCGACTTTACGGTACAGTTCACGGAAGAAGCGATTGTGAAAACAGGTTGGGATGTGGAAAAGACGTTCCTTCTCCTGAATAACGGAATGAAAGCTTACTACGTCCCGGACGACACCGGAAAGACTGGATCCGGAACGGATAAATGGCGGTTCCATCTCGACATTCCCGATGGGGTGGACATTGAGGCTCCGCTGCTGAAGGTGATCGCCTTGTCTCACGACAACGTAAACGGCGCAGACAAAAATGTTCTGCAGGATTACGCGGGCAATATGCTGGTCCAGCCGGCTAACTACGACGGCGTTTTTGTCGATCCGGACGGCGGCGAGACGGCTAACGTCAATTCCAAAATCGACTGGGCTCAGCTGTCGATCGACAATACGAAGCCGGTGATCAGCTACCATTTTGAATCCGGCGGGGCGAGCGATACGGAATATAAGAAGAACGGCAAAATCACGATCGACGCCAACGATCCGCAATTGATCGTTCCAGATCTTGATCCGGAGGACCCGAAAGCGACAAGGCCGAGCAAGGGCATTTACCGCCCCTCCAATATGACCGGAACGGGATCGCCGGCAGTCGGGCTCGTTTATTACTGGTGGAGCAATAAACCGGATGATCCGTTCGCGACGAAGAGCGGCGATCATTTTGCAGCGGTAAAAAGATATTCTTTGGCGGCCAAGCAGCCTAGAGACGATCTGTACCCCGGAGAATTCACGAATTTCAATTTCAGCACGGCCAATAACAAGACAAACCTGATTCCTCTGCCGGCCGAAGCGCTTACGAGCGATGGCAGCGGAGAGTGGTACCTTCATACATGGACGGCCGATATGACCTGGGATTCGGCCAGAGAGCTGATGCAGTATGCGAAAATGAAAAACTACATCAATGAACATCCGGCCGAATATAAGGGGTGGAAAGATGAGGCTTCCGGCTCCGAGGCGGATAAGGAATTTTATGCGAACAATAAAGCGCTGGCGGCGGTGGGCGACTATTCGAAACTCGTCATATGGCCCCTGACCGACTTCAAGAAAGACGATTCGAACTGGACGTACAACGTGGCAAAGATCAAGGTGGATAACAAGGCGCCGGACATCACGCTCAAGGGGGTTATCGGCAGCGATACCGCCGTCGTTCAGGTTCCGGTAAGCATTAAGGACGAGCATAGCGGCCTTGAGACCGCCATGTACAAGTGGGTGAAGGATAAAAGCGATCCCGACCAAGTTTCATGGAACGAGCTGCAGCTTTCAGGAGAAAGCGTTACGTTATCGACCGAGAATGAAATTGTCGAGGACGGCAGCTATTGGTTGTACGTCAAGGCGACGGATAAATTGGGCAATGAACAAACCGTCAAAAGCTCCAGCGCGGTCGTGGTTAACTCCGCCAATATGATCCAAGGCAAATTTGAGCCGGAACCTGAGGTAAATAAATATGTCAAGAGCTACGATATCTCTTTTAAGCTCAGAGATCGCTCCGGGCAAAATTTCGCTTCCGTCAGCTCTTCGACTTATTCGTCAACCGTAACGGGATTGACGTATTCGCCGACCGTGACGAAATCGACTTATTCGGCTACCGTGACGCAGTCCGCTTATCAAGCATCGGCTTTCGCGTTGTTAGCGAACCAGATCAACGTGTCTTATACGTTCAGTAACAGCATCATTCGTCCGGATGAGTCCGCGTTCAAACCTTTTACTTCTTATAACGAAAGCGGCGGAGAACGCACCTATACCGTTCCGGCGGACCCGACGTTAAGCGGCGAACAATTCATCCATATTTTGGTGAAGACGATCTCGAACGGAGTGGAAAAGAAATATTACTTTTCAAAGGCTTACTATTTTGATAACGAACCTTCAAAGGTTGAGTTCAGTAAGTCCGGGGTTAGTTACCCTCAACCCAAGCAGTCGGTCACCGTCACTGTGACAGATGCGTACAGCGGCAATGTGAAAAAGGTGTACCAGTGGGTTGACGATACATTGCCAGCACCGAACGAATCCTCCGTCGGTTGGGTTGACCTGCCTGAAGGAGGAAAAGTTGAGATAGATAACAAAAATGTTCCTCCCGGCGCAGAAATCAGCTACCGGCTGTACGTGTGGACGGAGGATAATGCGAAGAACAGCGCGATTGTCAGGACTGACGGGATTTTCAAGGTTTCGAAGCCGGCTGATACGCCTCCGGTCGAAGTGAATTCGGACCTCGTTTATTTGTACGGCGATTCGCAGGACGGCTACACCGCCGTTGTGAACCTGGGCTTTGACGCAAAAACGATGGATAAAGGCGGGTACGATTATTCGGTATCGCCCGATAATGGCGTCAGCTGGTTAAAATGGCGGCCGTATACGAACTTTGCATCTCTGAAGGTGCCGACAAACAAACCGGAGGACCTGAAAATACAGGTGAAGTTCAGGACGTCGGGCGGGGTCGTCGGCGAAGCAAAAAGTCTCGATGCCTCGCATTTATCGACGGATGAGCCGATTTATGCGCTTGCCACCTTGAGCACGGACAAGCCGGTGACTCCAGGCACCGGGGTGGATATCGACGTTTGGACTCCGGTCGGCATCAAAGTTGCGCCGTCTGCTGGCAATCCCGACGTACCGGTCCGTACCGGCAACAAGTTTACGGTAAGGGAGAACGGACTGTACTCCTTCGACCTGACCGACGCAGCCGATGCAAGCAGAACGGCGAAGTTGTACGTCGTCGTCAAGAATGTAGACCGATTTCCTCCCGAAGCGAGCTACGAATTGCTCACGACGGAGCCGACAAGCGGCAACGTGACAGTCAGGCTGACGGATTTCTCCGAGCCGCTCAAGATCACTAATAATAACGGTCATGCAACTTATACTTTTACAAAAAACGATTCCTTCGGTTTCGATATCGAGGACGAAGCGGGAAATACCAATACGGTTACGGCTAAGGTATACAACATCGACAAGCAGCCGCCACGGGTGAAGGTAGTCCGTTCCTACTCATATGGGGAGAACAACAGCCAAACGTTCGGGACGATTAAGGACGGGAACGGGAACGTTCTGTACTCCTCGGGAGTCACTCTCTCGGTTGAGAAAGAAGATGCGCAGGCGGAAGACTTTATCGCGGTCGACGGGAAAAAGGTCGTGACCTTGCAGGAGAACGGCACCGTTTCCTTTGTCGTGGCCGATGCGTTAGGCAACACCACCGTTGTATCGGAAACGGTAAACAACATCATCTCGACACCGCCGATTGTGGACAAGGTTGTCTATACGTTCGTGGACGAGGCGGGCAACCAGCTTCCGGAAAGCAGCATTGTAACAATAGGCGGGCAGCAGTATGCGCGGGGCAAAGTGAAGGCGACCCTTAGCGGAAAAACGGAGGCGCCGAACATGGCGTTCGCCGGAACGACGCCGATTTTGAACGGCGGCGTGTATACGAACCGGATCAGCGATCCGGACGGGAATTTCAGCTATTCGCGGACCTATTCGACGGAAGGCTCCACTTTGATCGCCGTGTCGGACCTGCTCGGCAACGTGAGGAAGGTCCCGGTTTCCATTAAAGGGCTGGATAACACCGCCCCGACCATCACGCTAAATGCGGCGACCGTCGCCATCGCGCAAAATAAGGCGGACTTCGACTTCCGCAAAGATTTGGGCGGTTACACGGTATCCGATAACGTGTCTGCGGCGGATCAGATCGAAGTATCGGCCAGCGGCCTCGATGTAAGCAAGCTTGGACGCCAGCGCGTCACATATACGGCCCGCGATCAGGTCGGCAATACGACGGTGGAATACCAGGATGTCATCGTCGTCCCGAGCGACGGAATGCAAATTTTCGCAGACGATGTACTCATATCCTCCTCCAGTGGGGAAACCGCATTGTTTAACAAAAATACGCTCACCTTCAGCATCTCGCAATACAATGTCATGGAGGTCGGCGGGCAGGACCGGATTAACGAATGGGGCACCTATGACCTGCTCTATCAGCCCGGACTGTACCGGGAAGGGCAAATGAAATATATCGCAAGCAAGATCACATACAGCGACTTGGTCAATGGCCATTACAAAGTCACCTTCCCGGAAGCGGGCTGGTACACGATCATCGTGAGAAACCAGGAACGGGAACGGGAGTACGCAACCTTCTTCATCGGCGGGAAGGAATAGCTTGGCCCGGCACGGGATGAAGGGATTCCTGGCACAAGGAGCTTTTTGTCCCGTGCGGTATTTATGTTTGACGACAGGAGGCAGTTCATTTGAAGCTGATCAAAAAAACGCTTGTATCGTTGCTTGCGTTGATCTTCATCTTAAGCGCGAATACGCAGGCTGCTCTCATTTTTGCGGCGGAGCTGAATGCGCCCAAGGTGACGGTGCTGCAAAACGATTTTATCAAGATTACGGTAGACAACAACACGGGGCGGTTCGGAATCCGCACGGTGGAAGGGCAGCCCATTCGGAAGAAAGACCAGAACGTCGATCTGATGTTCCGTGGGGACGACCCGGAAACGTCCTTTACCACCTTTCGGATCGACGGGACGGATTATATTTTCGGCAATCCGTACAAATTCGCCGTCGATTTTTTCTCTGAAATAACACCGCCCCGAATTGTGCAGAACGCCAACGGGACCAGGCAAATTGAAACCGTATGGAAGATCAAGGGCGTTGAAATCAAACAGATTTTGATGCTGTACAGCGATCCTTCCGACAAGAAAAATGCAGGAAACGTCAATGTGCGTTATGAAGTCGTCAACCACAGCGGCGCCCAGGTGCAGCTCGGCACACGCGTGCTGCTCGATACGATGGTAGCCGGCAACGACGGTCCGCAGTTTCAGATCGGGACGGCCTACAAAGTTCCGCTTATGGTGGAAAGAAAGCTCGTGCATAATCCGGAGGACGATCCGGGCATTTCGGAGGAGGATCGGCCCCTCCACAAGCTGCCGCCCTATTGGGTCATGAGGGATAAGCTCGATCTGACAAATCCTTTGGCGACCAACGTGATCGCCTACGGATTTAACAATTTTGCCGAGCAGAACATCAACATCGTGGACGAAATGATCGTGGGGCACTGGAACGGGCTGGCCAATACGAAATGGGATTACACCCCGAACGGCAATCTCGACTTTACCCGGGACACGAACGACTACGGCACGGCCGATTCCGCGGTGGCCTTCTACTGGCAGCCGAAGCCGCTCGCCAGCGAAGCGATGCAATCGTTCGAAACCGTCTACGGCTTGGGGGAAATCGTCGAGCCGGACAAGGTGTTTTCCATCCGTTTTCTCGATACGCCGCAGCAGCTCGCTACGTTAAGCGACAACAGCAGCTATGAAAACGAAGGCATCTTCGATTTGAATGCGGAAGTGGAAAACCTTGCGATGTTTAACATGCAGCATTCGCAAATCGACGTCAGCCTGTCGCTTGAAAGCGGGCTGAGCTTCGTCAAGCTGGATGAGCAGGGACGGATCGTGCGCGATGCAAACGGCAAGGCGCTTACCGAAGCGTTCCGCAGCAAAAAGCTGGAGTTCAAAAAATCGGCGACACCTGAAGAAGCGGCACAAGGCATTATTCCGAAATACAAGCCGGGAGATACGATAACCGCCTCCTTCAAGGTGCAGGCGAAGGGCAGGCCGTGGCCGACGACGAAGCAGTATATGCTGACGGCAAGCAGCCCGGAAACCGAAGCCAAGATCGGCGGAGAGGCGGACGAAGGGATTAAAGCCCAGTATGAATCGAACAAAGCGAATTTTATTTTGCTGCCGCCTATCGGCCAAGCGGTGCCCACGTATTCATACGCGGTGTCGCCGAAAGAAACGTTCAGCAGCGATGTTAAATACGTAACCGTCAACTTGACGAACATCGACGCGTACAATACGGGGAACGAGACGACCGAACCTAACTTCGATTTGTATTTCAAGGAAAAAGTGTCCGGCAAACGCTATAAAGTGCCGGTCAAAAGCTCCGTCATTTTGCAGCCGACGGACGACGGCTTCTCTGGCGATATGCGCATCACATACCGGGGCGGGGACGAAGTGGACGGCAAAGGCGATGTCGTTCAGGCGGGACTAGGGCCCGAGCTGCCTTTGGGCGAATACCAGGTGGAAGTCGACTATAAGGGAGATACCGGGGGCGATGCGGAAATCGCCGCCATGTACGACATCGCGACTCCCCAAACGTTTGCCGTAACGGATAACGAGACGACGCGGATCCGCGAAGCGAATATTATCGCGGTTTACAAGCAGTATGTCGACTTAAGCCATGTGACTCCATCGGTCAGCGGCAAATTGCTGGAGGAAATCAACAGTGCTTTTCCGGGCGAGCCTTTTAAAGCGGGAACGGATTTATTCAGCGCAGTGACGGCCTTTAAGATGGCCAAAACCTTTTTCGGGACTGCCAGCAAAGCGCTCGATCCCGAATTCGATCTTGCCGAATTTTTGGATGACGAGTCGTTAAAAGAAGTGCCTGCCTATCAATACGAGCTGTTCGAATCGGAAGAAGAGATGGATGAGTTTTTCGAGGACGAAGATAAGGAAAAGCTCGTCGACATTCGCGGAATGGTCAAACAGGTCGGCAAGGGAACGGACCAGCAGGTGGTGGTCGACACCAAAACCGAGCCGGCCATCATCAACGGCGCCGTGGCATATAAAGGGAAGGACATGGTCTTTGCCCGGGGGAAGCTGGATATTTTCGGCGCCAAGCAGAAGGTGAACGGGTACGACAGCATGCCGTTCTTCGACACGTTATTCGTGAAGGGAGACGGAACGCTGAGCGTGGCCAGCAGCGGCTTTGTGTTTCACAAGGGAGAATGGACTCTGGACTTTTTCAACGGTTTCGAGAAAACGCTCGGCGAAGGTTATACGATCAAGCAGGCGGAGTATCCGGAGAAAAAGGACAACGAAGAGGACGACAGCCTGAACGGCAGTTTGAGATGGGCGGCGGGAGCGCTCGGAGACCGGCTCAATCCGCTGCGCCAGCTGATGATCCAGCTTGTCTATTTCAACAAGCACAGCCTGTTCGCCGTTCCGAACTTCACCTTTTCCGGCTTCGGCATATCTTTTAACGATTTTGTGTTAAGAGAAGGAGGCGTATCGTTCGGCGGCACGATTTCCATGAAGATTGTGCAGGCGGAAATCAACAACGTCGTATTTAACGACAAAGGTTTTGTAGGGATCGAAGCGGCGCTCAATTTCGATTTGAACGAAGAGCTGGGCCTTCTCGAGCCCGATAAAAAGAAAGACGGCGGGGAAGAGAAAGACAAAGGCGCCGGAGACAAAGGCGCAGGCGGCAAGGAGGAGCCGGAAGGTCCCGACAAGCCGAGCGGCAAGATCCATATCGTTCACTACGTGCAGCCCGTCGAAGGGGTCTCGAACGAGTACGGCATCGAATTCGCGGCGCAGTTGAAAAACATGATGGAGATCGAAGCGGAGCTGAGCTTCAAAAAGGTGGCAGACGGCCGAATTTTACCCGACGTGGTCGCTTTCGGCACTACGCTTCCCAAGCCGGGAGTGCTGATTACCGGGGCTACATACTTAACGGCGATTCGCGGAGCCGTTCGTGAGCTGGCCGATACGATCGCCGGCGGAACCGACGACGATCCGTTCCCGCTTACGCTGGAAGCCGGCGTCAGCTTGCGGTTCGGCGTCGCGCCTGCATACCATTTCGGCGACATCGACCTGACCTTGAAGCGGACTGGAATCGCGATCGAAGGGAAGATGGATTTTTCTCCGAAGGCCGAGCCTAAGGAGAAGGAATTGGTTCCGATGCTGACAGAGGCGCTTTTGGAAGCCCAGTGGGTAACGCCGTGGTTCGTTCGTCTGAAGGCGGAGGTAGACATAGGCGGCTGGGATGTCGTGGTAGGCAAGGCCGGCATCTTTGTAGGGCAAAATCTCGAAAAACACCGCATCGATTTCGAAGGATATATCGGAGCCAAGGTGCAAATTCCGGGAGACGTGCCCGTCGTCGGCGGCTTGCCGCTGGCCAGCGTATTTTTCGGACTGAATAACGACAAGGTTTGGGGCAGCGTCGGGTATTTATTTTTATCGATCGGCATCACGTATTATTGGGGCGGCGGGGTCGAGTTCGGCACCTCCAGCGAAGAGCTGCCCGAAGGATTCACCCACCTGCTCATTGAAGATCCGCAGCACGGCCCGCGTCTGATGGTCATCGGACAGGGGATGAAGACGCTCGCCACCTCGTGGGTGGAGGAGGAGAAGGAAACCCACGAGATCGTGTACCGGGACGTGGCTCCGGGCGTCAAGGTGCTGGACAACGGAACGATGAACATCGGCATCGGCGGCATTACGGTGAAAAACAGCGGACGGATACATGAAATCCCGATGGGCGAAGTTACCGGAAATGCCATGATCGAAGTGGAGTATACCGATCAGGAAATGCCGAACATTACGCTTAAAGACGGCGCCGGAAAGCTTTATCCGATCGTCATTGACAATACGAACACGAATCCGGAGGCGACCGCTTACACGCAGTATATCTCTGCGGCAACATCAAGCGACAAGGTCGACCACAGGAAATTGTATATCGCGATTCCGCAGGATCGGGCTGCAAATGGAGGCACTTGGACGTTGACGTCCGAATCGGCTGTCGATACGCGTCTGCTCAACATTCCGACCGTACCGCAGCTGAAGCAGGTGAATCTGACCAAGAGCGGCACGGATGCAAACACGTTTACGGCAAGCTGGGCCGTCGCCAATGCGCGCGAAGGGGATACCGTCAGCTTGTATTTGACCAAGGATGCCGTGACGGCCAACCAAACTGCGCTTCCGGGCGGGAAGTCCGTGCTGAATCCGGGCGACCCGGGCATGCTGATTGCCAAGGATGTGCCGGTGGCAAGAAACGGCGGCGTCAACGGGAATATGACGAGCGGCAGCCAGATCATAGATGCAGCCAAGGTTGAAATGCTGGGAGGCGAGGAAGATATTCGCGGCCTGCTGCAGCAGGGCAGCTACTACTTGCGCGCCGAACTCAAATCGGAAGCCACCTATGGCACGAAAACCTCGGAGGAGAAGTTTGACATCGTCGATCCGCTCGCTCCGCAGGAGGTCAGCGAAGTTGAGATCGAGCCGGCGGGCAACGGATACTTCTCGTTATCGTTCAAACCGGCGCTGAAGAAAGACAGCCTGAAGGGCTATGAGCACAGCTACGTCATCAACGCCATGCAGGAGCAAGCCGGCGGGCTGGTCGCTTATCCGAATTTCGGCGAGCTCATGTTTACGGAAAAAGAGCTGGCCGGCCACTGGAATCCGGCGAACGGCAAATACGAAGGCATTCTGATCGGCGGCTGGACGGCAACGACAATGACCAACGAGGTGAACCAGAAGAGCCTTGACGGCGCGGCGCCGGATCCGGGCAAGGTGAAATATACCGGCTTGCAGACGGGGCAGGAGTATGTCATCGGCGTCTCCGCCGTCGTCAAGCCGGACAAAGATGCGGATAAAAATGAGAACTACCATTATGCCGCCCGAACGGACAGCGTGAAGAAGCAGCTTCCGATACCGGCGAAGCCGAATTTGGAGACGGCCGCCGGCGCTGCGGCAACGCCGAAAATCGACAAGCTGACGAACAATACGGCGCAGCAAAGCGTCGAGCTGTTCTCCGATCAGCCGAATGTCGAGGTGGAGGCCATTTATGACGGCAGGTCGGTCGGGAAGATCAGCCTGCAAAATGAAGGAAGCGGCAGCCATGGCGTGCTGCAGCTCGAACCGTTCGCGACGGACGGCACATATGCGATCGAGCTCGTAGCGAGAAATACGAAAACCAAAGACCACAAGGTCAAGATGCTTTACCTTACCGTAGATACGATCAAGCCGATCTTGTATCTCGATGAGCCGATGACCGGCGCCCGCACGAGCGGAGGCAAAATAAAGGTTTCCGGCCGCACCTCGAGCGATGCGCAGATCAAGGTGATCGAAAACGGGAACGAAACCGTCCTGAGCCGCGAAGAGAACGGACATTTCTCGCAGGAGATTGCCGTAACGTCGGCCGACCCGACGGTGGAGCTGACGTTCGAGGCCCGCGACGGCGCGGGCAACGGAAATACGGCCAAGGTGATGATCACGAACGACCGGTTCAACGTGCCGGCGGGGCTCGTGATCAAGAAGCTGCCGGTGCTGAAGCCCGGCGACGGTTATACGATGCAGCCGTATTTGCTGCTGTCGGACGGCAAGGATGCGAAAGGGAAGCCGAAGTTCAAAGAAGTCGCCGTTCCTTCCGAACAAATCAGCTATTCCGTCCTGTCGGGAGATGCGGTCGAGCTGGCCGAAGGCGGAAAGGTGACGGCGAAAGCAACCGGAGCAAGCCTTCTTCAAGCGAGCTACCGCGTGTCTGAAGGCGTTACTCTGGAGGCGATGGCGGCCGCTTCGGTGGAGGTTCCCGAGCCGACGCAAATGGGAAGCATCGCGGCTTCCACCGTCACCGTTTCGGGGAGCAGCACCAAGACGCGGGTGACGGTGAGCGATGCCGGAGAGACGCTGGGCTACCAGCTCGTCTATAAAGTGTTCTCATCTTATGCCGGCGCGGAGCTTCCGACGTTTAATCAGGATCTCAGCGGCTGGAGCTTCCTGCCTGAGGACGGGATCATTTCGGCCGGCTACGGCAATGCGGTCGTAGTGGCGAAAAGAAAATCGTCCACCAAGCTGGCCGTGGCAACCAGCGGCAAGCTTACCGCCAACATATGGCGGGCAATGGGAGGCAGCCTCGGTGGCGGAGGCGGTCCCGGCGGAGGCGGCGGCTTTGGGGGCGGCACCCAGGCGGCGGACCTGACCACCAACGGGCAGACGATCAACGCGGAAAGAAACAACGACATCATCTCAGCCCATCTGACGGCTCAAGACGTCAACTTGACGGGGACCGCAGACATCGTGATCGCTTCGCAGGACAAAACGGCCAAGGGCTACACGCTGCGTTTGGATAAAGTCATCGCCGAACAGGCTGCCGCACGGCAGAAAAACATCGTCATCGATTTGCCTATGGCCAAGCTGACGCTGCCGCCTTACCTGCTCGCGGGCATTAAGCAGGATCTGGAATTGGATATCAGGTACAACGAAGCGGATACTTTGGCCGCGTGGGGGCAAATAGCGGCGGATACGGGCGCTTCCCTGCTTGCGGCGGATCAGGGCGTTTCCATCAAAACCAATATTCCCGAGGACATCTGGAACCGTTACGTTTCCGCCCAAATTCCGGTACCGGATACGGTCCGCGCGGAAGACATTACGGCCGTCGTGCTGAAAGGGGCGGACGGACGATGGACGACGCTGCCGTGGAGGCTCGTACAGCCGGAAGGCGGGGCTTATGCCGACGTTTTGCTGAGCGGAGAGGGAAGTCTGGTCTTTATGCGGAATGCCAAAACGTTCGCCGACGTGGAGGATGATTTCTGGGGTAAGGAAAACATTCGTCAAGCGGCCGCCAAAATGCTGGTGCAGGGCAAAGATGCCGATAGGTTCGAGCCGGAAAGCAACATTACCCGGGCCGAATATCCGACATTGCTGCTCCGGGTTGCGGGCATGATGAACAAAAATGCGGAAGCTGCATATACGGACGTCAAGGAAACCGACTGGTACAGCCGAAGCGTGGCGATCGCGTCGCGCATGGGCATCGCGAACGGCCTGGCGGACGGCAGCTTTGCACCGCAGGCCACGATATCGCGGATCGAAGCGATGACGATGGCGGGCAGGCTGCTCAAAGCGACCGGGCGCGTCGCCGATCTGACGGAGGAGGAAGCCTCCAAGGTGCTCAGCGCGTTTGCGGACGGCCAGGCGGTTCCGGACTGGGCCCGCATCCCTGCGGCGCTTTGCATCAAGAACGGAATCATCGAAGGCGACGGCAGCAATGTGAATCCGACGGACGCTTTGACGCGGGCGCAGGCTGCGGCCATTACGAACAGATTGGATTCGTGGATCATCGGCAATCAGTGATGAAACGGTACCGGCACGATTCTTCGGATGAGTGCCGGTACCTGATCTGTAAGCGGATTTTATCAAATTGAGGCGGTGTGGAAATGACGGTAAGGCAAAAATCAATCCGCGGGATTGTATGTGCCGTTTTGTTGATGGCGATATTTGCATGCGCAGGGGCGTTTCTGGCCGATGCAAGCGGGGAGCGTTGGTCGGACCATGCGGATACCGGCTGGTACAATCCGGTCTATACGACGTTTACGATCGATACGCCGGCGAAGCTGGCCGGCGTAGCCAAGCTGGTCAATGACGGCGTCAGCCCGGGAGGGGCCTCAGTTAACGGGTTCAGCGGCAAAATCCTCGAGATCGACCGCGACCTGGACTTGTCGGCGTACGAATGGGTGCCTATCGGAACGGGGGCCAAGCCGTTCAAAGGAACTCTTATTGCTGCGGGCGGAAAAGTCAAGGACATTAGCGGCATGACATTGACGGACAACTTGACTTATGCCGGCTTTATCGGATACATGGATGGAGCGACGGTCGGCGGATTCAAGTTTACGGACACAGGAAGCATCAGCATGTCTTCCGTAACTCAGGACGTTTATGTGGGTGCGGCCGTCGGCTTGATGGCGAACAACAGCATCTTGTACGATATTACGAACAACGTGTCCATCTCGGTCGATTCGGTCACGAAAGTGACCTATGCCGGCGGCATCGTCGGCCGGGCGGAAGGCATCGTTTCCAACCTGGTCAATAACGGCGCGGTTGCCGCTTACGGCGGAGACGTTTATGCCGGCGGCATCACCGGCGCCGTGGACAGAAACGGGCTTAAGCTTAAGAAAATGTGGAATTACGGCGCAGTCAGCGCCGCCAGCAAGGCGGGCAAGAATGTTTATGCCGGCGGGATTGCCGGCCATTCTTCGACCTCCATCAAAATGGACGAAGAAAGTACGGCGATTTTGAATGCAGGCGCCGTTACGGCGTCAAACGGTTTAAACAACTACGCCGGCGGCATTTTAGGCAAAGTGAGCGGGGAAGTGACCTTCTCTGCGAATACGACAAACAGCGGTGCGGTCAATGTGGGAGCTCCCTCTGCACGCGGTTCGTATGCAGGAGGATTGACCGGCCGGTTGGATACGGCCGGATCGATGACGTTGGATTTTCCTTTTGCCGCCGGTACCGGCGCAGTGGCGAATAACGGCGGATCGAACGTGTACACGGGAGCCATTGCCGGTTATGTCGAAGGCTCCTTAACCTGGACGAGAAGCTTTACCAACAACGCGGGCATTACCGCGTCGGGCAAAGACCACGTCTACACCGGAGGCCTTGTCGGGTACATTTCAGGAAATGTACAATTTTCCAATATTGCCAAAAATAAGGGTGATCTTCAGATTTCGGGAGGAGGCCAATCGGGGCAACCGGATGAAGCTTATACCGGCGGTCTTGTCGGCTATGCCGCCGGCCGGGTCATATTCGAAAGCACGGCCGCTTCGGCCTATGAAAACAGCGGATCTATCACCGTAAGCGCAGGCACGGGCGTATATACGGGAGGGATCGTTTCCAACCGGGGTTACGCCCAATCGGACGGAAAAGCCAGCGAAAATGTCTCGAGTACGGGCAATATCAAGGTTACCGGCAAAACCAAAATCCAGACCGGCGGATATGTAGGTTCCCTGCCTGCGGACAGCGCGGATAAAACGCTCAGGAAAGCGGTGTTTGCAGGCGATATTACCGTCGCAGCGGCATCGTCCGGCGCGGACAATGCCGTCAGCACCGGCGGCATCGTCGGCTATTCGGCCGGAGCAGCGATCGATTCCGCCGAATTCCATGGGACGATCACAGCGGCGGGCGGAACGGGTACGTTCACCGGCGGCATCGCGGGCTACGTGGACGGAGGTTCGGTGACAGGCGCGACCGTAAGTAAAACGCCTCCGCAATACGCGGCGATAACGTCCGACGGAAGCAGCGGAGGCGTGGCCGGTTATTTGAAAGGGACTGCGGCTACGGCTACGGTTGAGTATATAACGTTTACCGTGACATCGGCGGACGGCTTCGCCGGCGGGGTAGCCGGTACGGCTCAGGGGACCATTTCCAATGCAACTATCGGGCACGCAACTTCAAAAACAAGCGACAGCGTAAAGTTTGCCGGAGGAGGCGGAATCGACCGGGTGACGGCCGGCGGCATCGTGGGGCATAATGACGGGCCTCTTACGCTTGCAAGCGGCAGTGTCGCGAAGATCGGCTTGCTCAGCGAAACCGGAAGAACCGGTTACAACCTGGGTGCCGTTGCCGGATCCTTGATGTCCGACGCCAAAGTCGGAACCGCCGGATCGCCGGTAAAGGTTAATGATCTGGTGATCGACATTAAGGCGGATAACAGCAGTGTGGGCGGGGCTATCGGCATAAACCGCTCCCCGCAGATTTTCTTGAACGTAGAGGGCCTGACCGTCACCATTCCCGCTTCCGGGGTGAGCTTCGGCGGTGCGGCAGGCGTGCAGAACGCTGCAGCGGGGACCGAGGCGGCCGATGGATTTATGATTGCGGTAAATAATGTAACATTGACGGCGCAAGGAAATAACCCGCAGATCGGCGGGATCGCCGGCAAGAGCACCGGCGTAATTGCAGGAGCCAAGGCGATAAATCATCAGCTTAGCGCGAGCGGGGTCGGAGCCGAGATCGGCGGGATCGTCGGACGTTCCGAAGCGCCCGACGGCAGCGCTTCGCCTGCCGTGGTCAAGGACGTATGGGTCCATGCCGGGGAAAATGTGCTGATCGGCGCAAGCGGTCAGAATTCGACTGTCGGCGGGATCGCCGGGTATGCGAAAAATACCGAAATCCAAAATCCTCAAATCGAAGCGGTGCTTCCCGACTACGCGACGCTGAACGTCGCCGGTGCCGGATCGGCTGCAGGCGGCATCGCCGGCAAGACGGACAACGGCAAAATCATCGGGGATGCCCAGAAGATCAACGCCGACAACCTGATCGTTTCCGGCACAGCCGACGCCTCCTCTTCCTATATCGGGGGGATTGTAGGCTACGGCAGCAAGACCCGGGTGGAGAAAGTGTTTTCCGGCGCCGTCAATCTGATCGCGAACGGTCCGAGTTCGACGGTGGGCGGCATGGCGGGATATAACCTGGGCACCGATACGGCCGTGATTATAAACAATAATACGGATGCCTTGAGCATCAAGGTGGGTCCAAACGCCGTTTCCTCCACGGCGGGCGGAGTGGTCGGACTGAACGACAAACGGGCCGGCGAGCCGGGCCCCGCGCCGGACAAGGAGATCAGCACGATCCAAAACAGCCGCATCGTCGGGACGATCTCGTCCGGCGCGCGCGCTTCCGTAACGGGAGGATTGGTTGGCAGCAACAGAAGTCTGATTGCCAACGGGAGCATTTCCGATAAAATCTCGGTCGTTT
This sequence comes from Paenibacillus hamazuiensis, assembly GCF_023276405.1. NCBI lineage: Bacteria > Bacillati > Bacillota > Bacilli > Caryophanales > Paenibacillaceae > Paenibacillus > Paenibacillus hamazuiensis. The sequence goes on from NZ_JALRMO010000001.1 coordinate 8,461,282, forward strand.
CCAAAGGGGAAGCCGGCATTGCAGGCGGGTTGGCCGGCCTTAACGAGGAAAGCGGGACGCTCTACTACACGTACTCCAACGCAAGCCTGACCATTGAAGGGCAGGATACGCTTGCCGGAGGATTGGTGGGCGAAAACAAAGGCCGCGTCCTGACCTCCTATGTGGATATCGATATTACGGGCAATGCGTACGGCACCGAAAACGGCTCCGTTTACTTGGGCGGGCTTGTCGGACGGAACAGCGGGACGATCGATAAATCGTATTCGGTATCGAAAGTGACTGCGAACGGCAGTTATACGAATGTAGGCGGCCTTGTCGGCGATCATGCGGCAGGCAGCATCACCAATTCGTATGCGGCCAAAGAGGTCGTTGCGAATGCCGATCATTCCTACGCCGGGGGCTTGCTCGGCCGAATTACGAACGGCACCGTGACGACCGCCTACTCGGCGGGACGGGTGTCGGCGGCAAGCGGCGCATTGGCCGGAGGTTTCGCCGGGCGTTATGACAGCGAAAGCAAGGAATTGCTGTATAAGTCGTATTATGTCAAGGACATTGACAACGACATTAACGGAGATTTGCCGGATTTTGCCGACGGGAATATGATCTGGCTTAATGTGCACGCGCGGCTTAGCACGATTCTTTCGGCAACGCTGCAGGACAGAAGTTATTTCCCCGGCTTGTCCGGCTGGGACTTCAGTTCGACCTGGAGATACGGATCGCTTGACGCTGCGTACAAATATCCCGAATTAATCCGTACGGCCAATACCGGCGGGGGATCGGGAGGCAGCGACGATATCAATGCGAGCATCAGCTGGTATATGAAGGACCAGGGGGCGCTGAGCTTCGAGCTGAGAAGCGAAGCGGAGCTCGCCGGGCTTGCCGCCATCGTGAACGGCACGATGTCAGGCGTACCCAAGTTCGATTTTGCGGGCAGAACCGTCAAGGTGAAAAATTCGATCCACATTCAATCGAAAATGTGGGTGCCGATCGGCTTTAGCGAAGACAGCCCTTTTCAAGGAACGTTCAACGGAAACGGCCAGCTGATCGACGGGCTTAGCGTTCTGCCCAATTACCGGTATTCCGGCTTGTTCGGAGTTGTCGGCGGGCAGGGCAAGATTATGAACGTCAAGCTGGAGCCTCTGTCCGTGGCAGGCCAGGGAGTAACCGGAGCGCTGGCCGGATGGAATCAAGGCGGTGTGTCCAATGTCGATATCAAGCTGCTCGGCGCTGCGAAAATTAGCGGGACGACCGTCGGCGGCGCGATCGGCAAAAACACGGGGACTTTGGCGGCGATGACCGTCGGCCTGGACGGCGCCAGCCGGGTGGAAGGCACGGGAACAAATCCGGTTGTCGGCGGATTCGTCGGCGAAAATACGTTTGCGTTAAATCCGGACGTCATCAAATTGAGCACTGTGGACGGCAGCGCAGGAAGCTCCCAGAGCAACGCGACGATCGGAGGGATCGTCGGGAAGCAAACCGGAGACGTCACCGGCATGAGTATGACCGTTTCGGCGGGATACCGCCTCTCGTCGTCAGGGGCAAGCAGCGTTTTGGGCGGACTCGTCGGCCAGCACCTGTCGGGAAAAGCGGAAAACATTACGCTCGCCTTTACGGACGGCGCGATGCAGACGACCGGTCCGGACTCGACGCTGGGCGGCGTGATCGGACAGTCGAACGCCGACAGCCCAATCCGCAACGTGACGGTAACCGCCGCGGCGGGCGGCAGGCAGCTGACAGGCAACGGCATCGTCGGCGGCATCGTCGGCCTCAAGACGGGCAAAGGGAACAACACGTTTGACCTGGACAATGTAAAGGTTGAAAACCTCGCAATCGCCGCGGCGGACGGAAGTCCGCAGGCATTTCTCGGCGGTATCGCCGGGAAGCTTGGCGGGACCGCGGTGCGGCAGGCTGCGGCAAGCGGCGCGGTGAAGGCAAACGGTGGCCGAATCGCAGCCGGAGGTATTGCGGGCCAGGCGGACGATTCCATTATCTATATGGCCGACGCGAAGACGGATATCGATGTCGTTTCGGCAGCGGGCGAAGCCGCCGCCGGTGGGATCGCCGGGATCCTGTCGTCCGCGGATATGAACAAAAGCTTCGATTTTGGCAAGCCGGTGCCTTTCTATCACGGTATTTATAATGCTTCCGTTTCCGCGAAAGGAATCAAAGCGGCTTCCGTAGATAATGAAGCGGACCTGTACGCGGGCGGGATCGCCGGCAAAAACATGTCAGCTTCCATTTATTTGTCCGCATCGTCTACCGGAATTGCCGTCAGCGGCGGCAGCACGGCGACGGTCGGAGGCATTGCCGGCTACAGCAGCGGCGTCATCGTCAGCGCGACGGTTCATAGCGGGATCGGCGCGGATTCCAGCCGCGTTTATCACGTGGGCGGCGTCGTCGGCCAGGCCGCAGGCGGGGAAATTCATTATTCGAACGCGGTTTCCGTCGCGGGACAGAAGATCGCCGTCGGCAGCGCCGTCACGAAGCCGGGAATGACGCCGGCCACTCATGCCGGCGGTTTCGCAGGAACGGGCGACAATACGAGAATCACCCATTCGTTTGCCGATATCCCGCTTGAGATCGTCTGCGACAACCAAGACAACACCCTTTATGCCGGCGGTTTTGCAGGTATGCTGGGCGATGCCGAGCCGGGTGCGGGGACGATCGAAAGCGCCTATGCCAAGGGTGCGGTGAGCGTTAAAGGTGTGACCGGCGCTTATGCCGGCGGCTTCGCCGGATCGGTGGACCGTTATACGATCACCGACGCTTACGCAACCGGCGATATTTCCAACACGGGCTTCGATACGCGGAGCGGCGGTTTTGCCGGCATTATCGAAAGAGCGGCCGTCGTGAAAAAAGCTTACGCGGCCCCGGCAACGATCGCAACGACCGGAATCAATCAAGCCATCCGCTCGTATGCCGGCGGATTTGCCGGTTACAACGACGGGGCGGTGGAAAGCGCATTTGCGAATGACTCCGAATTGGTCATGAATGTGAGCGGCGCGAACGTATTTAGCGGCGGTCTGATCGGATACAATTTCCGAAACGGCAAAGTCGCGCTCTCTTCTTATCTGGGATCGTCCGAGCCGGTTGGACGGAATCTGGGGGCGGCGGACATCGTCAAAGCCGAAAGCGACCGGACCGACTCTTACGGCTACGGAAACTGGATTTTTGATCCCGATACGTCTTTCCTGACCGGGGACGGGCTCGCCGAAATCGTGATTCAAAGCGGCAAGCAGCTAAGCGGTGCCGTGTTGCTTTACAACGATACGGGACTTGATTATTACCGGCTGTTTAACCGAACGGCTGCCGCCAAACCGGCGTTGAACAAATTTTCGCTCGGAGCGGATATTTCCGTGGACGGCGGCGCATGGGTTCCGTTCGGCGTCTTTAACGGCGAATTCGACGGCAAAGGCAAAACGATCTCGGGTTTTAAAGGAAAGTCGCCGGCAGCAGCCGCTTATGGGTTCGCCGCCGAGAACAATGGGAAAATCGCCAATATCGTCTTTGCCGAAGCCGATGTGACGGGCGGAACCAACACCGGAATTGTTGCCGGGATCAACCGTAAGGGCGGAACCGTCAGCGGCGTTACGGTGAAAGGTACGGTGAGCGGAGGCGCTTATACCGGCGGAGCGATCGGGAAAAACGAAGGCAGCGCGTCGAACGTAAACGGGGAATCGCTCACCGTGAACGGCGCCGATTATACGGGAGGTTTGACCGGGTCGAACAGCGGCACCATCAGCAGCGCAGCCTTTTCCGCGACAACGGTGGCCGCGGCGGGCAGCTACACCGGCGGCGTTGCCGGGGACAACAGCGGAACGATCGCGAATGCGGCGCTGAACAGCACGGCCGTCACAGGAGGAACGAACACCGGGCTTATCGTCGGAATCAATCGTGCCGGAGGAACCGTCAGCGGGGCTACAGCGGGCGGTACCGCTGTGGGCGGCAGCTATACCGGCGGAACGGCCGGGACGAACGAAGGCAGCATCTCGAAAATCACCATCCGATCTTTGATCGTGAATGGAGCCGACTACACGGGCGGAGCGGCAGGGAAAAACGCGGGCAATCTTTCCGATATCAACGCGGAGTCTCTTACCGTAAACGGCGCCGATTATGCAGGCGGCTTCGCGGGATTGAACGGCGGCTCCATCGAGAAAATGACCGCCGCTTCGCTGGCCGTAACCGGTTCGGGCAGCCATACCGGCGGCGTGGCCGGAGACAACGGCAAGACCATCACCAATGCGGCATTGAACAACGTTACCGTCACGGGAGCAGCGGGCACCGGGCTGATCGCCGGAACGAATCGCGCCGGAGCGACCGTGAGCGGCATTACGGCCGCGGGTGCGGTCACAGGCGGCGATTATACCGGCGGAGCGGTCGGAACAAACGAAGGCGCCGTTTCGGATGTCACGATTTCGTCTTTGACCTTGAAAGGCGGCAATTACGCCGGCGGCCTGACGGGTCTGAACAAGGGCAGTTTGGAAGGAATCGCTGTAAATGCCGTCATAGAAGCCGGTAGCTACACGGGCGGCATAACCGGAGAGAACGAAGGTTTGATCCGCAAAGCTTATTCCAAGGGCAGCATCCGCAATGCGCCATCCGCCGCGGCAGCTGCAGCGGGAGGAATCGCCGGAGTCAACAAGGCAGGCGGAGAGATCGCATCATCCTTCTCGTTCGCCGATGTGGACATCGTATCCGATCAAGGCGCAGCCGGCGGGATTGCCGGGATGAACTACGGATCGATCCACGACTCCTACTATTCGGGACGCGCGAAAGCCGAAGGCACCGCTAAAGTATGGGCCGGAGGCATCGCCGGCCGCGCCGTGGCCGGCTCGATAAGCCAGGTGATGAACTATGGCGAAATTATCGCGTCGATCGGCGGAAAAGTGGTGCCGGGAGGCAGCTATTTCGGCGGAATCGCCGGACAGAAGGAAGATGCCGCCGTTATCGGGAAAACGGCCTACAACAAGATGATGCTGAAAGCCGACACGGCCTACTACAACGCTGAGGGGAAAAGGACGGCGGGAGCTCCGGGGGAAGCGGCGGGAATGACGGCCAAAGACCTCGCGAAAGGAACGCTGCCGGAAATGCTTTCCTCCGATCTATGGTATGCGGCAGCAGGGTTTTACCCGCAACTGACCGCGTTTAAGGAAACGAACGCGTCCAAAGTGAGCGCCGCGGCCGTTATGTTTGACTTGAAGGATACGGTGGGCCGGATCAAATCCGAGTTCGAGCTGACCGGCAGTCCGGTCGTATGGACAGCCGATCCGAATGCGGTATCGCTCAGCAGCGCGTCCGGCGTGCTCAAAGGCTCCTTGAAGTCGGCGGGCAGCGTCTTGTTAACAGCCACGGTCAACGGGGAAAGCCGAAGCATCGCGATCAATGATGTTCTGCCTTTTGCCGAGACCGCCTTAAAGCCAAGGGTCATTTCCGGAGATATCCGGTTTAATCCTCAGGTTTCCGTCGCCTTGACGACGGACGAGACGGCCGGAAAAATATATTACACGGTGGACGGCAGCGAACCGGACGTCTGGTCCAAGCTGTATACGGGGCCGATACTGCTCACGAATACGACTACGATCAGAGCCGTTACAATCGCGGATGAGAAGGAAAACAGCGAGATATTGTCGGGTACTTGGACCAAGCAGGTGATGACCAGCGGAGGCGGCATTAGAAGCGGCGGAGGCGGGGGCGGCGGATTCTTCCCGACACCCGCTGCCGAACAGGAACCGGCACCGGCTTCCGAACCGGCAATTAAAGCCAATGTCGGCCAAACCCGAATTCAAACCGACGGCAAATCCGCGGTCATTGTCGCCAGAAACAGCAAATTGACCTTATCCGCTCCCGAGGGGCAAATCATTTATTATACAACCGATGGAAGCACCCCTACGAAAAATAGCCCGCAATATAAAGACGGGATTCTTATCACGGGGAACATGACCATCAAAATGATTACCGATAAAGACGATACGGTCGTTACGATCCATTATCTCGTTGAAGACGCCAAATTTGCCTTAAAGAGCGATGCCGGCCAGGTGAAATACATCTCCGGTTATGAGAACAACGAGTTTAAGCCGGATGCCGCTCTCAGCAGGTATGAAATCATGTACCTTCTCTCACCGCTGCTGGACAAGGAGGAGGTTCCCGTCGGGAATGTGTTCGGCGATGTGGACAAAAGTATGGAAGAGCTCGCCGCATTCTTCACATCGGCCGGAATCATCGAAGGCTACCCGGAAGGGACGTTCGGCGGGGAAAAAGGGCTGACGAGAGCCGAGTTCGTCGTCATCATGTCCAGAGTGCTGAAGCTCGACATTTCCGAAGCCGGCGAGACCGTCCTTTCCGATGTAAGCGGGCACTGGGCCGAGAAATACGTGGACGCCTTTACGAAGGCGGGGTATGTCGAAGGTTTCCCGGACGGTACGTTCCAGCCGGATAGCCGGATCACGAGGGCTCAGGCCGTCGTCCTGGTCAACCGGATTATCGGAAAGCAGAAACAGCAGGACGTGCAGCCGAAATTCAGCGATCTGCCTCCGACCCACTGGGCTTTCGAGGACGTTATGGCGGCAGCCCGCTAAAAAATCAGGTTATGGCGAGGCGGTAAAACAAATGAGAGTCAAAATCGCTTTAGTGTGCATGTTCCTCATCATTGCGTCGGGGGCACCATTTTTCATAAAGGTGAACGCGGATGCCCCCGCCGTTTACAATGCGGAGGAAATCTACGAGCGCTCCGAAGCATCGGTATTTTATATCCGGGCGCTGAACGGCGACGATTCGCTTAAAGCCGCCGGTTCCGGGGTGGTCATCTCGCCGGACGGCATAGCGGCAACGGCTTACCACGTCATTGCCGATGCGGAGCGGATCGAGGCCATTTTTAACGACGGGCGGACGGTTTCTCCGGTCGAGGTGCTCGGGGTTAACGAAGCGACGGATGCGGCGGTGCTGAAGCTGCCCGCCCGATCGGAAGCGGATCAAACGTATCGCGCGCTTCCGATCCGGGAAACAGACGTGAAGCATGGGGAAAAAGTGTTTGCCATCGGGTACCCGATGAAAGATGTGCCTATCATATCGGAGGGGATCGTCAATTCTCCGAAAGCGGAGATCAACGGGCGGGATCGCATTTTGACATCCGCCCAGATCGTAAGCGGCATGTCCGGAGGACCGCTGATCGACCGCTTCGGTCATTTGGCGGGAATCATATCGGGATCTTTGCGGACCATGAATAACGTCCATCTGGTTATCGGCATCGGCGATATTCAGAGCCTGGTGCTGCAGCAGGCGAAGTAGCTTTGCCGAAGCTTAGGGCTTGGCGGCAATGAGAGGGTTGTTCCAAGGGTGGAACCTTGGGGTAGCCCTCTTCTTTTTTTCTCTCTAAGCGACTATGCATAGAATTACCCTTTTTTTACAAAAATACGAAGCAGCGGCATCCGCCGAATAGACGACTGGGGGTCAAAACTGCCATGTATCGATTGTATACGCATAACGATCTGGATGGGGTAGGATGCGGCATCGTAGCGAAATACGCGTTTGGGGACAAAGCGGAGGTGCGGTACAACTCCGTCGAAGGCTTGAACGTGCAGGTGCAGCGGTTTTTGGAACGGGCCAAGGAGAAGGGCGGGAAACACGACTTCCTGTTTATTACCGACTTGTCGGTGAACGAAGATAACGCCAAAGGTCTTACTGCTTACACGGAAGGTGGGGGGAAGGCGAAGCTGCTTGACCACCACAAGTCGGCGCTGCACTTAAACGAACATAACTGGGCTTCCGTGCAGGTGAAATACGAGGACGGACGTCTCGCTTCGGCGACATCGCTGTTTTACGAATATTTGCTGCAAAACGGCCTCATCGCCGCTACCCCTGCGCTGAATGAATTCGTCGAGCTCGTCCGCTTGTACGATACGTGGGAATGGGAGCAGCGGGACGAGTCCCGGGCGAAGCGGCTGAACGATCTGTTTTACATGGTGTCGATCGACGAATTCGAGGAGAAGATGACGGAACGTCTGCTGCACAGCGAGCACTTCGCCTTCGACGAGTTCGAGGAGAAAATTCTCGATATGGAGGAGGAGAAGATCGAGCGGTATGTGCGCCGGAAAAAAAGGGAGATCGTGCAGACGTACATCGCCGATCTGTGCGTCGGAATCGTTCACGCCGAATCGTATCATTCGGAGCTGGGCAGCGAGCTGGGCAAGGAAAACCCGCATCTCGATTATATCGCGATACTTAACGTGGGCGGGAAAAAAGTCAGCCTGCGCACGATCCACGACCATATCGATGTGTCCGAAATCGCGGGGAGCTTCGGCGGGGGCGGCCATGCGAAAGCATCGGGATGCGCAATGACGGACGAAGTATACCGGCTGTACGTCGACAAACCGTTCCAGCTCGAGCCGATGCGGGCGGACGCTTTTAAAAACATATATAATTTGAAAAACTCCCCGTTCGGCTCCCTGTACGAGAACCGCAAGGACGAGAAGCTGTTCGTGTTTCAAGGGGACGAAGGCTGGTTCATCGATCTGAACGGAGAAGTGTTGGACGAGCCGTACCCCTCCTTCGAGGAGGCCGAGCGTACCGTGAAACGCGAATACGGCGCATGGCTGGTCAAGGATGATGTGTACGTGCGTTTTCTGATGGAGCAGCATGCCGGCAGGCGCACGAAGCGGGACGTACAGGAGCCGGCGAATAAACGTCATTTGAAGCGGGGATATGAAATTATTCCAATCGGACATAAAAAAATCCCTAATCACGGTGGGCATGAGCATGTTATGATAGAGCAAGCATGTGATCAAGCCCAAGCGGAAGGGAGTTTTGACGGATGATGAACATCGATTTAAGCGGAAAAATTGCACTCGTGACAGGAGCGAGCGGGGGGATCGGCCGCGCCATCGCGATAGATCTTGCGGCCTGCGGCGCCGACGTTGCGGTCAACTACTTGAGCAACCAGGAAGGCGCGGAGGAAACCGCGGCGCGCATTCGCGAGCTTGGACGCAAGGCGGTTATCGTTAAAGCGGACGTTACGAAAGAGGACGAAATCGCTGCGATGGTAGCGCAGACGGAGGAAGCCCTTGGCGGCACCGTCGACATTCTCGTCAACAACGCCGGCCATATGATCGAACGCCGGACGGTGGAAGCAATGACCGCAGACTTGTACAACCGGGTTATGGACGTCAATGTGTTCTCCACCGTTTTTGTCAGCAAAGCGGTGATCCCGGGCATGAAAGCGAAAGGCTCCGGCGTCATCATCAACATGAGCTCGCTGGCCGCTCACAACGGCGGGGCGAACGGCGCATCCGTTTATGCCGCGTCCAAAGGGGCGGTGCTCAGCCTCTCCAAAGGCCTCGCCAAGGAGCTTGCTCCACATGGCATCCGGGTGAACGTCGTCTCTCCGGGATTCATCGAAGAGACGAAATTCCACTCGACGCTGACTTCCGAGGAGGCGCGCAAGGCGACGATCGCCGGCATTCCGGTCGGACGCGGCGGCGTGCCGCAGGACGTCAGCGCGGCGGTGGTATACCTGGCTTCGCCGCTCAGCTCGTTCCTGACCGGAGAGACGATCGAAATCAACGGCGGCGCGTTTATGAAATAATGCGGGTAAAAAGGCCTTCGAACCGGAAACGGCGAAGGCCTTTTTTTGTCGTGACAGAAAAATCATGTAAATCTGTTCATAAAGTGTAACGGTTGTGATAGAGCTTATTTGGCTGAAAATGCTCATTTTCAAATTATAACGGTTGCCAGTGAGCTTATTTCAAAGATTATCCGATAAGAGATCATCCTATTGCCCAAATAACCTCAGTCAGAACCGTTAGAATTGTAAACTCAGCAAAATCCTTGCAATAACCTCCGTGGCGACCGTTAGAGTTTTATCACATTCGGCCCAAATGCGGGCGCTTTACCCTTTCACCGCGCCGGCGGTAACCCCCTTCGTAATCTGCTCGTTAAACAGCGCGTAGATGACGATCGCCGGGACCGACGTCAGCACCATAACGGCGAACTGCGAGCCGTAATCGGAGGAGTACTGCCCGACGAAGTTCATCACCGAAAACGGCAGCGTTTTTAACGAATCTTTGGTGAGGAAGGTCGAAGCCATAATGAATTCGTTCCAGCAGTTCAGGAACGTCGTCACCGCAATCGTGACGAGCGCAGGCGCCGTCAGCGGCATGATGATCTGGAACACGATGCGGTAAATGCTGCAGCCGTCGATGACGGCCGACTCCTCGACCTCTTTCGGAATGCTGCGCAGAAATCCGGACAAAATAAACGTTCCGAGCGGAACGGAGACCGCCGTATAAGGAAGAATCAGGCCGAGGTAGGAATCGGTAAGACGGATCGTCTTGAAAATGGCGAAGTTCGGCAGCAGCGTGGCGTGAATCGGGATCATGATGCCGAGCAAAATGACGGCAAAGAAAAATCCTCTAAGCCTCCACTGCATGCGGGTAAACGCATAACCGAGAGACAGCGAAAAAAACACGGTGAGCGCAATCGTGACGGCGGATACGAGCACGCTGTTGAACAAGTATTTGGGAAATTTCCCGTCCACCCAGGCGTTCACATAGTTCCTCCACTCCGGGGCATCGGGCCATTTTAAAATGCCGGACGAAAAGAAATCGTTGCTGTTTACAAAGGAAAAATCGATCAGCCAGATGAGCGGAAACAGCTGGCCGAAAGCGACGATCAGAAAGACGATCCAGGTGATCGTTTTTTGTCTCTTTTTCATGCGCGTCACCTCCTAATACTCTGCCGCATCGCTGCGGATCAGTCTGTTGCTCAAATATGTGGCGAGCAGGCAGACGGCGATGAACAGGATGGAGATGGCGTTGGCGTAGCCGTACTCGCTCGCCGAGAACGCCTTGTTGTACAAATAAACGGCGAGAAATTGAGTTGCGTCACCGGGACCGCCGTTTGTGGTCAAAAACACCGTTTCCATCTGCTTCAGCGCCGTAATCATCGCGAGTGTCACCTGCACTGCGATGACCGGGGACAATAGCGGCACGGTGATCCGCAGGTGCATCTTCAAGCCGGAAGCGCCGTCCAGCTGCGCCGCTTCGTACAGATCGTCGGGAATGCCTTTGATGCCGGCATAATAAAACAGAAGCCCCCATCCGAAGCCGGACCAGATCAGGATGAACAGCAATGAGACGAGCGCGGTGCTCGTATCGCCGAGCCAGGCGTGCTTCCACGCGCCGAGCCCCGCCATATCGAGCAGCTTGTTCAAGATGCCGAACGACGGGTCGAGAATCGTCAGCCACATTTTCGAAATGACGACTACGGAAATGACGCACGGGACGAAAAAGACCGTTCGGAAAAACTTCTCGGCTTTCCCGCCGAGTCTGTCCAGCAAAACGGCGAACAGGATGCAGACCGGATGCTGCAAAACGACATAACCGATCCCGAGCAGCACGGCGTTGAGCAGCGATTTCCAGAAGCGCGCGTCGTGAAAAAGCAGCTCCTTGAAGTTTTGCAGGCCGACCATACGGATTGGCGTGCCCGGTCCGAGCGTATCGGTGAGCGAATAAAACGCGCTGAGCACAATCGGCGCGAGAAACGTAAGCACGAACAACAAGACGCCGGGAAAGACGAATACAAAGACGGCCAGCTTGTTGCTTAACACCTTTTGCATGATTTTCCACTCCAATCCTGTCGAACATAATAAGGACAGGATGTTTCCCTGTCCTTATCGTGTTTTTTGATATGACACTGGCGTAAACGACGGTCGTAGAGCGTGCCCGGTGCAGTTTTTCCGCGATAGCCGAAAAACGTACCGGGCAACCGCGGGTCAGAGGCACTCACCCTCTTTCAACGTCACCGCTCCCAAAGTGAAGCGTGCCAGCATAGGAATTATTGCTTAACAGCAATAATTCCATGCCGGGCAGACGCGACCTGGCAGCGAGCTGAATCTCCCGGCGATCAGCCCCCCCCCCACGAGCGCCCCCTCCCGGCGGGCGAGTCCAGGTACCCGGGGCCCAATGCTAGGATCATAGCGGAACTACGGTGCGCTATATCGGTCAATTTCGGACATTTTTGAAAATTAGCGGAACTCAGGTGATCTATTTGCCTGTTCGGCCGGTACAAACGCCATTTTCCACCGATTTAGCGCATCTCAGTTCCTCTATTTTTCCGAAGTGCCTATTTTTCCGAGGATAGCGAACGTAAGTTCCGCTATTTTTAATAAGCAGCTTATTTTAGTAACCCGGTCTGTCAGGTCCGGGACCACGATCTATGCGAATTCGTTAAATGCTTTAACCTGGCAGCATTGCCCGGGCACCTCGGGAGCTTTGCGGAGCAAAGCTGGCTGCGGAAGCGAGGCCCTCCCAGGAGTAGGGATTACGAGGGGGAGGACCAGGGGGACCGGGGGCCCCCATTACTTCTTCTGCTTCGCCGCGGCGGCCTGCAGATCGGCTACGAGCTGCTCCGGCGTGGACGTTCCGGCGAAAAACTTGCCGAACGCGTTTTGCGAATCGTCCTTGAAGCCCGGTGTGCCGTAGTCGATAAACGAAGCGCCCGGCGTGGAAGTGGCGTTTACGAGAATGTCCGTCAGCTGCTTCTGCACTTCGCTTTCCTTGCCGGTCAGCGCATATTTTTGTGCGGGCACGGCAGCCCCGGTATCCCAGGCCGCTTTGGCCCATTGATTCGCGCTCATCAGGTAATCGAAAAACTTCTTCGCTTCCTCCGGATGCTTGGAGGAAGCCGGCAGCGCGTAGCCGCCGCCGTTCCAGGCGAGCAGGTCGCTGTCCTTGCCTTTGCCGCCTTCGACGGTAGGGAACTTCATCACGCCGAGGTTACTGCGGAACGCTTCCGGCAGCTTGTCGTTCGTCGCCATGCCCGCTTCCCAGGAGCCCATGTACCACATCGCGGCTTTCCCTTGGGTGAACAGGTTTTGCGAAGCGCCGTAATCCGCCGCCATGTACGCGTCCTGGAACATTTTCACATCCATCAGCTGCTTCATCAGCTTCGCGGCTTGCAGGAAGCTGTCGTCCTGCGGAAACTGCTTCTTCTGATCGACGGCGTCGAGAATGGCCAGAGGATCGCCGCTTACCCGCTGCGCGATATTTTGGAACAACAGGCCGAAGCTCCACAGCTCCTTGCCGTTGGTGGACATCGGCACGATGCCTTTGGCGCGGAACGCTTTGGCCGCGTCGAGCAGCTCGTTATAGGTCGACGGCACCTTAACCCCGTTATCGGCAAACAGCTTTTTGTTGTAATAGATGACCTCGTAGTCGCTGTTCCGCGGCAGGCCGTACAGCTTTCCGCCGAACGTAAACGATTTGAACACGCCGGGAAGGAAATTGTATTTATCCCCTTCGTAATCTTTCGGATTCAGCTCCTTGACGTACTTCGCCTGAACGAGGGTGTTCAGATCGGCGCCGCCGTGCACCATCGTGATGTCGATCGGCTCGTTGGACGCCATATATGCTTTGAGCTTGTTTTTAAACGGTTCGTCCGCCAAAGCTTCGACTTCGATTTTGACGTTCGGATTTTCCTTCATGTAGCTGTCGATGACGATCTGCTCGGCGAGCCCTTGTCCGGATTTGCGGTCCGGCAGGTTGGAGAAGAAGCGGAGCGTAACGGCACTTCCTTCTTTTTTATCGGATGCCGCCGGAGCGGGTGCCGTCTGCCCACCGCTGCCTGCACTGCCGCTGCCGCCGCTATTGCCAGTGCCGCCGCCTCTGCTGCTGCATGCGGCGAGCGTGCCGATCATGGCGACGGAGGCGGTCAGAAGCGCGGCTTTTGCCAGTTTGTTTTTTTCGGTCATAGAAAGTTCCCCCATTTCAAAATATTGGATATCGTCGCAACCTGATTGGATCATAACAAAACGCGGGGAACCCGTCAGTAGAGAAAAGAAACGTAAAGTGGAAGTTTGTCGAATAACGGGCCGTATACGTTGATGCCGCGGCCAAACAAGGTTAGAATCGATGATGACGGACCATCAAGCTCAGATAAGGTAAGTGGGCGCATGAGAAAATTTTATTTGAATCTTAGCGTGAAATACAAAATATTTATTTTGTTTTATTTGCTTGTCGTTGCGCTTTCGCTGACACTCGGGTATTACTCTTACCAAACGTCGAGCAATCAAATTATCGAGAAGGTAAGCATGACCAACACCGGGGTGATCAAGGAGATCGAAAACAACATCACCGGCATGCAGCGCAATATTTCGGACTGGGTGACCGTATTCAGCCTCGCTTCCGAAGTGCAGGCCGCTCTGATCGGCGACGGCCGTACGTCCGATCGTCTGGAATCGTCGCTTTATTCGGGGCCGACCGCCTCGATGATGAACCAGATGCTGTTCACGCGCAATTTCGACTATTTGGCGCTGTACGGCAAAGGTGCCTCCCCCATATTCCAGGAGGCTACGGACGGCAGCAGCGGGGCGGTCGGTCTGCCGCAAATCGAGTCCAGCCGTTTGTACGAAGCGGCGGCGAGACTGAACGGCGCATCTTACTGGTTTCCGCTGACGGGCAGCAACAGCATGTTGATCCAGAATAACCGGAACGAGAAAATCGGCATGGCCCGGATTGTCCGCAGCATCCAGGACGGCAGCACGATCGGCTTTATTTTTATGGGCATTAACCACGAGACGATCCGGCAGCTGTATTTGAAAAACTTGTACGACGACCAGCACAGCATCATTATCCTCGATGAAAACGGAATTCCTCTGCTGCAGGCCGGCAGGGAGATTGACGTCGCGGGAGCGTCCGATCCGGCGCTCGCGACGATACTGAAGCAGAAGGACCCGGGCTCGGCCGTGGCGTCCATCGGCAAGCAGCAGATGCTCATTTCCTACAGCGGAATCAACGAGAATGGCTGGCGCATTCTGTACGTCGTACCGCTGGCGCTGCTCACGCAGGAGCTCAGCTCGATCAAAGTGTTTGTGATCGCGATGATTTTGGCCTGCCTGCTGCTGAGCGTGCCGCTGATGATGATCCTGACGTCGATTTTGACCGCTCCTCTCAAAACGCTGCTCGCTTCCATGAAAAGGTTCCAGAACGGCCATTTCGACGAGCGGGTGGAAATCAAATACCGGGATGAAATCGGCGAGCTCAGCCGCGGCTACAACAGCATGGTCAAAAACATCAAAGACCTGGTGAACGACGTGTACGTGCTTCAGCTAAGGGAGAAGGAAGCGGAACTCAAGGCGCTGCAATCGCAAATCAATCCGCATTTTCTGTACAATACGCTGGATACGATTTTTTGGGAGGCCGAGGCGGCGGGGCAAAGCCGGATCAGCGAAATGATCGTCAATCTGTCGCGGCTCTTCCGCCTCAGCCTCAATCGCGGCAAGAGCTTTACGAATGTGGGCAAAGAAAAAGAGATGCTCGGGCTGTATTTGTCGCTCCAAAAAATGCGGTTCAAAGATTTGCTGCAGTACCGGATCGACATACCGGACGAGATGGGTGGTTTTGTCATGATGAAGCTGGTGCTGCAGCCGTTTGTGGAAAATGCGCTCGTTCACGGAATCGAAAGGAAACGCGGAGGCGGGAGCGTCACGGTCACCGGCGCTCTGGAAGGGAACTCGCTGCATTTTGTCATCGAAGATACCGGGGCCGGCATGGACGAAATGGCGGTGAAGCGCATTTTGGAGCCCGAGACTGACGGCGATATCAATACGTCCCGGGAAACGGGCGGCTACGCCATCCGGAACGTGAACGCCAGACTGCGCCATTATTACAAGGACAACTATGAAATTCGCTATGACAGCAAACCCGGGCAGGGGACGAGAGTGGAGCTGACGCTCCCCGCCATTCCCGATACCCAGGAGGGATAACGAACATGATCCAATTGATGATCGTCGACGATGAGGAGCGGGCGCGCGCCGGCATTCGCACGTTGATCGATTGGGGCAAGCACGGGATATCCATCGCCGCCGAGGCGCGGGACGGCGTCGAAGCGCTCGAGCTGCTGCAGCGGCACAAGGTGGACATCCTGCTGACCGACATCCGCATGCCGGAGATGGACGGGCTCGCCTTGATCGAGCGTGCCGCCCGGCAGTACCCGCATATAAAAAGCGTCATTATGAGCGGATACGACGAATTTGCCTATGCGAAGAAAGCGATGGCTCTCGGAGCGAGCGACTACCTGCTCAAGCCGAGCCGGACCCAGGAGATTTTGGATACGATCCTGAAGCTGGCCGCCGTGATTGAAAATGAGAGGAATCAGGAGAAAACGCTGGAGCAGCTGAAGGCGGGATTCAGAGAAAGCTTTCCGCTGCTGAAGGAGAAGACGTTAAGCCGGCTCGTGATGACGGATAACCCGCCGTATGACCGCCTGCTGTCCAATCTTCGGATCAACGGCCTGGAGTTTCCGTTTATGTTTTTCGGCGCGATGGTGCTGCAAATCGATCATTTCCACGGCCTGCTGCAAACATACAGCCACGAAGACATCGAGCTGTACAAATACGGCTTGAAAAACATAGCGGAGGAAACGATGTCCGCCGGCTTCCGCTGCGCCGCCTTCGAGCAGCAGGATGACGTCGTGGTTATCGTCAATGCCGGGGAATGGATCGGGACGGAGGCGCTCATCCCATACGCGGAGGCGATTCAAAGAAACATCCGGCAGTATTTGAAGTTCACCGTTTCGATCGGCATCGGAAGCTTCGAGGCGTCCATCTCCCATCTGAGAGCTTCTTACCGGGAAGCGGTCAAGGCGCTCAACGCCCGTTACTACATCGGCTCCGCCAAAATCGTCGATTATACGGAGTCGGTCGATGACGATCCGGACCAGTCGTCGTATCCGCTGGTGCAGGAGAAAGCGATTTTGCAGGCCGTCGTCCAGGGAGACCGCGATGCGATACTCGGCCGGTTAGAGGAATTTCACGATGCGCTGAAGCCGGACAGCAGCTCCAAAGAGCATATTTTAAAATCGACGGTCGCCCTCGTTTTTACGTTGTACCGGTTTTGCGTGGAAAAAAACTTGAACACGAGCTCCGTGTTCGGGCACGATTTGACGGGGCTGGCCGCTGTATTGTCGCAATCCAGCCTGGAGTATATCCGCAGCCTGCTGGCCGGCACGGTGCTTGAGATCTCCGCGGAGCTGAACGCGAAGAAAAACCGCAACAAGCTGTTCCAGACGGCGCTCGAATATATCGGGCGAAACTTCCATAAAGATATAAGCCGGGAGACGGTCGCGCGCGAGGTGTTCATTACGCCGGGGTATTTGAGCCTGCTGTTCAAGCAGGAGATGAAAACGAGTTTCCTCGATTATTTGCACCAGATTCGGATCGAACGCGCCTGCGAACGTCTCCGCGACCGCAGCTTGAAGCTGAGCGACATCGCTCATGACGTAGGGTATACCGACGAGAAATATTTTTTTCAAGTGTTCAAAAAGTACACCGGCATGACGCCAAGCCAATACAGGAACAATCTTGGCGATGCGTGACGGGCTACATGTCCAAGCCGGCAAGCGTCTGTAAAAATAGCGGAACTCACGTTCACTATTCCCCGAAAAATAGCTGCACCGGAAAAATAGAGGAACTGAGATGCGCTAAAACGGTTGAAAACGGCATTTGTACCGGACGAACAGGCAAATAGAGCACCTGGGTTCCGCTAATTCTCAAAAATATCCGAAACGGACCGATTTAGCGCACCATAATTCCTCTATGGTCCCGTTTAACCGACAATATTGCGCCCCATGCTTCCGAAGCCTGGGTGCCCCCAGCGGGAGGAATGGCCGATTCAATGATGCTTGAAATGGATTTGCTTCATGATGCCGAGCAGCAAACGAATGCTTGCTTCCATCTGCTCCATCTGCTGTCCGGGGACGTGCTCCAAAATTTGCGCGCAGTTTTCAACCATTTTCCGATGACTTTGCTGCAGAACGGTCCGCCCTTTTTCCGAAAGCCGGATCAGCACTTCTCTGCGGTTTTCGGGATTGAGACTGCGGTCGACGAGCCCGTTTTTCACAAGCGGGTCGAGCGTTCGGGTCAGCGTGGAGGGCTCTACGCCCAAACGGCCCGCCAAATCGCCGTTTCTGAAAACTTGGGTGCCGATCTCCATAACAATATGCACTTGTCTGGGGGTAAGCCCCTCAATAAATGATTTGTCGGAACCGCCTAACAAAGTCGACTTGATTAATATTTCATTGATCAATTCAGCCAATATTTCCGGATTCATGCGTTCACCCGAGCTTTTGAAAAATTCGTAAGCGTATATCAAAGTATAACAAAGTATGTCCCAAAACGATAGAGATGCTTCGGACCGGTTCGATCGAGTTGACAGCCGCGTGAAAACGAATATAATTGTATTTATACAACAGTTGCAATTTTGAATATATCTGGCTGACTAATGGTAACGGACTTCAGCGCCATTATAATGAGAAAATCATCCGTTTGCGCGTATTTCGGTTAAGAGCGTCCCCCGGTTCGTTAGCCATATTAATAGAAATGCCGGATTGTTCTACTGCTATCCAGAGATCTTGAAAAAAATGCCAGCGTATGCTACGATGTGAGAAAAATGACTGACGAGTCAGTCACTAACCTAAAAATGACTGATTGATCAGTCAGATCGAGAATTCGGAGGGTTCATGGATGGGAGAAGAGAAACGGGACAGATTGATTGCGGCTGCCTTAAAGCTGCTGGAGGTGCAGGGCTACCACAACACGAAGGTATCGGATATCGTGCAGGAGGCCGGTGTCGCGCAAGGGACGTTTTATCTTTATTTTAAAAGCAAAGAAGACCTGTTCCGCAGCATTGCCGAGTCGTGCCTCGGTGAGATCGTCTCGATGCTCGAGCGGGAAGACGCCGATCCGTGCGAAGATGACGGTATGTACCGGATGATCACCGACATCCTCAAGGTATATGCCCACAACCGCTCGATTATTCGCATCATTTCCAAGCACGGCAACGCTTCGAACGAGCTTCACGACATCATGGACCATTTTTATTTCAGGCTGATGACGTCGATCAAGAACAAGCTGATCCGCTTTAACGTATACCCGGACTTTACCGACGAGGAACTGGAGATCGCGGCATATGCGAAAATCGGCAAGGTCGAGGCGGTAGCTTACCAATGGTTTATCATCAAGGACAGAGGGCTGGATGAAGTGGATAAAATCGCCCGCGTCATCGTTGATTTGCAGCCGGATTGCCTTCCGCCGAAAGGAGGGGAATCGCCGTGATCGCGAAACTCATACATCGGCGCAAGGTGACGCTGCTGTTTTTCGTCATGGCGATTTTGCTCGGAGCGCTCAACATCGTGACGCTGAAACAGCGGGAAAATCCGGAAATCGACCTGACCGTCGCTTTGGTTACGACCGTATATCCAGGCGCTTCGCCGGAAAAGGTCGAGCAGTTCGTAACCCGGCCGCTGGAGGAAAAGATTAAAGAGATGAGCGAAATCAGCGTGCTCAGCTCGACCTCGGCGGCGAACGTATCGGCGATCAACGTGGAGATCAAGCCGGACGTCGACATCAAGCGGGCGTGGGATACGCTCAGGCAGAAGGTGCAGGCGGCGGAAAGCGAGCTGCCGGACGACGCCCGCAAGCCGGTCGTCAACGACGATTTGGGGAAAATCGCCGAGCAGATTTTGCATTTTTCCGTGGAGACGCCCGGCGAGCTCGAGGCGCTTCGTCCGACGATGGAGATATGGAAAAAGCAGCTCGCCACCATTTCCGGCGTCAGCAACGTCGACATCGTCGGGCTGCCCGACCAGGAAATCGCCGTCACGCTCGATACGGAGAAGCTGGACACCCTTCATCTGCCATGGACGGTCGTCGCTCAGGCGCTGACGAACAAACATGACCGCGTGCCTCTCGGCACCGTCGACAAGGGAGCGAAATCGTACTTTGTCGATATGCCGAGCGAATGGAAGACGCCGGAGGAGATTGCTGGCACGGACATCGTCGGACTGCCGAACGGCATGCGACTGAAGATCGGCGATGTGGCGGACGTGAAGCTGAAGCCGGAGAAACGCGAAGTCAGCATTTTACATAACGGCAAGCCGACTGTCGACCTTGTCATCAACGCGGAGAAAGGCGCCGATATTCCGGAGCTGCAGCGGAGAATCGACGAGAAGGTCGGCGCGCTGAAAAGCCAGCTGCCGGCCGGCGTCACGATGTCATCGCTGTTCACGCAAAAGGAAAGCCTCGACCATCTGTTCAGCGATTTGGGCCGGGAGCTCTTTATCGGGATTGCCGTCGTCATCGTCGTCTGCTCGCTCGGGCTCACCTTCGGCACGTCGCTGATTGTCGCGCTGGCCATTCCGATTTCGATTACGGTCGGCTTCATCCCGGTCGCCTGGTTCGGCATCGACCTGAACCAGATTACGATCGTGGCGATCGTGATTGTGCTCGGCATTCTCGTCGACGACGCGATTGTCGTCAACGACAACATCCAGCGCCGCCTGCAGCTCGGCGATTCGCCGCAAACCGCGGCGCTCGAGGGCAGCAAAGATGTCGCCGTCTCGATTTTGACGGCGACGATATCGACGGCGGCGGCGTTTTTACCGCTCTTCTTCCTGAAGGGCAACATCGGCAGCTTCATCAGGCCGATCCCGGTCGTCATCACGCTCACGTTGGCCGCATCGATGGCGATGTCGCTGACGATCATTCCGATTTTCCGCCAGTGGGTGTCGGAGCGGCAGATGCGGCGAAAGATCAAGGCGGCCGGGACCGCTACGGAAAGCGCAGCGGGAGGGCGAGGCGCAGCCGGGGAGCGCCCGGCGCCCCGTACGGAAGCGCCCGCGCCGGGACTGCTCGGCCGGCCGATCCATCGGCTAAGCGAATTTTACAGCCGGCAAATTTACGGCTTCCTGCGCCGGCCGCTGCTCACCGCAATGGTCGCGCTGCTCGTCGGCACGAGCGCCTTCGGCCTGCTGCCGAAGCTCGGCGTGCAGTATTTTCCGCCCGCCGAGAAAGACGAGATGCTGATCGATTTCGAGCTGCCGACCGGGCGCGTATTCGCCGAGACCGAATACACGCTGGGCAAGGCCGCAGACTGGATGAGGCAGCAGCCGGGCGTGCTGTTCGTGTCGGCATATTCGGGCCGCACCACCCCGCGGTTTTATTACTCCGAGGACAACCGAACGGGAGTGAACATCGGGCAGCTGTTCGTCAAGATTGACCCGAAGGTCATTCACACGAAGGAAGTAGTGGCGCCGTGGCGCGGACATCTGAAGGCGATGTTCCCGGACGATGTGAAAATTACGCCCCGCGAGCTGGAGCAGGGCCCGCCGGTCGGCGCTCCGATCGCCGTGCGCATCGGCGGCGCGGAGCTTCCGCAGCTGCGTAAAATTTCGCAGGACATTCAGGATATGCTCGCCGGAATCCAGGGGACGATCAGCATTTCCGACGATGTCGGCAAAGATTTGAGCACGATCGAGGTCATTCCCGATGCCGGGAAGCTGAATTTGTTCGGAGTCAGCGAAAAGGATTTGTCGACCACCGTACGGATCGCTACGGAAGGTCTCGACATCACGAAATATCAAAAAGGCGAAGATGAAGTCGACGTGACGCTTTACGCCAAAGAAACGAAAAGCGATCCGCTGGAGACGATCCGCCGCATGCACGTCCCTGCTCTTCAGGGTGGTACGGTGGAGGTGCGGCAGCTCGGCGAGACGACGGCATCCGGCATGATCAAGTCGATTCAGCACCGCAATCAAACCCGCACGATCACCGTGCGCAGCTTTACGGACGGCAGGCTGCCGGACGATGTGGTCGGCGAGCTGAAGAAGCAAATGGAGAGCTACGCTATGCCCCCGGGCTACACCGTCGAGTTCGGCGGGGAAAACGAGGAGCGCAACGACGCTTTTGCCGCCATCGGCCAGCTGTCGATCGTCGTCATCATTTTGATCTACATCGTTATGGTCATGCAGTTTTATTCGCTGTCGCTTCCGCTGCTCATCCTGTCGACGGTCTATTTGGCGGCGGGCGGCGCTATTATCGGCTTGTTTATCACCGGCGCGCCGATCGGCTTCATGGCATTGATGGGTCTGGTCAGCTTATCGGGAATCGTCGTGCGCAACGGGATTATTCTGATCGAATTCATCGAACAGGCGAGAGAGCGCGGGCTCGAGCTGTACGAGGCGGTGGCGGAAGCGGGGAAAGCGCGGCTTCGGCCGATCCTGCTCACCATGGCGACAGCGATCGGCGGACTGCTGCCTATGACGATTATGGGCGGCAACCTGTGGAGACCGATGGGGACGACGATCATCTCCGGCCTGCTTTATTCGACGATGCTGACGCTCATCGTCGTCCCGTCGCTGTATGTCATCGTCGCCAAGTGGCGCGACCGCAGAGCGGCACGGCGCGGTGTCTCTTTGTATCATCCGGCGGCCCACGCTCCGACTCATGCCCCGGCCCATGCTTCAGCACATGTTTCGGCCCATGCCGGACCCGGGCAGAGCATGTAATCCGCTTGAAAGCGTTCGTCCCCTCCAGGAGCGGCGCTTTCTTTTCCTTTTGGAGTCATCAAATCCGGGGGTTTGCCCATATAATAAAAAATCACGGAATGGAGGCGGGTGACAACCGTTGCCGTCGGTTATAAACATTTTTTACATGAAAATCAACAGTATTGCCAGTAACGGATCCGTCAATATCGGGGAGTCCCTGCACAACAGCCCAACGGCGAATACGAAATCGCAGGGCTTGAACGCGTCCTACGGAGATACAGCTCCACCTCAGGCGAATATGAAAAACATTTACATCGACCCGGATGTGAATGATATGGGCGAAGTTGCCAGCAAAGATACTGCCATTAGCTCGCAGATATGATCGATTGCAGCGGGAATTGCTGAAAGGGGGCATTTAGATGCCTTACCAATTTAATATTTTCAATTTTAAAGTCAACACCGTTTCGGCGAACGGCAATGTCACTTTCGGAGCGGGTCTGCAAAACAGCCATACGGCAAACGCCAAATTGATAGGAGTCAACCAGTCGTTTGGCGACATCGCCCCTGCAAGCGCGGTTTTGTTTAACAATACAATTGACCCGGATGTCAGCGATCAGGATCAAATCGCCAACCCGTCCGCACCCGTTGCCAACCAAATTTAATGGATAAGGGGATGCTGCCGCGATGTTCGAAATGGACAAAATCAAGGAATGGCTGGAGCTGGCGCAGCAGCATGACGAAACCGATTTTTGGCGAACGGTGCTGGAGCGCGGTACCCCCGGAGTTTCGGGCTCAAGCCAAGAGGAAGCGGAAGAGAATGACAAAATCGCAATGTTCCCGGCAGTGGATATATTTTATGAGGAGTATACGAATCTCGTGGTGATGGAGCTTCCCGGAGCTTTTAAAGAAGACGTGCAGGTGACCGTTTCGGGAAATGTTCTTACGGTCAGAGGGTTTATCAAACATCCGACCGACAGCCCCCAAACGGCTATAAAAACGGAACGTTTTTACGGGCCCTTCGAGAGGAGTATCGTGCTGCCCCAGCTCGGGGAGCCTCCGCGAATTTCCGCGCGGCTCGACAGGGGACTGCTGCTCATCCGTTATCCGCGTGCTCTCTATAAGGAAGAATGGATCGATATCGGCTAGCGGCCGAGCATCGAATATACGTGTGGGTTCGACCTGCTTCCTTGCCCTTGGACATAGCATCAAGTATACTAGGAATAATATGACTTTTTGCTGGGAGGCAGGTTATGAATCAAGTTTTTTTATTTTTGCATATACTTGGAGCTATCATGATGGGGTTTTACTTGCTGCTCCCCTTCTTGGCGGCCCGCATTGGGGCGCTAAGCGGACAAGCCCAGTTCGGATTTCTGCACGTGCTGTTTGCCGCGAACCGGGTCGGCCAGCTGGCGCTGGTTATCGAGCTGCTGACCGGCGGCTACATGGTCGGCAAAGCACATTATCCCGTCGCCTGGATGATTGCAGCCGTTGTTTTGCTGCTGGCGCTCGGCGCCATTACCGGCGTGCTCGGCAAAAACATGCGTCTCGCGCTGAATGACAGCTCCGGCCGCGACATCGCGGGCAAGCTCGGGAAAATCCGCTCGCTTAGCAACTTGACCGGAGTGCTGTTTCTGCTGATCGTCTTCATCATGAACTTTCCGAATTTGTTCGCATAGAAACGTATAGGAAAAAGAGCCTTGGCCGAGCCTGATGCCAAGGCTCTTTTCTGCGCGTGCGAATCCCGGCTGTTCGTTAAGGTGCCGTAAGGCGCCGGGCCATCCCGCCGGTGCCGCGAGTTAGGCTGCGATTTTGGCCAATGCTTTAGGCGGTTGAAGGTGTGCAAGGACGATATGAGGGCGCATAAGGGAAGATAAGGACGGAAAAGGGGAATGAAGCCCATAAGGGCAGATAGGCCACAAAGACGGACGAAGGCCATAAGGGCGGATGAAGCCCATAAGGCAGATAAGGGCGAATAAAGGCGCATAAGGGCGAAGGCCATAAGGGCGCACAAAGGCGCACCAAGGCGCATAAGGGCGAAGACATAAGGGCGCACAAAGGCGCAGGAAGAGCAAATAAGCGCAATTTCTTGGATTATTGTTCAGGTTTATCCCTTTTCCGAATCAATAAACGTAAAAACTTGTACTAATTCTCCGGATAATGCCCGAATCCGGCCGAAAGTCCACCAATAAACCAAGTAATTGGGATTATTTGTACAAAATGGTGCGAATCGAGCGGGGATAAACCAAGTGTTTGCGCTTATTTGCCGAAGCTGCCGTTTTCGACCACGGCCCCCGGATGGACTTACCGATGATGGTGCCCGGAGCGATCCCGCTGCGGGACCCCGCGCCCTGACCGCAACACTTAGGGGGCCGAGACCGGCACCGGCCCTGTCTGCCGCCCCGCCCGCCTCGCTTCGCTCCGCTTAACGGTCTGTCGGAGGACTGCCCGTCAGTCCGACAGCTCGTCGAGCGTTTTCTCCAGGCTTGGCGCCATATGTCGAAGGAAATAGTCGACCTCGGGCATGTCGAGCCGCTGAATCGACTGCTCGAGCTGCTTTTTCGCGACGCCGAACTCGCGGTTGCCGGCAGACAGCTCGGTCACGCATTTCAAATACGCGTCAAGCAGATCCGCCGCCTTGACATATATGGCATAGTCGACATCGACCTTTTTGCCGTCGATCAGCGGCTCATATACGGTCCGCAGCGGCTCCGGAATCATCTGCAGCAGACGTCCTGCCGCCATCTGCTCGATCTCGCGGAAGTTGGCGAGAATGTCCGGATTATGGTGCTTGACCGGCGTCGGAATGTCACCGGTGAACACTTCAGTCACGTCGTGAAACAGCGCGATGGAGACGGCTTTATCGGTCGGCACCTGCTTGCCGAACACCTCATTGGCGATCGTACAGAGCACGTGGGTGAGCAGTGCGACGTGAAACGAATGCTCTGCGACGTTTTCGCGGACGACGTTGCGCATCAGGCTCCAGCGTTCGATGAAACGCATACGGTACATATAAGCAAAAAAATGACTGTCCATCACGATTTTCCTCTTTCCTTGATTCTTCCTGGCGACCGTCGTCCCGGATGCCAGCGGCAGCCCTAATTCTACGCCAGATCGCGCAAAAAAAGCAACCGGCCGCCGGACTCGTCAGCGAGGCCGATGGCCGGTTTTCATCTGAGCGGAAGTTTTCCGTCTGCACGGTCTACTCTTGCACAATGTTGCCAGGTAGTGTATCCGCGCGGAAACATAGGTTACCCGATGGCGATGGGACTTCCAAAGAGACTGAACTTTAAAAAAATAAAGGAACTCACGTTCGCTATCTTCAGGTTAACGAGCACATCTGAACATATAGAGGAACTGAGATTCGCTAAATCGGCGAAAATGACGTGTGGATCGGAAAAAACACGCAAATAGCGCACCACAGCTCCCCTAATCTCGCCGAACGGCTCGATTTAACCCTTTTAGCGCACTGCGGTTCCTTTATGAGCCTCCCGAGACCCGCTCACCTTGCGCCTGCAATAGGCGTCCTGTGCGGCGGCGCCTCCAACTTATGCGCCGCCTTACTTCACGACCGGACTTTGCTGAACGGAGTAGCTCTGCACGTTCGGGTTGTACACGAGATTGACTCCGAGCAGCTTTTGCAAATCGTCCAGCCCGATCATCGCTTTATTACTTTTCAAAAGCAGCGGCTTTTGCAGCGTGGTCGTCTCACTTCCGGATGTCATCTGGTTCGAGCCGATTTTGCCGGTCCACGTTTTGCCCCGGAACTGCAGCGTTACGCCGCCCCCCTTGTCGGTGGTCGCTTTGCCGCCGAGCTGGGACATGACGGCCGCAGCGTCCGCATCGTTGTAAGGATGGTTCACGGCAACCACGCGCCGGAGGATCGAATTGTGCAGCCCTTCGGGCGTAATCGCGCTGTTGCCGGCGTTGATGCGCGGGACCTGCATCGGGTCGAGGCGGCGCGTCGCCATTTCCGGCACGATCGTAAACCCGAATTTGACGCCGCCCTGCTTCACATAATCAAGCGACAGCTTGTCGTAAATGCCGTACGGGTAAGCGTAGGAATCGACCGGCTCGGAATACAGCTCGCTCAGCTTGGACAAGCACATTTGCGTGTCGCTGATGACACGCTGCTTGTATTGCTCCGGCGTTTCCGGCTGGCCGTTTACGATCATACGGCCGACGAGCGTGGCGCTTCCGTCCGGCAGCCGGTTATGGAACGAATTCGTATGGCACTGGGCGTCGATGAAATTGGTATCGTGCGTCATTTCGATAATTTCGTCGCGCGACAGCGAAGGGATATAGCTGGCCAGCGGGTTTTCCAGATCGCCGGTAATGACGAAATTGACGGCAGGGATGCGCATGCTTTTCAAAATCGGATACGCATTCAGATAGAAGCTTTCGTAGCCGTCGTCGAACGTAACGAGCACCGCATTGTTCGGCACGCTGGAGCCTTCCATAAACATCTTGAACTGCTTCAGCGTAATGAACTGATATCCTTTGTTTCGCAAATAAGTCAGCTGGTCCTTGAACAGCTTGGTCGTGATCGTGCCGGAGCTTTGCGCATAGTCGTCGACGTGATGGTACATGATGACGGCGACCTGATCCTTGTACAGCACGTTCGATTTGGCCGCATTCAGCGAAGGTACGAGGATGCTGAGGCCGATGACAACAAGCAAAACGGCCTTTATGATGAGCTTGGGCATGTAGTTCTTTACTCCTTGCTGGGTGTAGTCGCATTTTCCTGAGTCGTGTTAATCTTTATTCGCGAATGCGTCCTGAAATTCCTGCTTCGGACGGTTGAAACCGGCGATGAAAATGCAGGTAAACCGCGCTGAAACACTTCGAACCTGATCTTACTTATGTTATTATATAGATATGCCTCTTTTATAGAAACGAAAGGAGAAACCAAACTCATGCAACAATTTCAGCAAAGCGTATACGATTTGATCGTGGAAACGTCAACCAACCTGCCTGCCGACGTGCGGCGAGCGATTCAGAAAGCGAAGGAGCAGGAGGACAAGGGGACCCGTTCCGCTCTCTCGCTGTCCACGATTGCCAATAATATCCATATGGCGGAATGCAACGTTTCGCCGATTTGCCAGGACACCGGAATGCCGACGTTTATCGTGCATACCCCGGTAGGCGCCAACCAGATCGTCATGAAAAAACAAATTCTCGAAGCGGTTGCACTCGCGACCAAAAACAGCAAGCTCCGTTCCAACTCCGTCGACTCGCTCACCGGCGCGAACAGCGGGGACAACCTTGGGCCGGGCACGCCGGTCATCCACTTCGAGCAGTGGGAGCGGGACGACATTGAAGTCAAGCTCATTCTCAAGGGCGGCGGCTGCGAAAACAAAAACATCCAGTACAGCCTGCCTGCGGAGCTCGAAGGGCTAGGCAAAGCCGGCCGCGATCTCGACGGCATCCGCAAGTGCATCATGCACGCGGTGTACCAGGCGCAGGGCCAAGGCTGCAGCGCCGGCTTCATCGGCGTCGGCATCGGCGGCGACCGGACGAGCGGCTACGAGCTTGCCAAGCACCAGCTGTTCCGCAAGGTGGACGACGTGAACCCGAACGAGGAGCTGCGCAAGCTGGAGGATTACGTGATGGAAAACGCCAACAAGCTCGGCATCGGCACGATGGGCTTCGGCGGACAAGTCACTTTGCTCGGCTGTAAAGTCGGCGTCGCGAACCGCCTGCCGGCGAGCTTTTTCGTATCGGTTGCCTACAACTGTTGGGCGTTCCGCCGTCAAGGCGTAATGATCGACGCAACCACCGGCGGGATCAAGGAATGGATTTACGAGCGCGGCACCGAACATCCGATGCAGCAGGAAGCCGCTGCGGCAGCAGCTCCGGCAGACGAGAAGCGCCGCGAGTTCGTGCTGACCGCTCCGATTTCCGAGGAGCAAATCCGCGAGCTGAAAGTCGGCGACGTCGTTATCATCAACGGACTTATGCATACAGGACGCGACGCCCTGCACAAATATTTGATGGACCACGATTCCCCGGTCGATCTGAACGGCGGCATCATTTACCACTGCGGCCCGGTTATGGCCAAGGACGAGAACGGCGAATGGCAGGTGAAGGCGGCCGGCCCGACGACAAGCATCCGCGAGGAGCCTTACCAAGGCGACATCATCAAGAAGTTCGGCATCCGCGCCGTCATCGGCAAAGGCGGCATGGGAGCCAAGACGCTGGCCGCGCTGAAAGAGCACGGCGCCGTGTACTTGAACGCGATCGGCGGAGCGGCTCAATATTACGCGGAATGCTTCAAGAAGGTGGAAGGCGTCGACCTGATGGAATTCGGCATGCCGGAAGCGATGTGGCATCTGCAAACCGAAGGATTCGCCGCCATCGTCACGATGGATTCGCACGGCAACAGCCTGCATGCGGAAGTGGAGAAAAATTCTTTGGAAAAATTGGCGACGTTCAAAGAACCCGTTTTCAAATAAGTTTTGCCGTTACTCCCCGAATCCCGGCATCGCAAGATGCTTGGATTCTCTTTTTTTCCCGGGCAACCGGCATTTACAATTTCTTAACTGGCCCGTCCGCGGCGGATAAGTTACGATAAAATTTCAAATAATGCGAATGTTGACAAAGCGAGGGACGTGCCATGAACAAATTTCGCGCCCGTTTGACGGTCATTTTTATATTGCTTATCGGTTCCTCCGTTCTTGCCGCGGGCATTTTTATGGCCAAAATGCTGGAAGATTCCCATGTGGAAGCGCTGAAAAACAACATGCTGCGGGAGCTGCGGATCATTCGGTCGACGATCGACTGGAACAAGGCGGGGAGCGAGGATGAGCAGATCCGCTATTATATGGAGCAGGCGCGAAAGCTGAAGGATTTTGCGGATGCGCGGGTCACCTATATTCGCGCTGACGGCAAGGTGCTGGCGGACTCCGATCACGATCCGCAGACGATGGACAATCACAGCGGGCGGCAGGAGATCATCGAAGCCGGTAAAAACGGCGTCGGCTCGGCTATCCGCTACAGCGATACGATCCAGCGCAACATGCTGTACGTGGCGATTCCGCTTCAGGACGGAGGCGGCCTCCGAGGATATCTCAGGCTCAGCATGAGCCTTCAGGATGTCGATCTGTCGATCCGGCAAGTCTGGCTCGGGCTGATCGCCGGTCTTCTCGCGGTGTTCGTGCTGGCCGGGCTGATCAGCTACCGCATCGCGTTCGGCATCACGCGGCCGATCGAGAGGATCACGCGCGTCGCGCACCAAATCGCGAATCTCAACTACAAAGCGCGCGTCGGTGCGGGGCAGAAGGACGAAATCGGCCAGCTCGGCCAAGCGATCGACCGAATGGCAGGCAGCCTGCAGCTGCAGATGAACCGCATTCTGGAAAACGAAAGCCGGCTGAAAAGCGTGTTGGAAAACATGATCAGCGGCGTCATGATGATCGACCGCGACGAGAAGATCGTGCTGCTTAA
Source organism: Paenibacillus hamazuiensis (assembly GCF_023276405.1). Taxonomy (NCBI): domain Bacteria; kingdom Bacillati; phylum Bacillota; class Bacilli; order Caryophanales; family Paenibacillaceae; genus Paenibacillus; species Paenibacillus hamazuiensis. The sequence continues at coordinate 8,491,036 of NZ_JALRMO010000001.1, forward strand.
CCGGTCCGCGGAAGATATTCTCGGCTTTTCCGCGCAGGAGCTGCTCGGCAAGCGATTCAACGAAGCGAAGCAGCAGTTCGAGTTTACCCAGCTCATCCGCGAGTGCATCGATTCCCGCGAGCATATTCGCGACGAGATGATCTTTTATTTTCCGACGGAGCGTATTCTTGAAATCAACTTAAGCCCGATTTCCCAGGCGGACGACGAATGGGCCGGCGTGCTGATCGTGCTGCACGACATTACGGCGGTGCGGAGGCTCGAACGGATGCGCAGCGAGTTCGTAGCCAACGTTTCCCACGAGCTGAAGACACCGATCGCCGCCGTCAAAGGTTTTGCCGAGACGCTGCTGGCCGGGGCGCTGAACGACAAGGAAACGGCGAGGTCGTTTTTGCAAATTATTTTTGACGAGAGCGAGCGGCTCAACCGGCTGATCGGCGACATTCTCGAGCTGTCGAAAATCGAGTCGCGGCGCATTCCGATGCAGTTTTCGCCGATTCATTTGCAGACATTCGTCAGCAATTGCATGAAAGTGATGAAAACGGAAGCGCGCAAAAAATCGATCGACCTCGAAATGCAGGTGGATGCGGAGCTGTACATGGAAGCGGACGAGGATCGGCTGCGCCAAATCCTTATTAATCTGCTGTCGAACGGCATCAATTATACGCCGGAAGGCGGGCGGGTGCGCGTCCGGGTTGAACCTGCCGGCATTTCCGATCCCGGCTCCGGCGATCCTGCCGAATATGACCGCCTGCGCTTCATCATCTCCGATACCGGGATCGGCATTCCGAAAAAGGACTTGCCGCGCATTTTCGAACGCTTCTACCGGGTGGACAAGGCGAGATCGCGAAGCTCCGGCGGCACCGGCCTCGGGCTTTCCATCGTCAAGCACCTTGTCGAGCTGCATAAAGGCACGATCCGCGTCGAAAGCGAAGTCGGCATGGGCACGCGCTTCATCATCGAGCTGCCGGTTATTCATTGAAAATTCGGCCGTTTTCAAAAACGTTAACATTAAATTTACAAAATATTTACGTTACATTTACAAAAACGTGCTATGATAAGCTTGTCGCGAGCAATATGGATTATATATATAATTGGGGGATTCCCATGCCGCAAAACATTTTGGTCATCGAAGACGAGCCTACGCTCGCCCGCCTGCTCTCCTATAACTTGTCGCAGGAAGGTTATGAAACGAAAGTGATCGACCATGGCGGAGACGGCCTTCAGGCTGCGCTGCAGCATCCTTACGACCTGATTATTTTGGATATTATGCTTCCCGGCTTGAACGGTTTTGAAATTTTGTCCAAACTCCGGCAGAAGGGGAACCGGACGCCGGTCATCATATTAACGGCGCGCAACGCCGAAGAGGAGGTCGTTCAGGGCCTCAAATACGGAGCGGACGATTACATTACGAAGCCGTTCGGCGTTGCCGAACTTCTGGCGCGCGTATCCGCCGTGCTGCGGCGGACGACAAACGACGAAACGGCCGTGGATAAAACGGCGTCCGGCGACAAAGTGATCGCCGTGGGCGATCTGCTCATTTATCCGGAAAAATACGAAGTGAATTTGAACGGCGAATCGATTCCTTTACGGCCTAAAGAATTTGAAGTACTGCTTTATCTTGTGCAGCGCCCCGGCGTCGTCGTCACCCGCGACGATCTGATGAACATCGTGTGGGGATTCGACTATATCGGCGGCCAGCGCACCGTCGACGTGCACGTCAGCTCATTGCGCAAAAAGCTGGAAATGAACCAGCAGTCGGTGCAGATCGAATCGATCCGCGGCGTCGGCTACAAGCTGGTCACGGCGTCGCTGAAAAAAGGTTCATGACGTTAATAATCGCCCCCGCGTGCCCTGAATGGGCCGCGGGGGCGATTTTTAGCTGCCAGGAAATATTAGGCCGAAAATCCTGCGGCGCCATTTCGCGGCGACAGGCGGTTACTGCTGCTCCGCATCATATTCATCGGAGAGCTCATCCAGCGATTTGATTTTACCGTGCGGCTTCTGTGTCTGTTTGCGGATTTTCCAATCATTCTCCTTGCGGCGCTTCGATTGGGTCATCGGGTTAACACTCCTTGGTATCGGATTTGGTGTTGTAACAAGCTAATAAATAGAGCGATGTTTCTTGTGAGCGGCAAGGACAGACGTAAAGGTGTCCGTCATAAGTATTTTGCCGAAATGCTTTACGTGACATTCGCCAAAAGTACCGCGTGCCGGGCTAAAGTTTTATTGGCTAACCGCTTTAATGCCATGCCCGACGAACGCGAACTAGCGGTGAATGGTTATCCCAGCGGGTGGGTTAAGGGCAAAATAGCTGTTCATAAGCATAAAGGAACTGAAGTACGCTATTCTCCGGTAAATGGACTGATCCGAAAAATTAGAGGAACTGAGATGCGCTAAATCGTCGGAAAATGGCTTGGGGGGTGGGAAAAAAGACAAATAGCTCACCTGAGTTCCGCTAATTTTCCAAAACACCCGAAATGGCCGGTTTAGCGCACCATAGTTCCTTTATGGGATCTACCCGAACGACATCATGTCCGAGCGCTTTGGGTTTTGCGAAGCAAAGCAGGCTGCGGGGAACTTGGTTCCCCGTAGTAGAGAGGCTTGCTAAATTTCCCGGGAAATTTGTCGGGCGAAATATGTCGACCGATTTTTCATGCTGCGCCCATAGTTTCCCCATGCATGAATTTGCCGCATTTTGCAAAGATTACGGTAATGGCAAAATCGCATATAAGATGCGCCAGATTTGAAATATCTTTTTATACAAAACTTCACTATACTTATGGATAGCTCAGATAGCATTGATGATCTCCGAAGGAGGAATTGTTAGCATGTCCAGAACATTCAAAATCGGCATTATCGGCTGCGGCGGTATCGCAAACGGCAAACATATGCCCAGCCTGGCCAAGCTCCCTAACGTTCAAATGGTCGCGTTTTGCGATATCGTGGAAGACCGGGCGAGAGAGGCAGCCGGCAAATACGGCGCCGAAGGCGCGCGGGTAACCTCCAATTACCGGGAAATTCTTGAAGACGGTTCCATCGAAATCGTGCATGTTTGCACGCCGAACGACTCTCATGCGGAAATTACGATTGCCGCGCTGGATGCGGGCAAACACGTCATGTGCGAGAAGCCGATGGCGAAAACCGCGGCGGACGCCCGCCGGATGGTGGAAGCGGCCAAGCGTTCCGGCAAAAAGCTGACGATCGGCTACAACAACCGGTTCCGCGCGGACAGCCTTTATTTGAAACAGGTGTGCGAGGATGGCGATCTCGGAGAAATTTATTTTGCGAAAGCTCACGCCATTCGCCGCCGTGCCGTGCCGACGTGGGGCGTGTTTTTGGATGAAGAGAAGCAAGGCGGCGGTCCGCTCATCGATATCGGCACGCATGCGCTGGATCTGACGCTCTGGATGATGGACAACTACAAACCGAAAGCTGTGCTCGGCACGTCGTACCACAAGCTGGCGAGCCGTGAAAATGCCGCCAACGCTTGGGGCCCGTGGGATCCGAAAAAGTTTACGGTGGAAGATTCCGCGTTCGGGATGATCACGATGCAAAACGGCGCAACCATCGTGCTCGAATCGAGCTGGGCGCTGAATACGCTGCAGACGGGCGAAGCGAAATGTACGCTGTGCGGCACGGAAGGCGGCGCCGATATGTGGGACGGCCTTCGCATCAACGGCGAGAAACACAGCCGCCTGTACATGAACACGATTCAGCTGGACGCGAAAGGCGTCGATTTCTACGACGGCAAACGCGAGAGCGCGCAGGATACCGAGATGAGATTGTGGATCGAAGCGATCGAGCAGGACAAAGATCCTGTCGTTACGCCGGAGCAGGCATGCGTCGTATCGGAAATTCTCGAAGCGATCTACGAATCCGCGAAAACCGGCAAAGCCGTATATTTCGATTAAAGTAACGGGCTTAACCTTTTTCACGGGACCACAATGACAATAGGAAAGTGCTGCAAATTTATCCCCTGTCTTATTTAAAGGCAGGGGATTTTTGCGTTTTTATTTTTCTACAAAATTTATCCAAGAAAACTTAACATTGTTATTGATTATTACTAACAATCGACAATTATCATTCTAGACAAGTGCCGGTAGACTTAAATTTGTTAAATCTTCTAGGCATGAAATCATATTTCATTACAAAAGGAGCCGTGGAACGATGAATGACATGATAAAAGTGTTAATATGCGACGATTCCGCTTTGATTCGCGCGAAGCTGAAGACGCTTGTCGAGTTGAATGGAAATTCGCTCATTTTATTTGCGGAAAACGGGGAGCAAGGGGTGCAGCAGTACAAGGAACATCGTCCCGATGTCGTGTTTATGGATATAGTCATGCCGGTAAAAACCGGGATCGAGGCGCTCAAAGAAATCAGGGAATTCGATCCGTCCGCCAAAGTGGTTATGGCCTCCTCCGCCGGCACGCAGGCGAATTTGCTCGAAGCTCTGAAATATGGAGCCTATGATTTTGTGCAAAAGCCCGTCGCCGCTGAAATGATTGCCGGCGTATTAAGCAAAGTGTTGAAAGAACGGGAGTTGGTTTAATGTTTACCCAGTATTTCGGACATTATTTATTGAACCGGGGATGGGTTGGCCCTTCGGCTTTGCAAAAGGCGCTTGAGCAGATGCAAATCACTCATGTCAAATTAGGGGTGCTCTCTGTCAATGCGGGTTACATGACGGCCGCTCAAGCGGAAGAGGTCCATCGGCAGCAAATGAAAACGGACCGGCGCTTCGGGGAAATTGCGGTCGGCCTCGGGTATATGACGGAAGAGCAGCTTCAAAGCTTGCTTTCGGCGCAGAAGGAAAGCCATCTCTTGCTCGGACAAGCCTTGATCGATCAGGAGGCACTGAACTTGGAGCAATTCTCCGAGGCGCTGAAGCAGTTTAAGACGGATTACTTTTTATCCGACGAGCAGTTCTCCGCCGTTCAAAACGGCGATATCGATGCGCTGGTATCGGCTGTTTTGCAGGCCGACCCTTCTATGAACACCTCTGCATATGCTCCATATCTAACACTTTTTATCAAAAATATGATCCGTTTCATCGAACCTCAGGTGTTCATGGAGATGAACCGGATTCCTGCAGGTTATGAATGCGAGTGGCTTGTGTCGCAAGAGGTTACAGGCCCTATCCGACTGACGACCGGATTTTCCCTGAAAACGGATATACTTCTGCACGTTGCCTCCCGGTTTGCGGAAGAACCGGTTGAAGCGGCGGACGAATTGGCATTGGCTTCCGTCGGCGAGTTTCTCAACCTGCACAATGGGTTATTCCTCATCAACATGTCTGAGCAAGGCATCGAGCTCGGACTGACGCCTCAGAAAGTAATGGAGCAAGCGCCATTGCCCGATTTGCAATCGACTTGTTTCATCACGGTCTATTTGCCTGCGGGGTCGTTTGAACTAATTGTATCAGTGCCCGCATGATAGGGCGCTTTCGGATCAGTACAGCCTCGTAATCTCGCGCTGCAGCATGCTTTCGCCAATCAACGACAAACCAATGGCAAACGGAGGTATTATCGGAAATGAAACCGATTCGGATGATTTGGACGTTCGTTTTAGGGATGGCGCTGTTATTAAGCGGATGCTCGCTGCAAAACGGAGCGGCTGCACCGGAGAAGCAGCGGTTAAAGATCGGCATCATGCTGTCCGACGTCGGTCTCGGCGACCAGTCGTTCAGCGATGCGGCTTTTGCGGGATTGCTCAAAGCCCAGGAGGATTTTGATATTTTTTTCGATTACCGGGAGCTTGCAGCTTCCAAGACGTACGACCAAGGTTTGAAGGAGCTTGTGGAAGAAGGAAACGATGTGGTGATCGGCCTCGGATTTATGGTTAAAGACAGTCTGGAAAAAATAGCGAAAACGTATCCGGACAAAACGTTTCTGCTCATCGACGAAGTTTCCGATCTGCCCAATATCGTTTCGCTCACATTCAAGGAAGACGAGGGCAGCTATCTTGCCGGACTCGTCGCCGGGATGAAGACGACGTCGAATGTAGTCGGATTTATTGGCGGCATGGACGTTCCGATTATCCGCAAATTCGAAAAAGGGTTTATTGCCGGGGTAAAAGCCGCGAATCCGAATGCCGGGGTGATCTCCGAATTCGCCGGAGACTTCGGCAAGGCCGAGCTTGGCGCGCAAATTGCCGGGCGCATGTTCGAGCAGGGCAAGGCCGATATCGTTTATGCCGCTGCCGGCTTTACTGGGACAGGCGCCCTGCAGGAAGCGCAGAAACGCGGCAAACTTGCCATTGGCGTCGACTCCGATCAGTTTTTTTTGGCGGAAAAAGCGGTTCTCACTTCCATGCTGAAAAATGTGGATGTCTCCATTTACTCCGCCGTCAAAACGTTTAAGGAGCAGCAAAAGTTCCCGCAGCGGCAACTTCAGTTCGGCTTAAAGGAGAACGGCGTCGGCTTGGCGCCGATCCGGGTTTTGCCGATGACGCAGCAGGAAGAGCAGCGGCTCGAGACGTTGAAGCAGCAAATGCTGTCCGGCGGAATTCAATAAACCCATTTCAGAGGAGGCGACGAACCATGAAACTGCAAATGAAGCTGATGATCAATACGATGATCTCGCTGCTTATGCTTCTGGCGGTGTTAGTTTATGTCGTGCTGAACGTTTCCGGACTGCAAGCGTCGAACCGGCAAATTATCGAGCTTATGACCGAAAGCCAGCAGCTGAAGACCGAGTTGATTCTTTCCCAGCTTTCGCTGGCTAATGCCTCCAGCAACATGACGGAAGCCAACAAGACGGAAGCGCTCAGCAGGCTGCATAAAGCGGATTCCAGATTGACCGACATGCTGGGGAAGGTGACGATCCCGTCTTACCGCAGCATGCTGGATGAGGCGCAGGATAAATTCAAATCGGTGTCGCTGGAGGGAAGCAAGGCGCTCAGCGATCGCAATGCGGCGGAGATCAAGCGCCAATCGGTGCGGATTCTCGGCGTTTTGAACGTGGTTCATATGCTCACCGTGCTGTCGGCCGAGTTTCAGCAAAGCTTGACCGAGCAAATTGACGCCAAGATCCGCAATGTGTACGTTTTCTCCCTGATCGGCGGTGCTGCGCTGTTCCTGATCGCCGGATTATTTAACTACATAACGACGTGGCGGATCGTTCAGCCGATCAAGAGGCTGAGCCGCCATACAAATGCGATTGCCGCTGGGCAGCTTTTTGTGAGCATCGAGGAAAGCCGCAACAAGGATGAGGTTGGCGAGTTGACGCGGGCGTTCGCGACGATGATGGTGAATTTGCGCGGCATCGTCGGCACCGCCCAGCAGGTCGGCGAGCGGGTGGACCGGTTGTCCCATGAGCTTGAGAAGGAAAATGCCGTGCTGTCCGACATTTCGAAGCAAATCGCCGTTTCCACGGACGAGATGGCTTCCGGCGGACAAGCCGTAGCGGAAGATTTGCAGCAAGCCGTTTCGCATATGGACGAGCTGAAGCGCAGCTTCCAGATCAACCTGGAGGGCTCGCTGCAATCCGGGGAATACGGAGAGGAAGCCGTAGTAGCGATCGGGAGAGGAACGGAAGCCATCGAGACGCAGCGCGGCATTATGGAACAGAACATGAAAGCCATTCGCCGGATGGAGGAAGCGGTGAGGCAGCTGTCCGACTCGATCGGCGATATACGCCAAATGGTAGGGTACGTTTCGGAGGTGGCTTCTCAAACGAACCTGCTCGCGCTCAATGCCGGAATCGAGGCGGCACGCGCCGGGGAAGCCGGCAAAGGCTTCGCTGTAGTCGCCCAGGAAGTGAAAAAGCTCTCCGGGCAATCCTCTTTAACAGCGAATAGGATGATGACGATACTGGAGAATGTGGCCGGCGGTATCGAGCAGGTTGTCATGACGATGCAGGACAATTTGGAGATGACCAGGCTGCAGGAGCAGGCCGTGAGCACGACAGGCGATGCGTTCGAAAGCATTCGCGGCAAGGTTGCGCAAATCGCCGAGCAACTGCGCGAACTGACGGAGCGGATGCACGATTCCGTGGAAAAGAGCGAACAGGTGCTTCGCTCGGTTGAAAGCATCAGTGCCGTCACCGAGCAATCGGCAGCGGCAAGCGAGGAAATATCCGCATCCACTTCCGAGCAGCTTACGGCCTTCCTTTCGATCGGCGATAAAGTCAAGGTGCTGCGCGAAGTATCCGACAAGCTGTCCATGACATTGGAGCAATTTACGCTGGAGGAAACCAAGTCGGACAAAAGCCCGGATGATTCGGCAACCGGAGGAGACGGGCTAACCGGGCATAAAGGGAAGAAGCCTCCGCTTCGTTTTGCAAGGGCAGCTTCGCTGTAATCGGACGATCTTGCGCAGCAAAGGGAAATCAGGATGCATGAACGCCATTTTGACCTCCGTGTTGAAGCATTTGGATGCTGGGCCTATATATGGCGCCATACAGAATTACGTGCAGGACGGTTCCTTCAAGCAGAAACACATTAAGCTCGGACTTAGGGATAACGGCGTCGGTCTGGCTTCGCTTCGCCTGGCTCCCTTCTCACCTGAGGAACAACAGGTATGGGATCGTCTTACCGCACCTTTTCTGCAAGGAATTTCGGCGGAAACCGATGAACGGTGAGGGGAGTTTTATGAAATTGCGTGCGAAGTTAATGTTTCATTCGGTGTTCACCATAATTATTGCCACCTTATTGATCGGGTTTATTTTGATCAAAATGCTCGAGATGCAAGCGTCGGATAAGGATAATGTCAGCGCGCTTGTCGCCGTTCAGAAGCTTGAGGCCTCCATCGCGCTTACGCGGCAAGCGCTGAGCCACTATTCGTCCAACGCGACCTACGGCAGCGAAATCGAAGTGAAGAAGCAGCTCGAGCGGAGCACTCAAGTGCTCGGCCAATTAAAGAGTGCGCTGGAGCGCCTGATCGTGTCACAGCAAATATCCCCGCCGGCGGACGGGGACATTCAGACGGTTCTCGCATCGATCGAACGGAAGTGGTCGCAGCTTCATTCATCGTCCCTCGTTGCCTTGGCTACGCGGGATAGTATGGAAGCAAACCGTCAATCGATACGAACTCTCGGGTTTCTCAACGATCTTTATTTTCTCCAGAAGCGGGTAAACGAACTGTATGAGAACCATAACTCCACATTGGAATCGGAAATCAGGCTCATTATCTGGCTCTGCTCCTTTGGCGTAATTCTTCTCGTTTGGCGTGCCTACGTCTCGAACGAGCGGCTGACTCAGCATATCACGAAACCTTTAAAAACGCTTGCGCTGCAAGCCCAAGCGGTGGCAGGCGGGGGGCTCGCCAAGGTGGAGGAACATCCGGCCAAAGATGAGATCGGCGACTTGAGCCGCGCTTTTTCCAAGATGGTATGTCAGCTTGAGGATGTCATCTATTTCGATCCGCTGACCCGGCTGCCGAACCGGCTTATGTTCAGAAACAGGCTGGAGCTTGAACTGGCGGGAGCGAAGCGCAATCAGGAGAAGTTCGCTTTGCTGTATGTCGATCTCGACCGCTTTAAAAATGTAAACGACTCGCTCGGACATGCGGCCGGAGATTTGCTGCTGCAGGCATTCGCGGAACGCGTAACTCCGCTGCTCGGAGATTCGGGCACAGCTTTCCGTTTGGGCGGAGATGAATTTATGATTCTTGTTTCCAATGTTCGCAGCACGCAGGAACTGGGAAGGTTATGCGGGCAATTGACAAAAACTTTGTCGCTTCCTTACCGGGTCGAGGGCCGCGAGCTGTACGTCACGGCGAGCATGGGAATCAGCCTGTATCCGATCGATTCGGAGGACGGAGAGACGCTGATCAAATTCGCCGATATGGCGATGTACCGCGCGAAGAAACTCGGATCGAACAAATATCAATTTTATTTGCCGGAGATGAACGAAGTCGTGCTGGAAAAGCTGGAGATGGAGAGCAAGCTGCGCCGCGCGCTTGAGCTCGGAGAATTGGAGCTCTGGTACCAGCCTCAGATCGACCTTCATAACGGCCGCATTCACGGGGTAGAGGCGCTTATTCGCTGGAATCATCCGGAGCTTGGGCTCGTATCCCCCACCCGCTTTATCCCGCTGGCCGAGGAAACCGGCCTCATCGTGCCGATCGGCTGCCTGGTGCTGCGCGAAGCTTGCCGGCAAAATAAAATATGGCAGCAACTGGGGCTGCCGCATATCCGGGTATCCGTCAATTTGTCGGTGCTGCAGTTTCAGCAGCAGGATTTGGTCGAAACCGTCCGCAGGACGCTGAAGGAAACCGAACTGGATGCGCAATATTTGGAGCTGGAAATCACCGAAAGCGTTGCGATGTTCAACGAAGCCTCGGTCATTCGCACGCTGGATGGGTTGAAACGGCTGGGGCTGTATTTGTCTATCGACGATTTCGGCACGGGGTACTCCTCTTTCAGCTACATTAAGAAGTTTCCGGTGGATACATTGAAAATCGATCAAGCTTTTATTCGTGATATTACCAAAAGCGAGGATGATGCAGCCATTGCGTCGGCCATGGTCACATTGGCCCACAGTTTGCAAATGACCGTGGTCGCCGAGGGCGTGGAAAAGGAAGAGCAGCTCCGGCTCTGCCGCTCCTGGCAGTGCGATATTGCCCAAGGATATCTGTTCAGCCCTGCGTTAAAAGCGGGTGAAATCGCGAGCTGGCTTACTAAGGAGCAGATTGAGGTTGCCCGGCAGTAGGATGGACAGGACAAAGGGGGTATTATCTTGGCAAAATCGTTCGAGAAAAAAAACGCCGATACGGACCGCGATGACGAGCTTGAGCTTGCTCGAGGCATGGTGGAAGCACTCACGAATAATGCGACCGTTGCTTTCATCGTTTGTGATTTGCAAAATAAGGTAATTTATGTAAACGGTACGTTTGTGACCGTCTTCGGTTGGGAACAATCGGAGGTTTTGGGTATGACTCTGCCGATCGTACGCGAAGATGATTGGGCCTTTTTTCAGAAAAATCTCCGGGAGCACCAGTGGAATGTAGGCCAGCAGGAAGCCGTAAGGAAACGGAAGAACGGCGCCGTTTTTAGCGCCAGCGAAACGGTTACTCCGATAAAAGACCGTGGCGGTTCCATCATTTCCTACGCTTGCATCATTCGGGATATTACCGCCCGGAAGATGGCCGAAAGGAAATTGAGAGAAAGCGAACAACGCTTCAAATCGCTGTTCGAGCAAAATTCGGATGCCACGCTTTCGCTGGATTTGAATGGCCGGGTCACGGATGCGAATCCCGCCGCCCAGTCGATGACCGGTTCTTCCTGCACGGAGCTCATGGGAAGGCCGCTTCTGGAGCACATCCATCCCGAGGAGCGCCATCGTTTCGAGAAGCACTTCCGTGAGGTGAGGTTGGCCGGGGTTCAGCACTTCGATTCCGCGCTTGTCGATGTGAGGGGAAACCGGGTGGACCTGAACGTTAAGCTGCTGCCTATCGTCGTCGATCAAGAAATTGTCGGGATTTACTGCATAGCCAAAGATGTTACCTCACATAAACAGGCGCTCGAAATGATCAATTTCATGGCTTTCCACGATGCCCTTACCGCATTGCCGAACCGCCGCCAATTTCAGGAACGATTGACGGAGGTTATGGTTTCGGCATCGTCGAACGGTCAAAGGTTCGGCGTATTCTGGATCGATTTGGATGGATTTAAGCACATTAACGATACATATGGCCACGCCGCCGGCGATTACGTCCTGCATGAGGTCGGGGTGAAGCTGAAGCAATCGGTAGGCATGAAGGATACGGTAGCCCGCATGGGCGGCGACGAATTCACGATTCTGCTATGCGACGCGGGCGGTACCGACGATATTGTGCGGCTTGCCGAAAGCCTCGTGCAGTCGCTCGGAATGCCGATTTCCTATAACAGCCAGCTGCTGAAAGTTACGCCCAGCATAGGGATCGCCGTTTATCCTGAAGACGGCGAGGACGTAGACACGCTTTTGAATCATGCGGATAAGGCGATGTACCTGATAAAAGAGTCTGGAAAAAACGGGTATCGCCTGTACGGAGGCAGCTAACGAATCGCGCCGATTGGCGATTCATTTCTTTTTCCCCTGCACATAATCGGCATCGAACAGGAACAGGCGCATGAGCAGGACGAGCGATGGAATAAGCAGCAAAAGTCCGGCTATGAAGGCCATTACCAGCGCCAGCGCCATCGTCGGACTGGTAATGCTCTCGTGAATCGTCACAAACGGATATACGATATAAGGCAAATGTGCGGCCCCGTATCCGAAAAAAGCGAGAGCAAACTGCAGCATCACCAGCACAAATGCCGTTCCGTAGCGCCGCCCCTGCCAAATGAGCCGGATCGCGCCGAGGAAGCAGAGAAACGAAAGCACAAACATCCAGGCAAGATCCATCATTTTTGCAAAATGGTCCGGGTTATGCCGATGGATCGAGAAAAATACGAGCAGGCTGCTTAAGATCGTCGGCACGCTCCAGGCGAAGGCATATTTGCGTACAACCTGAAGCGCCGCAAAGTCTCTTGCACGGTCCGCGTAAAACGTAAGGAACACGGCCGAAATGTACAAAATGCTGACGATCGCAAGCAGTACGACGGACCAGGCATACGGACTGGCAAGCAGTTTGTCGTACAGCAGCGTCAGCTTGCCGGCTTTCTCTTCGATAAAGCCGCCTTCGGAGATGGTCAGCACCATGGACAGGGAGGCGGGAATGAGCAGACCGCTTGCGCCGTACACGAACATATACAGCTTGTTGTCCTTGGCGCCGTAGGTGCTGAAGGCGTAATACGAGCCGCGGAGCGCGATCAGAATGATCGCGATGCTGCCCGGAATGAGCAGCGTCGTGCCCAAATAATAAGCCGTATCCGGAAAAAAGCCGACCATCCCGACGAAGAAAAAGATCAAAAACACGTTCGTCACTTCCCATACGGGCGACAAATAGCGTTCAATCACGCCGTGAATCAGATGGCGCTCCTTCGTCAGCATGCTGTAAAAGCTGAAGAAGCCTGCCCCGAAATCGATGGAGGCGACAATCAAATAGCCGTACAAAAAAATCCAAAGCACGCTGATGCCGAGCAGCTCGTAATTCATGTGCGCGGCCCCCTTTCGATGCCTCTGGCGATCAGCTCCTGTTCCGCCGTGTTGCGCCGGAACATTTTGCCGAGCACGCTGATCGAAGTCGCAGCAAGAATCGCGTATAACGCCGAGAACAGCAGCAGCATCACGTCAACGTGATCGGAGGTCGTCGCGCCGGCCTGCGTCGTCATGTAGCCGCGCAGTATCCACGGCTGGCGGCCGACTTCGGTGAAAATCCAGCCGCATTCGATCGCCAGCATGGCGAGTGGTCCGGCAGCGACGATGCAGCGCAAAATCAGACGGTTATGGGCGAAACGTCCTGTTTTACGGATACTGAGCCAGAAGAAGAGAGATAATACCAGAAGAAATCCGCCGATAACGACCATCGCGTCGAAAAAGTAATGCGTGCGCAGCGGCGGCAGCTTATCAGGATCAAATTCGTTCAGGCCCTGCACGGTCGCATTCGGGTCGCCGTGCGCCAAAATGCTGAGCGCGTACGGAATTTTGATCGCGTAGCGGACCTCGTTGTTCGGACCGAGCACGCCGCCTAATATGAGCGGAGCTTGCTCCGTCGTTTCAAAATGCCACTCGGCTGCCGCAAGCTTCTCCGGCTGGTACTTCGCCAGAAACTTGCCGGACAAGTCGCCGATGAAAGCGGTCAGTGCGGAAAACACGAGCGCTGCGATCATCGTGAGCTTGAGCGCTTTTTTATAATAAGGATGCTTCCGGCCTCCCAGTATCGCAAAAGCGGCAATCGACGCCAGCACGAACGCGCTGGTCATATATGCGGACGAGAGCACGTGGGCCGTCTTCGTCGGCGTAGCCGGGTTAAACATCGCCTTGATCGGGTCGATGTTGATGATCGTGCGCCCGGCCAGCTCAAAGCCCTGCGGCGTATTCATGAAGGCGTTGACCGCCGTAATGAAGAAGGCCGATGCCGAAGACCCGAGCACAACCGGGATGACGAAGGCGAAATGCACCCAAGGATTCCGGAACCGGTCCCACGTATAAAGATAAATGCCGAGAAAGATCGCCTCGAAGAAAAAGGCGAACGTCTCCATAAACAGCGGCAGCGCGATAGCCTGTCCGGCGATTTGCATGAAGCTGGGCCACAGCAGGCTGAGCTGCAGCCCAATTGCCGTACCGGTCACGACGCCGACCGCGACGGTAATAACGAAGCCGCGCGCCCAGCGCCGGGCCATCAGCGTGTAATAAGGATCTTTGCGGCGAATGCCGAGCCACTCGGCAATGGCAATCATCACCGGCACGCCGACGCCGATCGTCGCGAAAATGATGTGAAACCCCAAGGTCACTCCGGTCAGAATGCGGCTGTACAGAACGGGATCGTAAGGCAGCATCGCAATCAACTCCTTCTCAAGGATACTATGCGGTTGATCTATGTATTATTTTACAGTATTGTATGTGATTTTTTTCACAGCAATTGTGATGGGGTGGTGAAAGATTTTTGACGGAGTGGTGTCGAGGTGTGTGTTGTCATAATTAGAAATAATTTTTTCATAATTGATGAGAAATATTTTCACAATTAATGAGAAAATAAATAAATATACATAAATTCGCATACAAAAGTTATCAAAAAAACCGCCATTAGGCGGTCCAATCAATTCAGCTTTATTAAGCTAGTATAACAAAGATGAGTAATATAAATGCTAAAAAGTCCGCGAAGTTCGCGGACTTTTGTGCGCTTGGCAGCGCGCAGACCCGGTTTAGCTTTCAGTAGCAGAACCGCCTTCGTCTTGTGTAACTTCTTTCTGTGATATTTTCATCGGTTTTATAAAGAATGATAATACTAAAGCAAAGAATGCCAGAACGGTGGAGAACGTAAAGGCAGCTGAGACCCCATGAATCATTGGATTGGGAAGTTTTTGCTGCACGGCAGCCGCTGTATTGTTCGTCATAACCGTAACCAGCAAGGCTGCTCCAACAGAAGCGGCCATTTGCGTCAACGTGTTACTTATCGCGGTTCCATGTGGAATCAAATGGTCAGGCAGTTGGTTTAATCCAGCCGTCATGACTGGCATCATCATAAGAGATATTCCGAACATTCGTATGGCGTAAATGACCATCATATAGAAGTATGGCGTTGAAGCGGTCATGTTACCGAACAAGAACGTCATACCTACTAAGATAACCGAACCAATAAGAGCCAACGGTCGTGCTCCGATCTTATCAAAGATCCTCCCGGTAATCGGCGACATAATCCCCATCACAATCGCACCGGGTAACAGGAGCAAACCCGATTCAAGCGGTGTAAAGCCTCTTGCCGTTTGTATATAAAGCGGAAGAAAAAGCTCTACGCCGATCATCGTCACCATAACAACCATACCGATAAATAAGGTCAATGAGAAGGTCCAGTTTTTTAACACTCTGAACTCAAGCATCGGTTTTTCAACAGCCAGCTGCCGCCAAATAAACAAACCAATTGCGACCGTACCGGCAATCAAAGCAATGACCACTTCTGAACTGTTCCAGGCATGATTACCTGCGCTGCTGAAGCCGTACAACAATCCTCCAAATCCAAGGGATGACAAAATAATAGACATAATATCAATTTTTGGACGGGTTATTTTGGTAACATTTTCAAGCATAAACGAAGCAAACATGATTATAAGTACAGCAATTGGGAAAATCATATAAAAGAGGGCTCGCCATGAAAAGTTACCGACAACCCAACCGGAAAGTGTCGGTCCAATCGCAGGAGCAAAAGCCATTACCAGTCCCACCATACCCATTGCTGACCCACGTTGCTTAACAGGAAAAATCATTAAAAAGATCGTTTGCATTAACGGAAGCATGAGCCCGTCACTTACCGCCTGTAGAATCCTCCCGAATAATAAAACAGGAAAGTTTGGTGCAAGAGCAGCCATCAATGTCCCGGACGCAAACAGGCACATGGCAGTAATAAACAGTCTTCTTGTCGAAAATTTTTCTATTAGAAAAGCAGAAACCGGAATCAATACCCCGGTGACAAGCATGAACCCGGTCGTTAACCACTGAGCTGTATTGGCGGAAATGGATAGATCCTTCATGATTTGTGGCAAAGCGGTATTGAGTAGCGTCTGATTTAACATGGTGATAAAAGCACCTGCAAGCATAACTACCACAAGTACAGTCCGCTTAAACGTTGGAAGTGACTGTTCTTTCTCCATGTTGGTTTCCTCCTATTATCTTCTTGTATTGTTAAGGGTGCCAAGAAAATAAGCATTCAAAATAGAATAAATGACACTCATTGCAGTGCCTAGCATCATCGGTACAGCGAAATGAGCTACGGTTTTTGCGACTGGTGTTTTATACAGCTCCTCTCCGTTTATACCTTGAGTATATATTTAAACTCATAGTTTACTGGGTCTATATTATACTTGAATGACCAAAAAATCAATCACTAAATATACTCGGAATATACATTTAAACATATAGTATGTGGTGTATAATGTTAACAGAAAGGATGATAATGATGCAGGTGAAAAAATCCGATATATTAATTACGGCTCTCCGTCTTTTTATTGAACAAGGTTATCATGCCACATCGATCCAGGACATTCTTGACCAAACCAATATTTCAAGAGGAACTTTTTATAAACACTTTCAAACAAAAGGAGAACTATTCAGGGATGTACTTGTATATTCCGAAGAAAAAATGTATGTGGATCGCGATCAACTTTTAATCGGACAGGATGAAACGAACAAAGATATCTTTATTCGTCAGTTAGAAGTTATGATGAACTATCGCGTAGAAAAAAAAGTAGATGCATTGCTCATGGATGCTTTAGTATCCAACGATAATGAAATTATTGCTTTCTTAAAACAGATTAGGCAACAATGGGCATATTGGTTCTTCACAAGGATGAAGCAGATTTACCCAGAATATCGAGATTATATTGCTGATGCTACAATTTTTTTAACGGGGATTCTGCATAATGCCAACGAAATAAATAATGTTCAAATCCAACCAAAACCTATGATTGAAATTTGCAATTATTGTTTTAGTCTGGTAGATGAAGTACTTTCATTACTCAAACATAAGCGAATACGGCTATTTAATATTGAAGAGTTTGAACAGTCTTTACTTAGTATAGGACAAGTAGATTTCCCTTATAATGACCTTATGTTAAGTGCTGGGAATTTAAAGAAATTAATTGAGAAACTTCCTGCAAATAACGATAATAGGCAGCACGCCCTTGATTTGTTACAATTTGTGCAGAATGAAGCAATGTCTGAGAATCCGCGGAAAGCCGTAATCTCAAGTTGTTTAAAATCTTTAATGAATATAAAAAGCATTATGAATACTGATGAATTGGTAATTTACATGGATACATTAAAAAAGCTAGGGTTCTGTCCTGTGGACCTGAATCCGTGACGAAATAGAGTCCGTTTTCCCAGTACGGAGATTCTTTGAAAAAACACTCTGTCGAAACATTTGGCAGTTACTATTTGTTGCGAGTGGAATTCAGCCACGGTGAAAAGATTTCAAAAATGGAGTCTAGGTCTCTTGGACCGGTTCGGCAGGCGTCCGTTTATCGTTTGCGGTCTGCTTCTTTTTGCTGTGGCGATGTATATGTATAACTGGGTCGGCGGAAATCCAACCAATTTGGAGATATCGGTTCGACCATGAAATGACGGGGAGAGGGTACCGATTGACGCGTTTCGCCGACGATTGGGTGGTTCTCTGCAAAACGCAGGCGGAAGCCGCAAGGGCAATAAGGGATGCGAAAAGGTGAAGAAGAAACCCAGAACAAATATTTATGCCTATCCCAAGGACAAATCAATCAAATCGTTCATGGATATCATTAGAGTTCGAACGCACAGACGCATACCGCTCACTACCTTCCAAATCATCGACTCCATAAACCCTGTCATACGGGGATGGGGTAACTACTTCCGTAAGACTCATGTAAGAAAATTGTTTAACCGCCTCCAACGATACCCCGGTTCCGGTTGACGTCGATGATGGGGTAGCCAATCAGGAAGTGCTCGCGGCTGTGGAGGCATCCGTTCAAACGAGACGATGGATTCCAGTAAATATAGCGAATCGGTGAAGAGGGGGAGCCCCTCTTCTTTCTTTTGCGCCCAGTTATTTTCAGGTGGTGACCATTTAAACACGGTATTTCAAGCAGAACGGCTATCCCTTATTCAAGAGCAGGGCCGTATCTTGAAGTGTGTCGGGAGACACTGGACGCGAGCGGACTTCCTCTACGATTTTTGTCGTTGGCTAAACCATGAATATACATAATGACAACGGCGGTTTTCGTATATTTGCCTAGCGATTTGCTTTCCGACCACAACTGCGGGTCTTTGATTCTCCGTCGCAGCAATGCGGTATTGGTCCGGAGATTTTCCGTGAATGCTTCTTTGGGTCCGCGTACGACGGACTGTGCCGTAGTCTCGGTCACGCTGCGATCCTCCCAATGGCGCATGAAGGAGTTTCCGCAGCGAGTGGAATGTTATTGACGAATCGGGCAAAAAATTTTAAAATGATAAAAATGTTGCGCAAAAATTTGCATTCGAAAGCGAGTGTGGATGTCATTGAAAAAAAACGTGGAGATCGAGCTGTTGCCCGGTGAGGTTTGGTGGGGCGGCGCCGTGCACGACGGGACGCGAATGCCCTATGGCCAAGCCGAAGATGCCGTCGCGATAGATTTAACGAACTTGCTGGAAAACTCGGGCGCGCCTTTCCTTGTATCGAACCGCGGCCGATTTCTATGGCTGGATCGGCCTTTTTCTTTTGCGTTTCGCTCCGGAATCTTGTCGGTAAAATCCGACGAAGAGATTGTTCAGCCTTCTGAAGGTTTTATTAATTTGCCGGGTGCCTATCGTCAAGCATCTCGGAAGCATTTTCCCGCGCAAGGCCGCATGCCCGATCCGATCGCATTCACGGCACCCCAATATTGCACATGGATGGAAATGCACTATGAGCCGACACAGGAAAAAACGATTGCTTACGCGATGGAGATATTACGGAACGGTTTTCCACCGGGCGTTCTGATTATCGACGATAACTGGATGAAGGATTATGGCACCTGGGAATTTCATGCCGAACGTTTTCCGGATCCCAAGCGAATGCTCGATACGCTTCACGATTTGGGTTTCAAAGTGATGCTTTGGGTTTGCCCTTACGTAAGTCCCGACAGTCAAACGGCAAGGGAGCTGGATAAACAAGGACTTCTCGTGCAGGACAATGAGGGCCGGATGGCGCTTCGCCGCTGGTGGAACGGCTGCAGCGCGGTGCTTGATTATACGTACCCTCCTGCTTTCGAGTGGTTCAAGGGCAAGCTGGATGAACTGGTGTCCCGCTACGGCGTCGACGGCTTCAAATTCGATGCCGGCGATCCATCCGAAAATGATGCGGGCGTTTGGGCGACCGGGTATCGTTGGCGCGGCTCCGGCATTCCAAACGAGGATTGCGCGGCTTACAGCCGGTTAGGTCTTCATTACCCGCTCAGCGAATATCGCGCCAGCTGGAAAGCGGGAGGCGCTCCGCTCATGCAGCGGCTGCGCGATAAACCGCACTCGTGGGGGGAAGACGGCCTGAAAGCGCTCATTCCGAACGCGATCGCCCAAGGTCTGACGGGCTACCCGTTTAATTGTCCGGACATGATCGGAGGGGGCTGGGATGGAGACTTGCGGACGACGCCGTTCGATGCGGAGCTGTTCGTCCGTTATGCGCAATGCGCCGCACTGTTTCCGATGATGCAGTTTTCTACCGCTCCCTGGAATGTGCTGGACGAGGAGCATTTGGGCTATTGCAAGGATGCGGTTCGTTTGCGGGTCGCCATGGGACCGGAAATCATCCGGCTGGCCGGGGCCGCGGCAACGGCAGGAGAGCCGATGCTGAGGCCGATGGCTTTTGAGTTTCCGGATGACGGCTGGGAGATCGTCAAGGACCAGTTCATGCTCGGCTCATCGATATTGGTCGCTCCGGTACTGGAGAAAGGCGCGTCGGAACGGCTGATCCGTTTTCCGGAAGGCACGTGGCGTGGCGAAGACGGAAGCCGGATAACGGGCCCTTGTACCGTGTCCGTTGCAGCCCCGCTCTCCAGGCTTCCTTGGTATCGCAAGGAAAATCCGTTTGACTCCTTTTTGCGCAAATTTTAGAATGAGAGTGTATCGGTTTTTGCCGGAAGGGAGATGCTTATATGAAGCTGAAGGACATTGCTGCCAAAGCTAACGTCTCGATCAGTACCGTATCCCGTATCATCAACAACCAGGGAAATTTCAGCGAGGATACGCGCCGCAAGGTGATGGATATCGCCAAAGAATATTTGAAACCGGGCGTTATGCCTGCCAAGATCGCCGGCCTTTCGTACACCATTGCCGTATTCGTGCCGGAAGTTCACGATTTCGTGGACAACGACCCCGCCTCTTCAGCGGATTTAAGCCATCTCAAGGAAGAATTCGAATCGCACGGTCACCGGTTTCTGTTGGCGACCCATTCGTGCGGTACCCAGACGTCCGGCTCCGCTTATCGACTGCTGTCGGACAACAAGATCGACGCTGCGATCGTATTCGATCCGTTCGTCGAAGACAAGCTGGTCGACGAGCTTGTGAGTCGGGGGATTCCTTATCTCGTGACGAACGGCAGGAGGTATGACCGGGTCCAAAACTATATCGATTACGATAATCGCAAGGGGGCTTATGAGGTCATACAGTATTTGTATCGCCTCGGTCATCGGACAATCGGCTTGATCGCGGGGCCGGAAGACCACCTCGTCAGCTTGAATCGGCTGGACGGCTGCAAGGACGCCTTCCGCGATTTGGGCCTCGCTTGGAACAATCGGCACGTTCGGTCGGGGGCGTTTGACCCGTCGCACGGCTATCAAGCAGCCAAGCAGTTGATCGGGCAGCGGAGCGGGATTACCGCGCTGTTTGCCTTTAACGATATGATGGCCTTCGGCGCTATGAAGGCATTAGCCGAACTGGAGCTGAAAATTCCCAAGGACATTTCCCTTATCGGATTCGACGATCTTAAGCTGTCCGAATATATGATGCCGCCTCTGACGACCGTCAGACGATTCCGTTACGACATCAGCGGACTTATCGTCACTATGCTGACCGAGCTCATTACGAACAAGACGATTTCCGAAGTCAACATCAGCCTGAAGACGGAACTGATCGAGCGCGAGTCGTGCGCTCCCGTGTCCGTCAATGGATAATAACGTGTCACTCTGCAAAGCAAACCGGCATTCATTGCAGTGGACAATCGATAGCGACAAGGAGGCTCCCCTTCGGCGATAGCCGATTCGGGGAGCCTCATCATGTTGAAACGTTATTGGATCGCAATCGTTCCCAGACCGAGCCAGCCGTCTGCTCCCTGGCTTTGGTTCGCGAACAGGATCGGCAAAGGATTGTTCCAAGGAAGATAACTCGGCATGTGGCCTTTGGCGCGAACGTCGGCTTCTTTGATTTTCCACAGCGGATTGTAGATATGCATCGCGAGCTGATAGGAACCGGGCGTCACCCCGGCGGCACTCACCGTGGCATCAAAATATTGCGGCGTGCCGAAGTTGACATAGGTCGGATTACCCGGGACGTTCCAGTCCGGGAACGCGCGAATTTGCAACGGCATGATTTTGCGCAAATCCCAGTTCGTCGTCCAAGTCTTCACGATGCTGCCGGAGCCGTCCTTAAGCGCGAGTTCGACCGGATACATATCCGGATCATAGTAGAACGGCGCCACACCCGTATTCACGATTTGCACGCCGACTTTGAAGCTGCCGGATACCGTGTTGTTGAAATAGGCGTTCGACGCGTAGAAGTTGTAACCCATCTTTTGCCATGCCGCCACTTCATTCGGGTCGTTCTTGTTGTATTTGCAGTTTTGGCAAATCATCCAGGTGTCATGCGTCATCTCGATATCGGCCAATGCGTCGTCTTTGGTGGCGGAAGCGGGATCGAACAAATTGCCTTGGACTTCCGGCCGCACTTCGCCGCCGAAGCTGCCGGTTACCCATTTGTTCTCGGCGCCGTAAAGCAACGCTTGCGTCAGCTGTGCGTCCGTTTTGCCGCCCATGGACAGCGGCAGCGTCATGCTACCGACCTTGCCGAGATTCGGGTCGTTCTCTTTGTACGCAAAGGAGTCGTCGTGATAGCCGATGCGCGACAGCGAAGTCAGATGCGTGCCTCCGCCCGATCGCGGATAGCGGTTTTCGACCGGCGTCTTACGGAAAGCCGCATTGTACGCGTCCATCAGCACGTTGGCGCCGGCATCGGAAATCATCCAGTTCTCGGTCCCGTTGCTGCCGTCGTTCGGCCACGTATGCCACTCGCCCCAATAACCGACGAGCCCCATCGTAATAAAAGCGATGCGCGGATCTCCGTCATACTTGGCGCCGAAAGCGGCGATGAAGTTTTGGAACGCCTGCTTGACGGTCGGAGAATCATAATTCAAGATGCAGCCATTGCGGATTTGCCCGGACAGAAAGTCGGGATAATCTTTGCTGGAAAACGATTGGCACGAAGCGACGCGCAGCGCCAGCTGTTTGCCGTGGGAAGCGACTTCGTCCAATGCCGCCTCCATCGGTTCCCACTCGAACGTGTTCATGCCGGTCATCAGCTCACCCAGGCCGAAGTAACGCCATTCGACCGAGTTGTTGATGCCGCCGTATTGCATCGTCGTTTTGTCGGCGCGGTCGCCGGGATAAAACCAGATGGCGAAGCCTTTAAGCGGATTCGTTACCGGATCGGTTCCTTTCGCCAGCGCATGTACGGTCAAAGAGCTGTCCGGCGTCTGGGACGGGTAAGGGTTAACCGGCAGGCCTCCCGGCACCGTCGGAAGATCGCCGGTCGTGTCGGGAGCGAGCGTCGTAATCGTCGCCGGCGCGCTGGCGGGTGAAACGTTGCCGGCGGCGTCTTTCGCTTTCACGGTGTAAGTATAAGCCGTATTTGGCGCCAGTCCCGTATCCAGGAAACCGTTGCTTGTCGAAGAGCCGATGAGCGAACCGCCGCGATAAACATCGTAGCCGGTGACGCCGCGGTTATCGGTGGAGGCAGTCCATGACAAATGGATCCACGTGCTTGAGGCGGCACCGTTCACGTTGGACGGAGCCGTCGGCGCTTGCGTATCGCCGCCTCCCCCGCCACCGGCTGGCCCGTCGGTCTTGATCGCATCGATTAGCAGCACGGCATAGGTCGCGTCTTTATGAACGATGCGGATGTATTTCGTATTCGCAAGGTTGGCGCCAAAGCTCGCTAGCGGAATGGACAAGTCCACATAGCTGCCGTTGATGTTGCCGTAGGCGGAGAGCGGACCGACGGTATGGTCGGTTCCGTCGTTCAGCACGACGTTCCAATGCTGCTCCGTATCGGTCTCGCCCCAGTCGCGGGCTCTGATGATTAAATTTTGCAAACCCGCCAAGCTTTGATTGACGTTTTCCTGCAAATATTGGCCGGCCGAACTGGAGTTCATGACCAGATTGCCGGACGTGTCCGAACCGTAGTAAATGCTGTCCATCGACCAACTGATCGTTTGATTCAGGTCGTTGATTTTCGCGGCGAAGTTCGCCTGACTCGGGAATGAGTCGATCGTGACCGCCGTCGCGGGAGCCGAAGGCGTTGCGCTCGCCTGCGCGGAAATGCCGCTGCTGCCGGCCGAATTGACCGCCTGCACAACGTAATAGTAAGTCGTGCCGTTTGTCACTCCGGCGTCGGAATAAGCTGTATCGCCCACATTGTCGGCGATCGCGGAATAACCCGAGCCGTTCGTCGTCGATCTCAGCACGGTATAGCTTGTCGCGCCGGCAGACGCCTTCCAAGTCAGCGCCACCTGCGCATTGCCAGCCGTCGCTGTTAAACCGGTGGGAGCGGAGGGAACCGTCACGTTATTGTTAGGTGTAGCGGATGCTTGATTGGAGCTGCTGCTGCTGCCGGCTGAATTGACGGCCGTCACCACGTAATAATACGTCGTGCCGTTGTTCAGCCCGGTGTCCACATAACTTGTACCGGCAATGTTGCCGGCGATTTGGGCGTACCCCGATCCGCTCGTCGTCGAACGGAACACGGAATAGCTCGCCGCACCGGATGATTCCTTCCATGAGAGCGTCGTCTGGCCATTGCCGGCCGTCGCAGTCAAATTCGTCGGAGCGGCGGGTATCGTCGGCGTGCCGACCGTCACGGCGTTCGATAAGACGTTGTAGCCTTTCGCGGCGTCCCACATGCCGGTATTCGCAAGACGCACGGAATATTCCGGGCGCGAACGCAAGCCGGGGGCGTTATCCGGCAGCCAGAAGGCCAGCTTGTAGGTGCCGGCCGTCATATTGGCAGGCAATGCGACTGTCTGCGGCGGTACGTTAACCGTGCCGCTGACCCATTGCCGCGGGTCCAGGCCGGACAGCGGCACATCGTATCGCTGCGTACCGTTGTCGAACACGAGGAATGCGGGCCTGGGCTTGATGATGCCGGCGTATCCGTCGTTGCTCAGGTGCGCGGAGAAGGTGAAGCCCGCGCCAGGACTCGCCGAAGTCGGAAAAGTCGCATCGACCATTCGCAAGCGGTATCCGAGCTTCCGCTTGATGCGCGTAAAGGCGGTTTCGGCCGGATCGTTGCCGGAAGCGTCCAGATTGGCGGCTTTCCATATGTTCAGATTCACCGGCGCGTAGTCTTCGTTGATTTCGGTGAAATGCAGCTTGCTCATTTCTCTTTGTACATTAACGCCGGCGGCGTCGTTGGAGCCCGCGGAGTCGCACGTTTCCCCACCGACCATTTTGTTGGCGCCGGAAGCCGTCGCCATGTCGTACATCCATTGTTTCTTCTCTTCGACATAGTACCAGCCCATCCAAGAGTTATTGTCGTAGGTGCCCATATCGGCGCTGTCGGACAAGAAGCAGTCGTTATGGAAGCCGATCCGGTCTTTGTCCTGTTGCGTAAGGGCGGTTGAGCCTGAAGGCGCGGGAAGTTCCGTCACTTCTTTGATGAAGATGGGGTAACGGATCACAACTGGAATCGAAGCCGGAGTCGTGCTCAAAATTTTCTGGATGATCCGGTAACGGGTGTCGGCTTCGGTGCGATTAAACGGATCGGTGTATTGGCTCGTGTGCCATTCTCCCCAAGGGCCAAGATAACCGGCTTCGAGGTGATTGACCACATCCGCGTTGGCGGCAATGACGGCATCCAACTGCTGTATATGGCCGAGGATGCGGCTCTCGGGGACGGACGGGGAGTCGGACCAAGCGTACGCGGGACGCAGGACGATCTTCAAGCCTGCGGCGCGGATCGCGGCTAGCCCGGACGCCAAGTTGTCCAGCAGCGCTTGGGGGAGTGGATCGGTATTTTTGTACTTGTCGAGATGGATATAGCTATGAATGAGGGTGTCCCCGTCCGCCTTGGCGCGGGCGAAGGTTCGGTCGAGCATATCCGGATTGAAGCCGGCGATGCTCGTCGCGGAACTGGCATAGTCGTTGACGCCAGGGTCGTCGATGATTTCATAGCGGTTATGATATCCGCGTTCGGGATTCGGAAATGCAGTCGCGAAATCTCCCGTATAGGAGAGGGTGGCGGCGGATGCTGAGCCGAACGGGACGATGACATACAAGAGGGCGACGATAAGCAAGAGAGACAATGCACTTTTGCGTAACATAAAAAACCTCCATCCATTTTCAATTTTTGGGGTTTACTGCGATAAGGCAAGATATGAAGGCGTTATCAAAAAACCTCCTTTCAAAGTTATTGAGATGGCTGGACAAGACCGGGTGCGACTGCTGAAACGAGTGGGAGCTGGATATGGAGTGGAAGGGGGTAAACAGAGAATGAGTCAAATAGTTGCGCAACTATTTTCATATTATAGAATGGTTCAGTGTAATGGTCAAGGAAAAAAGTTCACGTATTTACGCCTGACAGCCAGCACTTCGCATGAAATATTTCGGTTTGTGGCGAACGTTGTTTTCGATTTTGGGTGCATATGGAAGCCGCATATGATAAAATAATTTTTGGATAAAGTTGCGCAAATTATTGCTTACTTCCAAACCTTTGCGGTCGCGTTGGGAAAACGTTATGAAGGCGATCCGCGCAGCGGATTCATCATGGTCGGGCTTGTCGGATTTGGGGGGGCTGCGTTCCCGATTCCGGTTCGGGCATTTCGGGATCGGGAGTTCATTTTCAGAATAAGCCGTGTTATCGTATTGATGTTCTAAGGCAGTCGAGGGGGGCTTGCATATGACCGGCAGAGCATTGCATCTGTTCGCGGTGATGGTTTTCTTGATGTTTTTCACGCTGATTGGCGCCTGCCAAGGCATCGGCCCGTTCGCTGTGGGCACGCCCGACGCCTCGGAAGCCGTTTCGTCCGAAGGCGAAGATGCCGCTGGCGTACCGCAAACCTTCGTTACCGTAAAGATGATCATGCCGGGCGACGAGTCGGCCCGCATGCGGGAGTTCGCCGATAACGAGCTGAACGAACGGTTAAAGAAGGAATTGAATCTGAAGCTGGAATTGACCTATATCCCGTGGTCGGACTATCAATCGAAGCTCGAGCTCGCTCTGTCCACCGGCGAAGAATACGATTTGTTCTGGTACGGAACGCCGTTCGTGTCGGACTACAAGACAAAAGGATACATCCAGCCGCTCGATATGCTGCTGCATAAGTATGGGCGGGATCTGACGGCCAACATACCGGCGGACAACTTTAAGCTGGACCAAATCGACGGGAAGCTGTGGGCGATTCCTTCCCAAGCCTTTACCTCGGCGGGGAAATTTACATCGGTCATGGTTCGCCAGGATTTGCTTGAGTCCGTCGGGATGAAGGCCATTCGGACGATATCGGATCTGGAGACATTTTACGACAAAATGTATGCCGTTGACCCGAGTTACTACGGATATTTGGAAACGGACCGCGGCCAAGACGTTCTATGGCGCGAGCTGTCGGATCAGCCGCTCACTTTTCTGGACGAGAACCAAATGTTCGCCGTGAACGAAAACACCGGAGAGCTCGTGAATTATCTGGAATCCGATCTGTATAAAAAGGTGGCGCATGTCCGGCAGCGATGGGTCGGCATGGGGCTGATCGATAAAAACCTCGTGGGCAATCCGGCCGCCAATATCGATCAAGAGAATGCGGGCAAGCTGCTGTTTCGCGTCGGTGCCGTTTCCCGGGCGATGGAAAACCTGCAAACGGCTCAAAATGCGGATGCGGCGGCGAGGCTTAGGGAGTACTATCTGTCGCCGGACAAGCCGAAATATATCGCTGCGCCTTCCAACGAAGCGTATATGATTCCGGCGAAAGCCCGGCATCCGGAACGGGCCATGCGACTCATGAATTGGATTCTGCAAAGCAAGGAGCATTACAACTTTATCATTTACGGTATAGAAGGCAAGGATTACCGGATCGAGAACGGCAAGATCAAGCTGCTGACGAACGATCAGCTGATGTACGAGTGGATGTGGCGGAACAAAAAATATTTCATGGCCCCGGCCAATGTCGACGATTCCGTCGTGCAGGACATGATGCATAACGACGATAACGCCCAAATATCGCGGATATTCGGGTTTCATTTCGACCAGGAGCCGGTGAAGAAAGAATACGCCAAGTTGCTCGCGGTATATAACGAGAAGTTCGTTCCTATCAACATAGGAATCGTCAGTTACGAAAAGCAATACGACAGCGCGATCGCCGCGCTCAAGAAATCCGGCTACGACAAGGTTTGGGCTGAACTGCAGCAGCAATATGCGGCATTCCGGGCGAGCCAGCCGTCCCCTGCGGGTCAGGAGGAATAACGATGCGATCGAGCATTTTTACGAACATGGTTATCGCCTTGTTGCTGTTGCTGACCCCGATTATTATCCTGTACGCCTATTCCAACCAAACAAGCTCGCGCGTGCTGACCGAGGAAATCGTGAAGGCGAAGCGTACGCAGGTCGAAACCTTCGTCGGACAGCTCGGACAAATGTTCGCTCAATTCGACTCTTATCAAAAAATGCTTTATGAAAGCACGGAAGTCCGAAATTTAGCTTATCCCGACCTTCTGGGCGACGATCTGCTTCGTTTTCGCACTTTGAAAACGGTGTCCGAAGAAATTAACCGACTGGCGGGATACGGAAGGTGGAAAGGGGTTATCGCCGTCGTTTATCCGAAGACAGGGATGGTCATCAAGAGCAATTCCAGCCTGGGCGCCGTGCCTTCCGTGCTGCCGGATAAAGACGGGTTCTGGAACTACCGGACGAAAGCAAACGAAGGAGCCTATTTCATTGAAACGATATCCAGCCCGGCCAAAACAGCCAAAGGGGAAGAGGTTGACTTAACGGTCGTAGCGAAAGTGGACGAGGGGGAAATCAAAAGCGATTTATCCGATATCAAGGGCAAAGGGCTGGAAGATCCTTTTCTGTACAAGCCGGGTTATTCACCTATCTACAACTACACGGCTAATCAAGCTTTAATTCGGGAGATACTGCCCGAACTGAAACTCATCGAGCATGCCGACAGCTATAAGCCGCTTCTGATTCGCATGAAGAATGGCACGTACCAGGTTCATATGGAGATGATTCAACCGCTGGGCTGGTATTTGGTGGACTACGTACCGATCGGCAAAATCATGGCGCCCATCAAGCGAAACCAGATGA
Organism: Paenibacillus hamazuiensis; assembly: GCF_023276405.1. Classification (NCBI taxonomy): domain Bacteria; kingdom Bacillati; phylum Bacillota; class Bacilli; order Caryophanales; family Paenibacillaceae; genus Paenibacillus; species Paenibacillus hamazuiensis. Next base: position 8,519,598 of record NZ_JALRMO010000001.1, read on the forward strand.
CGTTCTACATCATCAGCGGGATGATGCTCTTCATGGCCTGCATCCTGGGTTTTATTCTTTACCGAAGCATCCGCATTCCGTTCCGCAAGCTGATGCAGGGCATGAACTTTATCGAGAAGGGCATTTACACGAGCCGGATGAAAGATCCTCCGAAAGGGGAATTCCGTTATTTGTATGACCGCTTCAACTCCATGGCCGCCAAGATCGAAGAACTGATCGAGGACGTGTTGAAGGAGCAAATCCGGACGAAGGAAGCGAAAGTTAAACAGCTGCAGTCGCAAATCAATCCGCACTTCCTCTACAACACACTGGCGTATATTAAGAGCATGGTGGAACTGGGCGAGAAGGAAGCGGCCGTTTCCATGACGATGAGCTTGAGCAAGTATTATCGCTATACGACCAAGACTAGCCGCAGTTTAGCTACGCTTAAGGAAGAAATGGAGCTGGTCGTCAATTATTTGGACATCCATCGGATGCTGACAGACGATTTTGAGTACGAAATCGATATCGAACCGTCCATGCTGGAAATGGACATTCCTCGGCTGTCGCTGCAGCCGCTCGTCGAGAACGTGATTGTACACGCTTTCCGAAAGCCGGTCCAATTCGGGATCGTCCGTATCCGGGGGAGCGTGAAGTTCGGCACCGCGCGGATAGCGGTCGAGGACAACGGACCGGGCATCGCGCCGGTGCAAATGGAAGCGATGCTGGCTAAGATTCGCAACACGGCGAGCGGCGAAATCGACTCGGGTTTGCAGAATGTGCATCAAAGGTTAACGCTGCTATACGGCGAGGGGGCGGGATTAACGCTCAGCATGTCGGAGTGGGGCGGATTGTGCACGGAATTGAGTTGGCTTGTTCAAGAATGAATTGTACGGATTTCGGGGCGGAGGGGGCATCGGACATGTACGAAATTTTGATCGTGGACGATCATACGCATTTGGTGGATAGTTTGGCGAACGGACTTCCATGGAAACAAATGGGGATTTCTGCCGTGCATAAAGCGTATTCCGGAGAAGAGGCTCTGGAGCTGCTGCAGTATCACGCTGTCGATCTGATTGTTACCGACATTCGGATGGCGGGCATGAGCGGGCTGGAGCTTGTTTCGGTGGTGAAGGATAAATGGGTCAAAATCAAGTCGGTCATCTTGACCGGTCACGACGAGTTCCATTATGCGCAAGAAGCGATTCGCCAGGGCATCAGCAATTATTTGCTAAAGCCAGTATCCTATGAAGAGCTGGAGAGCGCGATTCGCGCTCTGATCGGCGATCTGCAAAGAGAAGGAGAATTGCTGGTCAATCAGCAGAAGCTGTCGTATTTGTTTCGGGAAAGCCTGCCCAAGCTGCGGGAGTCGCTGCTGCGCGAGCTGCTCGGCGGCAAAATGCCGCCGTTATCCATGCTTCGCGACAAGCTGGAGCTGTACGAGCTGTCGTTTTATGAGCGGTATCCGGTTCTTATGCTGTGCATGCGCATTGAGGAGGATTTTGCCGGAACGGATCTCTATAGCGTGTCGCTGCTTGAATATGCATTGACGAATATCGCAGACGAGATTTTCTCCCCCCGATTTCATATTTGGCATTGCAAGGACGACTATAACTATGTGGTCTTTCTTGTTCGTCCGAAGCACCCGTCCGAAACTTCCGGGAAGGAATGGATGGAGGAAGCGGAAAGGCTTGCCCGGCTCGTGCAGCATCAGATTAAGCAATTTTTGAAGATCAAGGTTTCAGTGGTCATGAGTAATTGGAGCTCGTTTCCGGACGAAGTTCCTGCAGTGTATCATAATTTGCTTTCCGTGTTTACCGATTATATCGGGTTCCAAACGGAGAGCTTTTTTCATGACCTGCAGGAGCGAAGCGTAGAGGCTATACGCCCCTTGTCCGTATTGTACGTGGCTCCAACGTTCATGCAATTGCTGGAGGTCGAGAACTGGAGCGCCGCGGAAGAGAAAATCAGAAAAGTATTCGAAGAGCTGGCGCGCCGGGAAAATAAAACGAAAGAACATGTTTTCGAAGCGTACATCACGATTTTGCAAGCTTTTTCCTATTACGTTCATAAGAAAGGGAAGCGCTTCTATGACATCTTCGGCCGGGAAGCCGAAAAAATGCTGAAGCTCGATGCCGGTTGGAGCATCGAGCCGTTGCGGGAATGGTCTCTGCAGAGTCTGCAGCAGTTGAAAACTTATAGCGGGAGCATGTCGGATCGCTTCCGCAACGATCTCATCAAGCAGGTCATCCGTTTCGTCAACGAGCAAGTGAAAGACGTTACGCTGCAGTCGGTGGCGGATCACGTTCATCTGCATCCCGTTTACGTCTCTAATTTGTTCAAGTCCGAAACAGGCGACAATTTTTCCAACTACGTGCTTCGTGTGCGGATGGATAAGGCGTTGCAGCTTCTGAAACAGAAGGATCTGAAAATCAATCAGATCGCGCAAGAGGTCGGGTATCAAAAGCCTCAATACTTTATCAAGCTGTTCAAAAATCATTACGGCATGACGCCGCAGGAATATAAGAACGGGCTGTAATCGCCGGAGGTCTGAATACAAAAAATTGCGCATATATTTTACTTATCGCCGAAATTCAATGATGGATGGCGAACGTCAATCTTGCAAGCCGATCTTAATTTTCGGGCTTTAATCTTAAAAATAAGGCATTCCACCGGGGGATTACCTGTTTTATGATGGAAACACAAGGGACGCCTTGTGAGGCGAACTCCGAGAAAATGTGCGCAAATTTTTTTTCGGGCTGCGTTCATCCATTATGAATCTTGAGGGGGAAAAAACCGTGTTATTTCGCAAAAAGGTCTGGATTATCACAATGAGCGTTCTCATTGTCTTCGCTCTGGCTCTGATGGGATGCTCCGGCAGTAACTCTAAAGACGGCGAACCGGCAAGCGCTTCGGGAAACAGCACGCCGGCTGGCCAAAATGCCGACAAGCCGAAGGAAGATGTTACGCTGACTTATACGATCTGGGATCAGCTGCAGCAGCCGGCGATGGAAGCGATCGCCAAAGAATTTACCGCGCAAAACCCTACTATTAAAGTTAAAGTCGACGTCATTCCATGGGGCGAGTACTGGACGAAGATGTCCGCGGCGGCGCCGGCGGGCACTTTGCCGGACGTGTTCTGGATGCATAGCGGACAATTCGTGAAATACGCTTCCGGCAATTTTCTGGGGCCGATCACCGATAAAGTGAAAGCCGGCGAGATCGACCTGAACAATTACGAAGCGAACCTGGGATCCATTTACACGCTTGGCGGACAAAACTATGCGATTCCGAAAGACTTCGATACGATCGGGCTCGCGTACAACAAAGAACTGTTCGACAAAGCGGGCATTCCGTATCCGGACGGTACGTGGGACTACACGAAACTGGCGCAAGCAGCCAAGCAGCTGAGCCAACCGGACAAAGGCATCTACGGCTTTGCGGCCAAGATGGATACGCAAACCGGCTACTGGAATGATATGCTCGCGAACGGCGGATTCATCATTTCCGCGGACGGCTCGAAATCCGGATATGACGATCCGGCGTCGATCGAAGCGCTGAAAGCCCGCTACCAAATGATTCTCGACAAATCTTCCCCGACGCATCAGCAAATGACGGATACGGATGCCACGGAGATGTTCAAATCCGGCAAAGTGGCCATGATCTTCGAAGGCGACTGGAGAACGACGGATATCGACAGCAGCGACATCATCAAAGGAAAATGGAACTGGGCTCCGCTTCCGAAAGGCAAAGTAAAACGCGGCAACATCATCAACGGTCTCGGCAACGTTATGGCGGCTTCAGGCAAACACAAAAACGAAGCTTGGCAGTTCCTCAAATTCCTTGGCTCGAAGCGCGCAGCGGAAATTACGGCGCAAATGGGCGCGGCAATCCCGGCATTCAAAGATACGCAAGCGGCATGGGTAAAATCGAAACCGCAGTTGAACCTGAAAGTGTTCATCGATCAGGCTGCGGATGCGATGCCGTACCCGGCAGGATCGAAAGCTTATCCGGTTTGGTTTACTAAAGAAGGAGAAATTATGGCGCAAGCTTGGGGCGGCAAAATCTCGATCGAAGACGGCGCCAAACAAGTGGCTGCGATGATGAATCAGGCGATCGCGAGCAATAAGTAAGCGATTCGCAATAGATCATAGGAAGAAGTCGGAGGCATTTCGGAAGTCCGGAATGCCTCCGCTGAATAAGGGGAGGTAGGCCATGAATTCGAGAAGCAGATACGTCTGGGCATATATTATGATTGCACCTACCTTGCTCGGTACAGTTTTATTCTGGACCTGGCCGGCGATTTACTCGATTTATCTTAGCTTTTTAAAATCCGAGAATTTCGGGATGGTCAATCATTGGGTTGGTTTGGCGAACTACGAAAGGCTGTTCAAGGATAAAGAATTTTGGCAAAATCTGCGAAACACGTTGTATTATGCGGTGATGTTCGTGCCGCTGACGCTTTTGTTCTCTACCTTTTTTGCCGTACTGCTCAACGCCAAAATTCGCGGATTGTCCGCATACCGAGTCATCTTTTTCTTGCCTCAAGTCACGATGCCTGCCGCAGCGGCCATGGTTTGGGTCGTGCTTTTTGCCCGCGATTACGGTTTTATCAACTACTTGCTGGGCACTCATGTCGCATGGATTTCCGATACGAGGTTTGCGATGTTTGCGCTGGTGATCGTAGGGGTATGGGGGGCGATCGGATTCAATATGCTGCTCATATTGGCGGGCTTGCAGGGCATTCCGAGAGCCTTGTATGAAGCGGCTGAAATCGATGGAGCCGTGCGGTTCCGAAAGTTCCGATATATCACGCTGCCGCTGCTTACGCCAACCTTGTTTTTCACGACGGTTGTCCTCATGATCGGCGCAACGCAAATTTTCGATTCGATCTATTTGCTGATCGGCAAAACGAACGTAGCGCTGCCTGCGGTACGTTCTCTCGTCTATGCGTATTATCAAAATTCGTTCGTATATTATGATCAGAACTACGGAGCAGCTATCGTCAATATTTTGCTGGTCATCAATTTGATTTTGACTGGCCTGCAGTTTGCTTTTCAGAAAAAATGGGTCGTCTACGATTAAGGGGGTAAGAGAATGGCGAACAATCAACGGGCCGGTCATCGCCGGTCCAACCTGATCATTCACATGGTGCTTACCGCGGCTAGCATCGTCATGATCATCCCCTTTGCGTGGATGATTCTGACATCCTTAAAGACCGTTACAGAAGCCACGCAAATCCCGGTGAACATTTTCCCGTCGCATCCGAATTTGAGCAATTATGCGAAAGCGTTTGAGAAATCGGATTTTGCTCATTACTATGTAAACACGGTGTTTACCGCATTCATGAAAACGGTGTTCCCTGTTATTTTCAGCTCTATGGCCGCTTTTGCGTTCGCCAGAATCCGGTTTCCGGGCAGGACGATTCTGTTTTTCATCATCATCTCCGTGATGATGGTGCCGAATCCTGTTTTTTACACGCCGCAATATTTGCTGATGAGCAAGTGGGGATTGGTCAACACAGTGACGGCCCTATGGATCTGTTCTTTAGTCAGTCCGTTCGCCATGTTCATGCTCAGGCAATTTTTTCTAGGGATTTCCAAAGAGTTGGAGGAAGCTGCGATTTTGGACGGTTGCAACCCGTTTCAGACGTTCCGATATATTATGCTGCCTTTGGTGAAGTCGGCTTTGGTAGCTATCGTTATCATCCAGCTTCTTTGGTCGTGGAACGAATTGCAGTGGCCGCTTATTATTAATAGTTCGCCGGATAAGCTCACGTTATCTTCGGGACTCGCCACGCTGGTCTCCATGTTCAGCACAAACTATCCGGTATTGATGGCGGGGGCGTTCATGGCCGTTATTCCAATGATCGTTCTGTTCTTCCTTTTCCAGAAACGGTTTATCGAAGGGGTAGCTTTCAGCGCGCATAAAGGATGAGCACAGTTCTCTGCAAGCAAGACACTGCCTCTCAGGGTAGGTGTCTTGTTTTTGCTATCCTGAAAATTGGTTGAAACGGCTTTGGAGGAAAGCAGTTTAATATAACTACCCGAAATCGTATGAAGTCATCTATCGAGTAGACTGAAAAAATAAAGTTGTTTTCCTAATGCTTAGGTTAAGATAAGTCCCCTGTTTAAGAGCTACATGCTATTCGCGTACGTTCTTTAATTAGTAATCGGAAATGGAATATAATGAAGAGGACGTAGCCCAAGCGAAGGCGCTGCTCCCCATGATGAGCGGTTTGCGGCGCTGATCGGGGAATTCATGCAGAGCAGCGAGCTCTTCTGTGAGGTATGGCCAAGACATCACGTTCACGGTCATTACCGATTGCCACAAGCGTTGGCATGATCCCCGGAATATTTCAGCTCCAAATCGCTCATCAGGTTGACCACCCAGCTGCGAACGGCGTGGACCGGATAACGGTGTTTCCCGATGAAGGAAATCCACTTGGAAACCGTATTTTCCACGGCGGCTTCGTCATCAGTCTGAAGGCATTTACGCAGATCCTGCAGCGCTTCCGAATAATGAACAAATAGATTTTCTTTTGAGGTTTCCAGCGGTTGAACCTTCTCGGCCAGCGATAGGAAGGGACATGGTCAAGCATAGTTTGGAAAACAACTCCCCATCTCCGTTCGTTTAATGCGTAAACCGGCATATCTCGGTCGACCCCTAGTCTCGACGCCAAATGTTTCAATTGGGGGGGGGAAGATAGTACCGAACGATTCTCCGAAAGTTAACTTCGGGTTCCTAAGTCCCCATTCAGCAAGCCCCTTAAACAAAGCGCTATGGCGACCTTGAACCTCGGAAACGATCGGCATTCAGCTGAGCGACGCCGTACCCTACTTGCCCGTCGCCGTTTTCCCGGAGCGGCTCGCATTATGTTCTGTTCGTGCTGGACAACGCGCTGAACGAAACGGTTCGCTCGGCAGGAAGCGATTTTATTCCGGGGAACATATCATAAAGAAATCGCATAGCCCAAAACGGAAGAGGGACTAAGCGTCGCTAAGGCTTAACGCCGGAGACCAATATAACTCATATGTTAACATAAGATTTTTTTGTATTGGAAGTATAACTGAGCCCGGCAATCCCGCTCTAGTAAATAGCGGATGTCGCGGCGAAATTCCTAGCCTTTTCAACGGTAAAAGGACGGCGAAGTGCCATCGACCATTTTGAAAAATCGGCTGAATGCATGAATGTTCGGGAATCCCATTTTCTCGGCGATGATAGTAAGCGGTTCCGTGGTAAACTGAATCAGATGGCGTGCGGCGTGCATGCGCATCAAGTTATGATATTGAATCGGACTCATGCCAAATGAATGATGAAACAGACGAACGAGGTAATGTTTGCTGATTCCCGACATTCTGGAGATTTCGTCCAAACGGACTTTCCGGTTAGTATTGTGCATGAGATACTGCTTGACGTGCATCAAAGTGTGCATATTCGTTTCGAGCTGAGGATTCATGTTCCAATAGTTCTCCCTTAGCAGCTGAATCCAGAGCTGGATGAACAATCCCTTCACTTTAAATTCGTATAACGGCATTTTCGTTTCATACTCGTAAATGATATCCATCAGCATTTTTTCAATCATGATCGGGTTTTTCAACCGCAAATGGCTGGGGAGCGGAACCGGCATCTGATCGACGATATCCTGACGGAACCAGTTGATCTCTTCTTCGCCGATTTCTTCGAGGGGCCGGAACGATACCTTGACCTTCTCGCTGTCCGTATTATAGAAAAAATCGAAATGAATATGCGGCTGGCGAAACCGCGAACCATCCACTTTTACAATTTTATGGCGCTGTTTGGGACGAAATAAAAAAATATCCCCGCGCTCTCCCTCATAGACCGTATCCTCGATCGTACAAATCACTTTGCCTTCCATGATGTAAAGCAGTTCGTAATCGAACAATACCCTCTCTTCAATAACCCAAGGCCCTTCCACGATGTTGTCCATGGCGACGCGAATATATGGGGATATTTGGTGCAAGATCACGAAATTCCTCCTCGCAGGTTCGGTATAATATGATCCTATCACAAGTTGGAAAAGCAATAAATGATAAATAATAAATAAGCTTTGCTAAATACAATGGGGATGTAAACGGTTAATATTAGGGTAACCTCCGAGCGGCAGAAGCAACATTTGCTAGGAGAGCAATATGGGAAAAGGGGAGATCGGGCATATGAGAAAATGTTTGTCGATCATGACTGCGGCGTTGCTTGCTTTGAGTTCGGCGGGATGCGGCAACGAGCAGCCGTCCGGCGGCACGAAATCGGCAACCGGATCGGAATCGCAAAAGGCCGTCACGTTATCGATTGCTATGCATGTTGCCAATGTCAAGGATCAGGAGCCTTACATGTACGGCATTGTACAGAAGTTTCAGGAAAAATATCCGAATATCAAAATCGATTTGCAAGGATCCGACACGGATTCGCACGTCAAGAAGATGAAGATGGCTGCGCAAGCCCGGCAGCTGCCGGATATATTCTGGATGCTGCCGGCACCTGCGAAAGAAATGAACAAAGCCGGCATGCTGCTCGACCTGACGGATTTTCTGAAAACCAACGATGACATCGCTTCCAATATGGATGCCAAGCTGAAACAAAGCTACCAGGATGGCGGCAAGCAATTCGGCCTTCCTTATCAGGCGCTGGTAACCGGACTATGGTATAACAAAGCAATATTTGATCAATACAAAGTGAAAGTGCCGGAAACCTACGACGAGCTGCTGGCTGCGGCGAAAGTGTTCAAGAGCAATAATGTCGTCACGATTGCCAAAGGCGCGAAAGACGCCTTCAGCACCTGGGCTTTCCTCGGGATGCTGACCCGTTACGGTTTTTTTAACAAGATCGATAACATCGCAGCAGGCAAGGAGAAATTCAACAACCCAGATTTTCTCAAGTTTTATCAGAAAATCGACGAGCTTCGGACGGCGGGAGCTTTCCCTGAAAACGTATCCACACTGTCCTATTTCCAAGCGGTGGAGATGTTTACCGCGGGGAAGGCGGCTATGCTGGATGCCGGCGTATGGGAAACCAAGAAGATCGAAGCAAGTCCGATTGCGAAAAACGTAGGTTTCTCTTGGGGACCGACATTCTCTGACGGCGTCGGCAATCAGAAAGTCGCCATGGTGGTTGGAGCGGCTCCGCTCGTAGCGAATGCAGAAGTGAAAAAAGACGCCGCGAAATATGACGCGGTCATGAAGTTCTTCCAGTTCTTTTACAGTCAAGAAGGCGCGGCCATTATGGCCGAGAATGAAGCGCCGCCGGTCGTAAAGTATATGGGCAAAATAGACAAGGAGAAGTATCCCGTCTACAATGCGGTGCTCGAGCAAATGAACCTTCCGGGTTGGGAGCGTCCTGTCGCGCAGCCGGACCTGGTGCTCAGCGAAGCTGCGGCAAACGCCCTGAACGACAGCATTTACGGTGTCATCAACGGAATCTTCAAGCCTGCGGAAGCTCTTGATCTTGTCGATAAGAAGATGCGTTAATCGTCGTCGCTTTTTGCCGGCATTTCGTCGGCAGAACGCGCTCATCAAGAAGGCAGACAGGGAGAGAGTGCGATGATTTGGCTTAGCAAACGTAAATATTTGTTTCTGATGTTATTTCCTACCTTGGCTATCTATCTGGGGTACATCATTTTGCCTGTTTTAATTTCCTTTTATTACAGTTTCACTAAGTATACGGGCATAGGAGCAGCCGAGTTCATCGGACTTAAAAACTACGCGGAGTTGTTTCAAGACCGTCTGTTTTGGGTTTCCTTAAAAAATACGATCATCGTTCTGGGGGTCTCCATCGTCTTGCTGCTGCCGGGTTCTTTCTTTCTGGCTCTGCTTTTGAACGCCAAGGTGAAAGGCGGAAACGCGATTAAGGCATTAAATTTCGCACCTAGCATTGTGGCGCCGATTCTGGTCGGATTGATTTGGGTGTTCATCTTGGACCCGCAGATGGGCCTCATCAATCACTTTCTTAAAAGCATCGGCTTGGGCAGGCTCGCCTTGCAATGGATCGGCGGCACGACATGGACCCCTTATTCCGTCGGCGTGATCTTTGTTTGGCAAACCGTCGGTTTCTTGGCGACGATTTTCCTGGCCGGTCTCAAAATGATTCCGAAGGATGTGTACGAATCCAGCACGATCGATGGCGCCGGCCGTCTGCAGCAGATGTTATTCATAACAATCCCGATGCTGAACGAAACGATCAAGATCAATGTCGTACTCATCATTACCGGCGTATTCAAAATATTTGAGACGGTATTTATGCTGACGGGCGGCGGGCCCAATCATCTATCCGAAGTGATGGTCACTTATATGTATAATGTGACGTTTACCTCGGGGGAATACGGCTACGGGATGTCCATTGCTTTCGTCACGTTTCTGCTGACGATGATCTTTTCGCTTGCGTACATGGGTTTCAATAGAAAAACCATCGATGAATAATGAATAGGGGCTGAAGGGGTTTGAATCACATCGCCGGCAAACGGTCCAATCCATATGTTCATGCGATCGGCACGCATAGTTTATCTTATGCCGTCACCTTAGTCGTCCTGCTGCCGTTCTTGTGGATGATTCTATTATCGTTCAAATCCAATAACGACATCTTGAACGATCCGTTCAGCTTGCCGAGGACGTTCGGCTTGGACAACTACGTTCGCGCATGGAACACGTTGAATCTGGGGTTGTTGTATCAAAATACGTTTCTGATTGCAGTCGTCACGATCGCGATCGAGCTGGTCATCACGTTCATGAGTTCATATGCCTTGTCGCGAATGGTGTTCAGATCCGCCAAGCTGAAGCATTCGATCCATGTTCTTCTCTTGGCGGGGCTGGCGATTCCGGCGTTTATCCTGCTGTTTCCGGTATATCGGATTACGATTTCGCTTGACTTGTTAAATACGTACGCATCCCTGATCATTCCGTACATCGCCACTTCGATATCGTTTAATACGCTTTTGTTCACCGGCTTTTTGAAAGGCTTCCCGAAAGAAGTGGAAGAAGCCGCCGTCATCGACGGCTGCAGCTTGTTTACATTGTGCAGATCCATCGTAGTCCCGGTCATTATGCCTGTTGTCGCAACAATATTTATTTTTAATGTTCTCTATATATGGAACGAGTTTCCATTCGCTGTGACGCTCGTTAACAAAGACGGCATGCAGACGATATCGCTTGGAATCTCTCAGTTTAAAGGCCGATTTAATATCGATTATGGCGGCATTATTGCGGCAAGCACGCTTTTGATCATCCCTCAGCTCGTATTTTTCGCGATCTTCCAACGGTTCATTATCGAAGGAATGACCGCCGGGGCGGTAAAAGGCTGAGCCGTATCCATTGGGCAGCAACCATTTCATATAAAAAAACTAAAGGAGAAATCATGTATGCGAAATCAATCTTTGAACCTGCTTGGAAACTTGACCCAAATCAAGGAAGTCCGCTCCGCCCGTGTCTCCAGTTGGGACCAGGACGGGAAAAATCAAGACTATTGGATGATTCCCGCCGGAGAGTCGATCGTACTGGGGGACATTGAAGGCCCGGGAAGCATCACGCATCTGTGGATGACTTCCTTCTGCCGCCGAGTTCACGGACCGAGCGTCATACATCCGGAATGGGGAGGCAATATCGCGCCGGTCAACGAAATTCATAATGCGCTTGGAGTAACCTGGGAATCGGCCGATCCGGCGTGGTACCGTAAAGTGCTGATTAAAATGACCTGGGACGATCAGGATCACCCGAGCGTACTGGTTCCTTACGGCGACTTTTTCTGCATCGGCCATTCGATGCCGGGCAACTTTGCTTCGCTGCCTTTCACGGTATCCGTCAAGCCGGAAGAGCAGTTCAAGTTCGGCGGCGTCGCATCGGTCAACTGCTATTTGCCGATGCCGTTCAACAAACGGGCCAAGATTGAAATCATCAATGAAAACGACGTGCCGTTCGGCTTGTACTTCCATATCGACTATGAGCTGTATAAGCAGCCTTTTGGAGAAGACACCGCCTATTTTCACGCGCAGTGGCGCCGGGAAAATCCTTGCGACGGCTGGGGGCCGGACCTGCAGGTCAATACGCCGGAAGTAAACCGGATAGCCAATCTGGACGGTGAAGGCAATTATGTGATTCTGGAAGCGAAAGGAAAAGGGCATTATATCGGCTGCAACTTGTCCGTGACCCATTTTCAGGGCAGTTGGTGGGGCGAAGGCGACGACATGATCTTCATTGACGGCGAGAAGCTCCCGAGCATTGTCGGTACTGGCGCCGAAGACTATTTCAATCATGCCTGGGGCATGCAAAAAAATGCGTTCCCGTTCCACGGCTCGATCATTCACGAAAGCGATGTGCCGGGTTACCAAGTTTCGTACCGCTTCCATATTACCGACCCGGTTCACTTCTCGGAAAGCTTGAAGGTGACGATCGAGCACGGTCATGCCAATCATCTGTCCGACGATTGGTCCTCCACGGCGTATTGGTATCAGACGCTGCCGTCCGAGCCTTTCGGTATTTTGCCGGTAGAGGAGCGCATCCAGCGGATGCCGCAATTCCCGAGCCCGGGACCGCTGAAGCCGGTTGCCCTGAACGAGGAGATGCAGCAGTCGTACGAAATGGCCAAAACGCGGATGGAGCAATATGCGGAAGGCCGCGCGGCTCAGGTGAAGAAAAAAGAAGACAGGCTGGCGCAGCATTCCCGCGGAAACATCGAGCAAAGCAAGGCGGTAAGAAACGCCTTTCACTCATAAAACCAAACGGATAAGTCTGTTCCGGGGACTTAACCGGCTCCATGATTCCGAATAAAGGAAGGAATAGATCGTAATGTCAAACGATTCGTTGCATCGCGAAGCATTGTTGAAAGCGGAAAACTCCATCGCCAAAGTGAAAGATTCAGTAAGCAAAGACCTCATGCGCTTGAAATATCATTTCATGGCGCCGGCTTATTGGATTAACGACCCGAACGGACTTATTTTTTACAAGGGCGAATACCATTTGTTTTACCAGCATTATCCGTACGCACCGGAGTGGGGAGCTATGCATTGGGGGCATGCGAAAAGCAAGGACCTGGTTCACTGGCAGCACCTTCCGATCGCACTCGCTCCGAGCGAGAGCTATGACCTTCACGAAAGAGGCGGATGTTTTTCGGGAAGCGCGGTTGACGACGACGGCATCTTGTCGGTGCTGTACACGGGAACCGTCATTCGCGACGGCGCGGTGATTCAGACTCAAAATCTGGCGACCAGCTCGGATGGCATTACGTTCCGCAAATACGAAGGCAATCCTGTCATTAGCACGCCTCCGGAGGACGGGTCCTCCGACTTCCGCGACCCGAAGGTTTGGAAGCACGAGAATACTTGGTATATGGTGGTAGGTTCGAGCAAAGACGGCCAGGGCAAGGCTTTGCTGTACAAATCGCCGAATCTGCGAGTGTGGGATTATGTCGGGGTGCTGGCCGAGAGCGACGGCACGATGGGCTCGATGTGGGAATGCCCCGATTTCTTCCCGCTCGGAGACCGCTACGTGCTGATGTTCTCGCCTATGGGAATGGGCGAGCGAAAGACGATCTATCTTGTCGGCGACATGGATTACGAAACGGGTACATTTACATGGGATACAATAGGCGATGTCGATTTCGGGTACGAGTATTATGCCCCCCAATCGTTCCTTGACGGCAAAGGCAGAAGAATCGTCATTGCCTGGCTGAATGCATGGGATTGGATGCCGTGGTTTAAAAACTTCGGACCTACGGGGAAAAACAATTGGTGCGGCGCCATGTCGGCCCCGAGAACGGTGGAGCTTGGCGAGGATGGAAGATTGAGTTTCCCGCCGGTCGAAGAGCTGCAGGTGCTCAGGCGAGAGCATTATCATTATACGAATGCCAAAATTGTGCCGGGTACCCCGCTTCTTCCGGATTATACGGCCAGCGACTGTTTGGAAATCAAAGCCGAGCTCCAATTGTCCGGCTCCGAAGCGGAAGAAGTCGGATTTATTCTCAGAGCCTCCGAGGACCGCAAACAGCAAACGGTTCTCAGCTACAATCTGCGCAAAAAAGAGCTGACGTTTGACAGAAACCGGTCGGACGGATGGAGCGAAGGGGTGTGCAGCGTTCGCCTGGAAGCTTCCGAGACGCTGACGCTGCATATTTTTATCGATACTTGTGTCGTTGAAATATATGTGGACCATTACCGGGTTGCGCTGACGAACAATATTTATCCCGATCCGGCAAGTGTTTTTCTCGATCTATATGCAGTCGGAGATACGGTGATCGTCAAATCTATGGATATTTGGAAATTGAGATCCGCCTGGTAAATATGCGGAAAATGGGGGATTCATCTTGCGTATCGGCGCTATCGAAGCGGGCGGGACAAAATTTGTTTGCGGAGTAGGCGATGAAGCCGGAAACATCGAGGATAAGGCGAGCTTTCCGACCGGGCATCCGGAGAAAACGATGGAGCGGGCGATTCAATATTTTAACGGCAAAGGAGTGGAGGCAATCGGCATCGGATCGTTCGGTCCCGTCGACCTGGATCCTGCCAGCCCGACCTATGGGTATATAACGACCACTCCGAAGCCCGGCTGGGCGGGCTTTCCGTTCCTGGATACGCTTCGGCAGGCGTTCGACGTTCCGTTCGGATGGGATACGGACGTAAATGCCGCTGCCTTCGGGGAGGCCATGTGGGGGGCGGCCAAAGGACTGGGCAGCTGCTTGTACTTTACCGTCGGCACGGGAATCGGGATAGGGGTATATACGGAAGGGAATTTGGCGCACGGGCTCGTCCACCCGGAAGGCGGCCATATGCTGACAAGACGCCATGTCGAAGACCATGCGGATGGACAGCCCTTTCCGGGCATATGTCCTTATCACGGGGATTGTTTGGAAGGGATGGCTTCGGGCCCGGCTATCGAAAAACGTTGGAAGCGGAAGGGAAGCGAGCTTCCGAACGATCACCCGGCATGGGCCTTGGAGGCGTATTACGTCGGCCAGGCCGTAACCAACGCCATATTGATGCTCTCTCCGAAAAAAATCATTCTTGGAGGAGGCGTCATGCACCAGACCCAATTGTTCCCGATGATTCGTACCGAGATTCAAAACAACCTGAACGGATATGTAAGCGCGAAAGCGATATCGGCCCGAATTGACGAGTATATCGTACCGCCGGGCTTGGGAGACGATGCCGGACTTTGCGGAGCGCTCGCGCTAGGATTGAAGGCAGCCGGCCGCATGCAGCAGCAAAAACCATAGTATGAAGTACATTGAAGAGGGGGCAACCCCTCTTTTTTTGCTTGAGGGTAAAAAAATACAATAAATTTGGGTAATTCCTTCTAATCTATCGGATCTGTTTCCATATTATAATAGCAGTACAGATGCCGGTGGTAAGGGGTAAATCTGTTTGGCAGACAGCTATAGCGTTTCATTATGACGTCCTTAGACCGGGTTCCTCAAAGTTATGGGGTCCGGTCTAATGTTATAATGAATGATGCAAGTGACTTCGTAGAAAAAGGCTGTGAGTTCATTGAGAATAATGACCAGGATTATCCAGTTCATTCTGGATCCTTTTCAACGCAGTATTCGAAATAAATTGATTGTCACGATGATCGGTATTTCTTGCGTCCCCTTGATCTTCATCTCTTTGCTTGCCGCCGAAAATACAAGAAGATCGGTTGAAGCGGAGGTCATTGAGTCCAACTCGTCAAAAATCGAATGGACTGCGGGTTATTTGGGGGAACGGTTCGAGCAAATGAACAATATTATTTACACCCAGCTTATTAACGAAAGCTACAACGATTATATCCGCAAGATGGGGGATGCCAATCCTTCCATTGCTTTTAACGCTCAAAAAGGTTTCGTGAATGCCGTTACCTCGATTTTTTATTCCAACGTCAATTATTTATCCGGGATTCAAATCTATTTGAACGATACGAATAAACAATTTCTCGTCAGCGGCAGCAATATCGAGGTTTTCACGCCACCGCGGATTCCGGAACCGTTCGGCGATTTTTTCAAGAAGCACGTGGATTTCATCATCGAAAATAAAGAACATACCGGCGTCTTTTATCTCATGCGGACCATCAATCGGTTCGAAGACCGGAAACGACTTGGCGGCATTGCGCTTGAAATCAATTGGTCCAATCTGGACAATACGCTGAATTTGCTGACTCCGGGAAGCGAACAAACGGTCATCATCGCCAATCAACAAGGCGAGATCCTATACTCCCTCGGAGGTCAGCCCGTTTCTGCCGATCAATTGATAAAGCTTCAAAACCGCATGCACTCCGGTTCGGGTTATTTTCGAACGGAAGAAGAATATGTGTTTTACGGCAACATCCCGCCATGGAATTTGAACGTCATCAAAGTGATACCCAGCAGTTTTATTAACGACAGCGCGAGAAGAACTTGGCAGTACGCGATCATTATCGGCGCGGTTTCGATCCTCCTTTCCGTCCTCGTTGCTATTATCATTGCCTGGAAGACATCGAAGCCCATTGTGAAATTGGCTAGGGCCATGCAAGGGATGGTCCCTCCGAAAGAGGATGAAACTCCGCCCGTTACGAGGAAAGATGAAATCGGACTGCTGGAGATGCGCTACTACAATATGTCCAAAAGGATCAAAGAATATATCAAGACGGAATACAGCATGAATTTGGAGAAAAAGACCGCCCAATTGAAGGCGCTGCAGGCCCAGGTCAACCCGCATTTTCTGCAAAATACGCTGCAGTTGATCGGCAGTATGGCGTTCTCCAAAAGACCGGACGAAATTTATGATGTCATCCGTTCGTTAAGCGACATGTTCCGCTATATTATCCGGGATCCGGAAGAGCTGACGACGCTTCAGCAGGAACTCGATCACGTTCAAAATTACTTGCACATTCAGAAGCAAAGATTTACTTCCCGCATATCGACGTACATCTTTCTGGAACCGGGCGTAGAATCCTGTGCGATCCCGAAGCTCACTTTGCAGCCTATTGTGGAGAATGCATTCATTCACGGCTTGGATAAGAAAACCGGAGCTTGGGAAATTCATATTACGGTCAAGCATACTGCGGAAGGCATCTTCATCTTGATTGAAGATAACGGGGTGGGCATTCCTCCCGAACGCCTGCTTCAGCTTCAGCACCAGCTGGAGACACAAATCGAACCGTTTCGGGCAGGCAACGAACGGATCGGCTTGAATAATGTGGCCGCGAGAATTCGCATGCATTTCGGGTCCCTCTATGGACTGTCCATCGACAGTCAACCCGGCAAAGGGACCGCCATTCGGCTGCTGCTGCCTAAGGAAAGGAGCGTCACCAGTGATTAAGGTGCTTATTGTCGATGATGAAGAATGGAATCGGGACATCATCAAGAGGTTCGGCAACTGGGAAGCCTACGGGATGCGCATTATAGCGGAAGCCGCCGATGGGCTGGAGGCGATTCGGTTCGTTGAGGAACAGTCTCCCGATATTGTGATTACGGATATGCGCATGCCGGGCATGGACGGGACTGAATTGCTGCAACAGATCCATAGCCGGTTTTCGGCAATCAAGCTGATCGTGGTTAGCGGGCATGACGATTTTGTATATATGAAGCAAGCGATTCTCTCGAAAGCAAAAGATTACTTGTTGAAACCGATCGATCCCAGAGAACTGAATGCCGTATTGCGAAAGTGCAAAGAGGAGATAGAATCTGCCGTTGCGGCGGGGCAGAACGCTGCGTTCGATATCGAGCTGACGAAGATGATCAAAAATGCGATGCCCGCCATCGCTTCTTCCTTTGCCGATCTGGATGCGGACAACGTTCAATCCGCTTTCCGGCAGCTGGGGGCCCAAATCGATGCCTATAAGCGATTGGAAGCGTTCGAGATGGAACACGTGTATCAGGAGTATTTATTTTTACTGAAAGAGCTTATGGCGAAAAACTTGGTTGATGGCGATCCCCTGCCCTTAGAATCATGCGGATTTTCTTCATGGGAAGCGGTCGTGGAGGAATTGTCCAAGCTTTATGTTTCTATCATCGAAGATTTGATCCATCAACGGAAAAATAAGAAAAAGTTGAATTTGCGGGATATTAAAAGGTATATCGAAAACAATTTCACCAGGCCCATTACGGTGGAGAAGATCGCCCAAGTTTATTTTGTCAGCTATGTCTACCTCAGCCGGGCATTCAAAAGCGAGTTTGCCGTCAATATTACGGACTATATGCAACAGCTGCGAATGGAGAAGGCCAAAGAGCTGATCGTCATCAATCGGATTCCGATTAAAGCGGTGGCTGAAATGTGCGGGTACGAAGATGTCGCTTATTTCTACAGAGTGTTTAAGAAATATTTCGGCATAGCTCCCGGAGAAATGCGCAAAAATCAAGAAGAAGGTTAAAAAAATGCAATGAAAGCGGGTAAATTCATCTAATTAACTGATTCCGGTATTCCTTTATAATCAAAATGTAATCCATTACAGGGAGGTCGCAATATATGAGAAAAAGTTGGAAGGTCATGTTGAGTACGGCGGCTGCGATCTCGCTGCTCGCGGGATGCTCGGCAAAAGGCGATGGCGGCGGGAATACCGGCAATCAAGCTTCGGGAAGCGGCGTGGCCGCGCCGAAGGAAGTCACCTTGAAGGTCTTTCTGGCTCAGCCGCGATTCAAAGAGCAATACGACAAGTTTGTCGCCGACTTCACGGCCAAAGAGAAAGCGGAGAAAAACATCAATGTCAAAGTGCAGATGGAAATGCCGCCGATCGATCAAGCGCCGCAAATTTTGAAAACAAGACTGGCGGCCAACGATGGTCCGGATGTGTTCTCCTTGCACGCGATCAACGATCTGCCGACTTATTATAAAGCCGGTTATGTAGATGATCTGTCCAAGCAGCCATTCGCGGGTAAAATTCTGGATAGCGTCAGACCGGCTGTCACGATTGACAACAAGGTGCTGGCCGTACCGCTTGAAACGCTGAACTGGGGTTATTTGTACAATAAGAAAATATTTGCCGATCTCGGGCTGAAGCCGCCGACAACCGTTACCGAAATGAAGTCGGTGATCGAGACGTTGAAGAAAAATAAAATTACGCCTTTCCAGCTGGCCTATAAAGAAGCGGGATCGCCGCAGCTCTTCTTGCCGCTAACCGTCGGTGCACTGGTCAATACGGAAAACAAGGACTTCGTCGACCGGATGAACAGCGACAAAGGTTCGTTCTCGGAGATCAAAAATCAGCTGTTTGGCAATTTTGACCTGGTGAATGCCAACGGAACCGAACGGGCGCTGGAAGTATCCGCAGCCGAAGGCGCGGCGGCGTTCGCTCAAGGAAAAGCGGCGATGTGGGTGATGGGACCCTGGTATGCCGATACGCTTCTGAAGTCGAACCCGGATCTGCAGTTCGGCGTTGCGCCGCTGCCGGTCAACGATAATCCGAACGCCACGATGATCAATATGAGCGTCTCCACTTCGCTCGCTGTCGCTGCGGGCAGCAAAAACAAAGAAGTGGCGTACGATTTCGTAAACTTTGTGCTGGACGATAAGGTAACGAACGATTTGTTCAAGAGCTTGAAGTACAATCCGAATGCCAAAAATCATACGTTCGAAAGCTATCCGTGGATTAACGAAGCGCTGACTTATGTTAAAGAGGGCAAAGCGTACAAAGATCCGACCATGCCGCCTGCGGTCAAGGACGAGGTCGGGAAGCTGCTGCAAGCGTACTATTCCAAATCGATTTCGCAGGATGACGTCATCAGCGTCTTGGACAAGGCTTGGAAGAACGCCAATAAAATCAACAAATAGTTCTGCGAACGAACAACGATAAAGACAGCAGAAATGCTGTCTTTATCCCTTCCTGGAGGTGCACGTAATAATGAAAAACAGCCATCTGTCCTTGCTCGCATTCGTCGCCCCGGCATTCATCACCTATTTGGTAATGCTGATGATTCCGACTCTAGGCGGCTTTTATTACAGCTTTACGGATTGGAACGGGCTCGCCAAAAGCTATCGTTTCGTCGGCTTAGACAACTTCGTTGAAGCGATCACGGAAGATTCCGACTTTCTTCATGCAATTAGGTTTACTCTCAAATACGTCGTCTTCATGGTCATCGCGCAAAATGCGATCGCGCTCCTGCTTGCGATTCTCATCGAATCGCGGCGGAAGACGAAAGGTTTGTTCAGAACGATCTTTTTTATGCCGAATATGGTCAGCTTGATTATTAGCGCATTCATATGGACCTTCGTGTTTTCTCAAGTGCTGCCTCAGCTAGCCGCCAAGACGGGGATGTTGTTTCTGAATCAAGAGTGGGTCGGGAATCCGAAGGTGGCCTTCTTCTCCATCGCCATCGTTTCCTTATGGCACGGCGTCGGGTATATGATGATTATTTATTTGGCCGCCCTGCAGGGAGTGCCGCAATCGCTTCGCGAGGCCGCCACGATCGACGGCGCCACTCCCGTTCAGACGCTTGTTCATATCACGCTGCCCATGATCACGCATGCGCTTACGATATGCTTCTTTCTTACTTTAAACAGCGCATTTAAGGTTTACGACGTCGTTTATGGATTGACCGGCGGAGGGCCGGGCAGAGCGACGCAGGTGATCACCATGAATATTTTTGAGGAAGCGTTCTCGAGCAACTTCCGTTACGGCTATGCCAGCGCGAAATCGGTGCTTCTCTTCGTTATGATCATGCTGTTTACCTTTGTTCAGGTTTTTGTGATGAAGAAGCGGGAGGTGGAAGCGTGAGGACGGCGAGGCTGTATTCCTTTATCATTACCATCGTACTGTCGCTGTTTGCGGTTGTTTCCTTCTTTCCTTTGTACATGACCGTCTTGAACTCTTTCAAAACGGAAAAAGAAATATTCGGCTCCATCTTGTCGCTGCCGACTGCAATGCATATCGAGAATTATACGGATGCCCTTCAGAAGACTCAACTGCTGTCCAGTCTCGGAAATACGGTGATTGTCTCGGTGCTCGGGATTGCCGGCATCTTACTGTTCGCTTCTTTGGCAGGCTATAAGCTGTCCCGAACGCCCGGCAAGCTGAGCGGTTTGATTTTCTTCCTGTTCATCTCTTCCATGCTGGTGCCTTTCCACTCGATCATGATCCCGCTGGTGAAGACGGCAAAAAGCCTGTCGTTGCAAGGCAGCATCTACGGACTTGCCGTCATTTATATCGGTCTGGGCGTGAACATGGCGATCTTCTTATACCATGGGTTTGTGAAGTCTATTCCCCGCGAGCTGGAGGAATCGGCTTATATGGACGGCTGCGGGCAATTCAGAACGTTTACGACCATCATTCTCCCTTTGCTTCTGCCGATTACCGTTACTGCAGGCATCTTGAATTTTTTGTGGATTTGGAACGATTTCCTGCTGCCATTGCTGATGATTCAGGATGCTAACGATTATACGCTGATCCTCTCTACCAATAAATTATTCGGTGAATATACGAAAGACTGGTCGCTAATTTTGGCGGCCTTGGTGCTGACGGCGATTCCGGTTATTCTCATTTATGCGATTTTCCAGAAATTCATTGTATCGGGGATAGCGGAAGGTGCGGTTAAAGGTTGAGCGTTTGCCCGCAAACAGGTGGTCCCGGATGATTACGGAGAGAGGATCGACACATGTGAAAAACGGAAAGATATATTTGATGCTCATCGGATCAGCTATTTTATGGGGAGTGAGCTTTAATTTAGGGAAAATAGCCGTTAGTGCTATCGGTCCGATGAATGTGGTAGGCTGGAGATTTTTAATAGCCGCATGCTGTTTGCTCCTTATTTATTACCTGAAGGAGAGGCCGACCTATCGGCAGCTGAAGCCCAATTTAATAAGATATTTCTTCATAGGAGTCATTGGAATTTTCATGACCAACGCATTGGTTTTTAGCGGATTGTCATCTACTTCGGCTGTAAACACGGCACTAATCACGGCGGCGAATCCAGCGGTAACCTTAATTTGTTCATTTTTGCTGCTAAGGGAACGGATGAGCAGGCAACAACTGCTGGGCATGATCCTTTCCTTGATAGGAGTCTGGTTTGTCATTACGGCAGGCTCCATAACAAAGTTGAGCTCAGTATCTGTTGGAGATTTGTTAGTGTTGTGCGGAAATTCTTGTTGGGCTCTCTATGGAGTGTTAGGAAGAAAATATTTAAAAGATAGTACTCCTCAAAAAACAACGGCACTTACTATGTGTTTTGGAGCCATTTGTTTTATTCCATTTATGAACTTCCCACTTGAGCCAAAACCTGATCATTTGGTTAACTTGGCGGACGTTTGGATGATTATTGGTTTCATCGCATTATTCGGTTCCGTGCTGGCCTATTTATGGTGGAACAAAGGTATATCCCAACTTGGAGTTTCTCGCACGGGGCTATTTTTTAACTTCGTTCCTATTACCTCCATGATGATGAGTATTTTCATGGGAGAGGATGTGCTGGTCAGTCAAATAGCTGGTGCTTTCCTTGTTATTACAGGCGTCATTGTTTCATTAATTCGAAATAAACAACTTTGACGGAGGGGATGGAATATGAGTTTATCCATGGGACTGCAGCTGTATTCGGTCAAAAATGCACTGAAGCAAGATTTTATAGGGACATTGGAAAAATTAGCGGCCATCGGCTATGAGAACCTGGAAATGGTCATCCGAAAAACTGACGAAGGCTTAAGCCTAATCGGCGGGCTGTCGGCGAAGGAAGTACGGGCACAGCTTGATCGGCTCGGGATGAAAGTGGTCGGCTGTCATACCCATATCAATGAAGAAACGGAATGGGAAGGGATCATCGAGGCTAACCATACGATCGGCAGCACGGCCATCGGCTGCTCCGTTGCCTTTTTCTCCAATAAGGACGATGTGCTCCGGTTTTGCGAAACCTTCAACCGTTACGGCGAGCTTTGCAAAACGAACGGGCTGGGCCTGTATTACCATAACCATTTTCAGGAATTTCAGCAGTTTGAAGGCGAGACGGTGATGGACATCTTGCTGAACAACATGGAGAAAGATTTGATTCATTTTGAATTCGATTCGTACTGGGCGGTGAGGGGGGGAGCTAACCCGATCGTATGGCTTCATGAATTGGGGGATCGCTGCAAAAAGCTGCATCAAAAGGATTTGCCGGTCACTGTGCAGCCTGTGAACTGGTTTGATGTGTTTGGAGCAACGAGCAGCATTACGATCAACGAGCTGTATAAAACGCAGGATCCCGCCCATTTTTGCGAGATCGGCACCGGCACGCTGAATATACGTGCGATTATTGAAGCAGCGCGAAGCATCGGCTCCGCAGAGTATATTTTTGTCGAGCAGGATGTAACGGCCAAAGATGAGGTGGAAGGCGTGGCCATCAGCTACGGCAATTTGGAGCGGTTATTGAAGGAAGACTAGATCAACTTATGTCTATGTCAGCTGTTTCCCATGTACGTTATTGTACATGGGGACGTAGCAGCGGCGGTGTCTCCCGCTCCTCGGCCCTTACGGGATTCAACCGGATGTAAACCATTTCGAAGCGTCAAAGCCCTTTGATATCGCCGGCGTTATATGCTGCTCCAGATGAACTTCTTCACCGGTTGAACCGGTTTGTGGAAAACGGGGGGTTGCCGAATGGGATGATCCGGTTGTTAATCAAATTTAAATTAATGACCGTCACATAAGTGGCGGTTTTTTTGCGTTTAAGATATAAATCCAAAAAAATATAAATTACTCACTCGCCTGCATCATGGGTGGCGGTGGTGGTGTTATTCCGTCGTAATGGAGGCAGTATTTGGTTGCGGATCTATCGCACAGCGCAGACATATTCCGGAATATGCCGCCAATCCAAATGTGGAGCTGGTTGCATATCCGATCCGAAAACCGAGCGTTCAGAAGAGATGGCAGCAGCTTATGGAGGGAAAAGCTACTCTTCTTTTGAAGAATTATTTGGAAAATGAAAAAGTGGACGCAGTGAGTGTATGTACGCCGAACTATTTGCATGCTCGAATGACGATTGCCGCTGCAAATGCCGGTGCACATGTTCTGGTTGAAAAACCGATGGCTTCTACTGTAGAAGAAGGTGAACAGATAATAGAAGCTGCGCGAAGGAATAGCGTCTTTTTGATGGTTGGCCATAATCAGCGGTTTATGCCTCCGCATGTTCGCTCAAGGTTATATTGGCGGCTTTTGAATCTCAAGCAACTGGCAAATTTATTAAGTTGTAGTGAACAATTTTTTTACAAATGTTCATCGCATCTCAGGAATTCAAGCGTTCATGATTTTTGAGTCTTCGAGAAAATCCAAACTGCCTTAACCGGAAGCACCAAGGTGCAATTTGATAACATTGGAATACATGGAAACGAGGGAAAGAGTGAAGCGTGAAATTTGGCTTCACTCTTTTAACTAACAAATGAAAAATTAACATATCTTTAGAATACAAAAGAATAATGAGAAGATGAATTTATAGTGCCTGACCGAATGGAATAAGAAGAAGTAGCGGAACTGCATAATCTTGGCCAGACACGACTCGTTAAGTTTATTTTGTTTGAATAAAATCGGGTTCCATATGGTTGAAACTACGTTGTGCAGTCCGGATGAACTCAGACACAGCTACACTTTCAAAGGCATCTTTACGGCGAATGAAAAGAGTCGGTGTTTTGGCGAAATTTTCCGAAATGTCTTGAGATTGCAAGTTATATTTAATCAGGGCTCTCTCAACCACCGAGCGAGGTAATAGGGAGACCCCGAGGCCAGCGTGAATACATCCAAGGATTCCCTCCAATGTTCCGAATTCCATGATCTTTGCAGGGAGAATTCCTTTCAAATGTAGCCAATCCTCCAGTTTTCGGCGGTAAGAACAACCAACACGAAACACCAGTAAAGGAAGATTACGCAATTGTTCCGGCCGCTCAATGGAGGGGAACTGTTCTCCTGAGATGAGCGCAAGTTCCTCAACCCCAACCTCTATAGTTTCGAGCTCTGCATGCTCAACGGGAGCAGCTACAAAAGCTCCATCCAATTCGTACTTCAACACTAAATGGATGAGTTCTTCGGTCGTTCCCGTTTTTAGTGTCAAGTCGACCTCTGGATAGGATTTATGGTATTCGGTGAGAATAAATGGCAACCGAATGGCTGCTGTGGTTTCAAGAGATCCGATCCGGAGAGTTCCTCTCGGGATCGAGTTATCTGCCACAACTCGTTCAGCCTCTTGAGTAAGAAAGATAATTTTCTCAGCATAGGACTTTAATGCCTCACCGGATGTTGTGAGCTTAACCCCTTGTCGCCCACGACGGAATAACTCAGTTTTCAGCTCACTTTCGAGCTGTTGGATACGGATACTTATACTCGACTGAACGTATTCCAATTTCTCGGCTGCCCTGGTAATACTCCCCTCGTTTGCAACAGCCAGAAAGATCTGCAAGTCTCGGATGTCCACCGCCGCTCCTCCGTTCAAGGTATTGAAAATTTTGATGTTTAATATCATTTAGGTTCATTTTACACGATGTCGATCGAGAGATACAATGAGTTTAGAAAGGGGCTGGTCTCGTGGAGAATGCAGGAACAAAGCATACGAAAATGTTAGAATCCACCAAGGCCATGATAAGTGGATTTGTTATGCTCATCATTGCAATGGGAATCGGCCGGTTTTCATACACTTCCATACTTCCATCATGCAAGCTTTGGGGGGCATAATGCCTGTATGGCTGCCCAATGGTTACAATTTGCCGCTCATTCTTGCTACTCACAATAACAGGAGGCGTTGGGCAATGTTTGAAACTGAATTAACACGCACGCTAAAAATTCGATACCCAATATTCCAGGCACCGATGGCAGGTGGACCTACAACGCCCGACCTAGTAGCAGCAGTTTCAAATGCCGGAGGCTTAGGCAATCTGGGAGCAGCATATTTAACGCCGGAACAACTTCGCGGAGCGATCCGAAAGATCAGGGAATTAACAGACAAGCCTTTCGGGGTAAACTTGTTTGTACCTGAGCAACCTGAAGAATCGGAAGAAGCGGTCGGTCAAATGACAGATTATCTCAATAGATACCGCGTCAAACTTGGCATTACACCAGATCCATCGATTCCGAAGTTTTCAGAAGCGTTTGAAGAGCAAGTGCAAGTATTGCTGGAAGAACAAATTTCGGTATTTAGTTTCACTTTGCATACCGCCACATGACGTGATCCAAGCCATGAAGCAGCGGGGTACAGTCGTAGTAGGCACTGCTACAACAGTTGAAGAAGCTAAACATCTGGAAGTGGCTGGCGTAACGGCAATTGTGGCTCAGGGATGTGAAGCAGGAGGTCACCGGGGCACATTCTTGAAAAATGTTTCCGAATCACTGATTGGCACTATGGCACTTGTTCCGCAGATCGTCGATCATGTTTCGATTCCGGTTATCGCATCGGGGGGCATCATGGATGGACGGGGACTTGTAGCAAGCCTCGCATTAGGGGCCGCTGCTGTACAGATGGGAACCGCGTTTCTGGCTTGCCCTGAGAGCGGCGCCCATGAAGTATACAAACAAAAGATCCTTTCAGCAAATGAGGACTCCACTGAAATTACACGTGCATACTCGGGTAAAGCGGCAAGGGGCATTCGAACAACGTTTATGAATGACATGCATCAGTATCCCGGAACAATCCCTGCCTTTCCAATTCAAAACGCATTGACGCGAGACATTCGACAGGCAGCTGCAAAAGCCAATGACCCGGAGTATATGTCACTCTGGGCGGGACAGGGTCTAAGGTTAGCCAAAGACCAATCTGCAGCTGAAATCGTCAAACAAACTATTGAGCAAGCAGATGCTCTTGTTAAAAAGAGTTTTCTCTATTCAGGGGAACGGTTCTGATTCGAGCCATAAATTCGTAGGACAATGTAGTAATAATTCAAAAAATGAAGGAGCATAAATTAATGCCGTTACTTCGTTTTGATCTTATAAAAGGGCGAGATAAAGAAAGTCTTAAAAAGCTTTTAGACGTTGTTCATGCCGTTATCGTAGAAGTTTTCGAAGTTCCCGAGCGGGATCGTTACCAAATCGTTCACGAACATCCAGCAGATCATATGATTATTGAAGATACTGGGTTAGGGTTTAAACGAAGCGACAAACTGGTTGTTCTTTCCATTGTAAGTAAAGCTCGACCCAAAGATAAGAAACAAAAACTATATTCCTTATTATCCGAACGGCTAGAAGTCGAGTGCGGTATATCGCCAAGCGATTTAATGGTGTCAATCGTTGAAAATACTGATTCTGATTGGAGTTTTGGACTAGGTGAGGCACAATTTTTAACCGGTAAGTTACGAGGCGATTAAATACAAGGGGGCGATTTTAAGGCCATAACATTTCAAGTTTTGATTCCGTTTACTGCTCTGCAGAACGAAGAGTAAATTTATGGAAAAATATGCACCGATATAGAAGGATAAAAAAAACACCAGCAATAAGCACAATAATCCCGATAAGTACTGTGGGTGCGATTATTCCTGCTTTCTTATCATCCATGGAATCACCTCAAAAAAAGAATTGATTATTAGCTTGACGCTAAAACTACTGATTTTAAGTAAAATTAAGTAATCTCAACTGTATATCAATACAATTAACATACCAATACGAGTTGTTTGCTTATGATGAAAACATAGATATATAGACTTATTGCTTCTTTTTCGATTTATTTTATAATCAATAGGGAGAGCTGGATGATTTTGTCTTTATACTTTTGCTAAAAGGAGAACGACACATTGCCAAACAAGAAGTTAGCTGCCTCGATCGTGGGATTGTCTTTACTTGTCGGAGCTGGGGCGGGCGCATATGCCGGCGCCAATTTGCAAGAAATCAAAGCTTATTTAAACGCAGATCTCAAAGTTCGGGTCAACGGTTCCGTGGTCCAACTTAATGACCAGCAAGGTTCGGCGATTCTTCCTATAACTTACGAGGGTAATACGTATTTGCCGGTCAGAGCGGTTGCAAATGCTTTGCAAGTAGCCGTTGATTACGATGCGGCGAATCAGGAAGTCATCCTCGGGGAGAAAGTGAATGGAACCCCCTTGAATGCAGAGAAGTTTAATGACTACACTTATACGAAAGATCCGACGCAAACGACTTACAAAAATAAAGACTATAAGGAAGCTTACTATTATCACGACGGGTCTGGCGGACCGACACTCATCATCACTCCGGACAAAAAATACCAAACGCTGCACTTGAAAATTGCGGCGCTCGATAAAGATTTAACCGATATTAAAATCAAGGATCTTGATAGCAATGCGCTTCTCAAGGATGTTGGGACCATCTCGCCGAATGACGGGCTGAAAGACATCGAGGTCAATATCGGCAACGTGAAAACAGTAACCATTTCCCTTCAGGTTAAAGATGGCGGCGGTTACTTCGTTCCATTGATCGACTCTTACTATAAATGATAATGAAAACGGCCTTGGTCCAAATTTTGATTGGACTTAAGGCCGTTTTCATTTTGGTTTGCAGCTTAATTCCGCCGGATGAAGTCCACGACGAGGTGTTACGAACAAATAGGACAAAGGACTCGTTTGAAATAGATATAATTATATACCGTGGGACCATACATTTTTTTAAGTTTTTAGGAACCCGCGACAATGGGAGTATTGGAATCTTATGTACTGAAAGAAATAGATGGAGACATTGAATCTGTGGCAACGCAAGCAGTGCAGCTCTATAAGCGCTTGAATCCCTTGAAACATTGGTATTGGATTTACCTATATCCAATGATACAATTATTTTGCTTCCGTTACAAAAGCATACTGATACTCTGAAATAGATTTTCAGGTAGACTAAAAAGGGTGTCTGTTTCCAGGCATCCTCTGTTGTTAAACGCAGTTTTATACGAGGTGGATTTGAATGCGCTTTATTAATAAAAATATCCGTCGAGCGGCCGGAATGATCTACGCAGTAATCTTTCTCGTCATTATCTCGGCCACTGTACTGCTATCCTACATGAACACGACCAAGAGCCTAAAGCAGGAGCTCGTTTATTCGAATACAGCCTTATTGCATCAAATCATGGAGAAAACGGAAATGATCTTCCATGAAGTGGACAAGGATGCACTGGGGCTGCTGCAAGAACCGGAAGTCCGCATGTTTGTCGACGGTAACTATGCAACGGATTTGGAGCGTATGCAAAGGCACAGCGACCTGATGAAGAAACTTGAAAATGTGATGAATTCGAATACCCAAGTCCATTCCATCTATTTTTACGCTTATGGCCAAAAATTGTATTTATCGCCCTATACTTCATCTGAAGAGGCTGCGTTTTTCGATAAAGGTTGGAGAGAGGGCTTCGATTCATTCGATGGCTACTTCAAATGGTTGGGCGTTCGCAGTATCGAAGATAGGACGGCCCCTTTTCCGGTAAGCAAGCAAGTGTTGACATTGGTACGATCCTACCCTACGCTCAGCAGCCCTTCCTTTCGCAAAGGAGCGTTGATTATCAATATGGACGAGAGTATGATTTATAACTCGGCTTTAAATGAAGACGTCAGAAGGCTCGGTCAAGCCTTTGTCATCGATAAAGACGGGGTGGTCATTTCTCATTCGGATAAGAGTATGCTCGGAAAAAATATAAGTTCCCGAAAGGAAATCGATCGAATCCTGGGCAGTGCCGGAGAAGGAAACTTCACCGAGACGGTGAGCGGCGTACCGAGTTTGATTTTCTATGCGTCATCCGGCTATACCGGATGGAAATACGTCAGTGTCATTCCAAGCCTGCAGCTGAACCGCGAGCTGCTGACCGTCCGCAATTGGCTGTTCATCATCTCTCTTCTTATGTTCGTTGCGGCGATCGCGGCCGTATTTACGGTTAACGCGATTACATATCGGCCGATTGAAAGCTTCGTCCGCTCGATTAATAAACAGTTGAATTCCCGGAAGAGTACGGGGACGGAACGTAACAACGAGAAGCTTGACGGTAATCTTGAAGCGGCGGAAGGGTTGTTTGATAGCTTTCTTCTGGAGCATGACAACATACAACAGCAGGTGAGGCAAAATATACCGGCTATGAAGTGGAGACTTGTTTCCGACATGTTAATGGGTTACCGGACTCAGTATAAGGATGTAAAATCTTCTCTGGACTGGCTCGGCATCCGCCTTCATTCCGCTCATTATATCGTATTGTCGGCGGAGCTCGATTACAAGTCCCGGATTCCCTCAAAAGATTTACAGCTGTATTCCTACGCCATGTGCAACGTGGCTGAGGAGTTGATCCATTCCGAAAGTCACGGAATGGCTGTCGAGATGTTCGACGGGCGCGTCGTCATGATCATGAGCTTCGAACAAAATGATCCCCAATCGAACATGCTTCGAGCCTTATCGGTCGCCGATTTGATCAAGACCTTCGTTCAGGAACAATTCAGGAAGACCGTTTCCATCGGTGTGGGAAGACCGTACGAAAAATTGGAGGATCTGCACCATT
This sequence comes from Paenibacillus hamazuiensis, assembly GCF_023276405.1. Lineage (NCBI taxonomy): Bacteria > Bacillati > Bacillota > Bacilli > Caryophanales > Paenibacillaceae > Paenibacillus > Paenibacillus hamazuiensis. The sequence continues at coordinate 8,549,892 of NZ_JALRMO010000001.1, forward strand.
CTTTTCGCGAAGCGAACGAAGCGCTTCAATATCGGATGCTGCTCGGAGCCAATCAAGTCATTTCGATAGAAGATGTGGAGGATTTCGACAGCCAACATTTTTATCGGCTTTTTGACCTGGAAGAAGCGGTGATGGATGCGATGAGATCGGCGGATGCCGGAACCGTCTACAAGCAGCTGGAGCTTTTGTTCCAAAGGACGCTGCAGGAGAACATTCCTCCCAAGATGCTGAAGCAAATATGCTTGCAGTTAGTGCATCGCGCCTTAAAAATCGGTTCGGATATCGGGATTGACGTCGATCTGCTCACCGGAGAGGATACCAGGCTGTACGAAAAAGTCGAGCTCGCCGAAGATGCGGTTGAAATCAAGCGGGATATTACCGGTTTTTTCAAAGATCTGCTGGAGCGTATAGCTGAAAAGCGCAACGCACGCGGCAGCAACGAGACCGTTGCCCATATTTTGGAGTATATTTCGAAACATTACATGCAAAGCGACCTTTCCATGAATAGGATCGCAGATACGTTCCAGCTCAGCGTACCTTACTTGAGTAAAATATTTAAGGAATACACGGAGAGCAATTTTACCGATTATTTGATTCAATTGCGGGTGAACAAAGCGAAACAGCTGCTGGAAGAGGGAAATGCGAAGGTCATTCACATTGCGGAAAAAGTCGGCTACTCCAACTCGCACAGTTTTATCCGCATTTTTAAAAAGGTTACCGGTCTCACGCCCGGAGAATACCGCGAACAGATGATATTGGAACGCAGCAAAACAAACGTCCATGAGGATAAATAAAGTCACTTCTATGCATAAACCAACCAGCCGGCCGCACGTAGCCCGGCTTTTTTAATTTCGGGGCTCCCCGCAAAGTACCTGAATCAGCTTCGAAGCCAAGGCGCCACTTTGTGGGGTTATAGGGATAATAATCATCCATGATGATAACAAAAGACACCGTTCCAAAGGTGATCATATGCCGATTTAATGATGAAGTGTACATGGTCAAAACCGCCAGAGGGAGGTAGGATAGGGTCATCACAGAAAGATGGCATGAAGGAGTGGAATGAATGAGAGAAAAATTGGCCGCCGCCCCCGCGAGCCCACATACTGAACCTCGGGTATCGGCCCGTTTGAAATCAGGCGGGTTATGGAAATGCATCAAGCGGGACAAGTATTTGTACCTGATGCTGATTCCCGTCATCGCCTATTATCTTGTATTCAAGTACGCACCGATGTTCGGAGAAATCATCGCATTTAAGGACTACCGGTTTGCGGATGGGATCTGGGGAAGCGACTGGGTGGGACTGAAGCATTTTCGCAAGCTGTTCGGCAGTCCCGATTTTTTCAATATCTTGAAAAACACGCTTCTGCTGAACGTATATACGGTCGTTTTCGGTTTCCCGGTGCCGATTATTCTGGCGCTGCTGCTTAATGAGCTGCGAATCGAATGGTACAAACGTCTCGTTCAGAATCTGCTGTATGTTCCGCATTTTATCTCGTGGGTCGTCCTCGGCGGGATCATCATCGCTTTGCTCAGCCCCAGCTCGGGGGCGGTGAACATGGCGCTGCACAATGTATTCGGCATCGAACCGGTGTATTTCCTGGCCAGCCAATTTTGGTGGCCTATCGTCTTCGTTTTGTCGGGGATTTGGCATAGTGCGGGCTGGAATACCATTTTATACATGGCCGCGATGACGGGAATCGACCCTCAGCTTTATGAAGCGGCACGTATCGACGGGGCCGGACGGATTCGCCAAATATGGCATATCACGCTGCCGGGCATCCGCAGCACGATTGCGATTCTGCTCATCCTGCGCATGGGTTATATGATGGATATCGGCTTTGAACACATTTTTATTTTGCAAAATTCCGCCGTATCCGAAGTGGCCGATGTGATCAGCACTTACGTATATCGGATGGGGCTTCAGAACGTGCAGTACAGCTACACGACCGCGCTGGGCTTGTTCCAATCCGTGATCGGGCTCATCCTGATTGTGTCCATGAACCGGGTGGTCAAACTTTTCGGAGAAAAAGGCTTATGGTGAGGGGGGACGACAGATGATCGAACAAAGAAATCTTGGCAGCCGTGCATTCCATGGAGTGATTGTGATTTTTCTTGGTTTGACGGGCTTCTTGACGCTCTTTCCGTTCATTCATGTGATAGCCACCTCCTTCAGCGGGGGGCGGGCCATAGCGTCAGGCGAAGTATTTCTATGGCCTGTGGACTGGACGCTGCAAGGCTTCCGCAATCTCATAGAAGATGGACAGCTGTTTGTCGGCATGCGCAACACCGTTGTCATTACACTGATCGGAACGTGCTTCAACCTGATCGCCACCATTCTGGCGGCGTATCCGCTGTCCCGCAGACGATTGCGCGGACGCGAAGGACTTTTGATGGCGATTACGTTCACGATGGTGTTCAGCGGAGGTTTGATCCCGAATTTTATTCTCATCAAAACCTTGGGCATCATGAACAGCTACTGGGCACTTTGGCTGCCCAGTTTAATCAGCACCTACAATATGTTCGTGATGAAGACGTTTTTTGAAGGACTGCCGGGCGAGCTGGAGGAATCGGCTTCGATCGACGGGGCTAATGATCTGGTGACACTGGCGCGTATCATTCTCCCGCTGTCCTTGCCCATTCTTGCCGCACTCGGCCTGTTCTACGCCGTTTATTGGTGGAACGCCTATTTTAACGTATTAATTTACATTACCAGCTCCTCGAAGCTTTCTCTCATGATGGTGCTGTACCAGAAGATCAACAACGTCAGTGAAGCGCTCTTAAGCACGGGCGGCGGCTCGGAAGGCGCGGTGAGCGGCCAAAATTTGACTCCGGAGGGCATCAGAGCGGCGGCGATCGTCACGGCGACCGCACCGATTTTGATCGTATATCCTTTCCTTCAAAGGCATTTCGTTAAGGGGGTGTTGATAGGCTCGATAAAAGGTTGACACTATTCGGATATCTGTAAGACGATAAGTCTTAAAATGATATAAATCGACAGACGACTTAGGAGGTCAAGGGTATGCAGATCCCAATGAAAAGCAAGCACGTCACTTCAGCTCTGGCTATCGCTCTGGCGATGACCGGACTGACCGCCTGTGGAGACAAAAAGGAAACGCCCCCGGCGCAGGGTGACGGTAAGGAAACCGACAAGTACGCCAGTCTCCCCAAGGAAATCAGTATTTCCATGTTTGACAGGGGACGCGTACCGGCTGAAGAAGGAACCTATGAGAAAAACCGTTGGACGGGGTGGATCAACGACAATTCCGGTATCAAGGTGAATTGGGTGCCTGTCCCCCGCAGTACGGCGCAGCAGAAGCTGAATGTTCTGATTGCCGCGAGCGAAGCGCCGGACCTCATCTGGGAATACGACCGCAACTATATCGCGCTGCTGGCCGCCCAAGGAGCGATTCAGCCGATTGATGCTTATATTGAGAAGTACAGCACGTCCTATAAGAAATATGTAAGCGAACATCCCGAGCTAAAGCCTTACGTGACGATCGATGGGAAAATGGTTGCCGTCTCCAGCAAACGCGGAATCGATACGATCGCCAACCAGGGGATGTGGATTCGCAAGGACTGGCTGGACAAACTCGGTTTGGCGATGCCCCGAACCGATGAGGAGCTTCTGAGCGTAGCCAAGGCGTTTGTGGAGAAAGATCCGGATGGAAACGGCAAGAACGATACGGTGGGTTTTGCCTTCAACAGCCAATTTAAGAGTTACCCGGCGGCTATGTTCGCTTCCAGACCGGACACATGGTACTTGGATAACGGCAAGATGCAGCTGGGCCGGTTGAGTGACCGATATCTGGATACCTTGGCAATGTCCAAAAAAATGTACGACGGCGGCATGGTCGACAAGGAATATATCACCGATAAGAATTACCAGCGCGAGCGTCAGCTTTGGATTACCGGCAAAGCGGGCATCTATCTGGGCTCGTGGCACCTGGATTCCGAGTACCGGGATTTGAAGCAAAACGTGCCGAATGCGCAGCCGGTTCCTCTGGAATCCGTGACGACGAAGTACGGCAAATTCGGCTTGCTGCAGGAAGCGCCGGCCTCCATGCTGATTGCTTTTAACAAAAACATGAAAAATCCGAAGGCCGCCGTCGAATTCCTGGATTGGATGCTGGATAAGGGCTGGTTTACGCTCAAATTCGGCATGGAAGGCACACATTACAAGAAAACGAATGGGGTTGTGCAGGCCATTGACGGAGAGAAAAACAAGAAAGAACTGGATTACGCGTATGAATACCCGATCGTTAACCAATGGGATCCGAAGCCGGATGACATTGTAAAAATGGCCGCGTCAGATCCGCTTTCCCAGGAATATGCCAAGCTGAAGGCGTCGGGCCTGGAAACGGCGATGAAAAACAATTTCAGAAGAGACATTCCGTACGCGCCTTCGTTTCCGGAGCTGAGCCAGTTTTTAGCCGAGTTTAACCCGAAGGCCGACGAAATCGACAACAAGGTCATTATGGGCGGGCCGCAGTTTACGCCGGAATGGGGAGCCGCCGAGCTGAAGAAGGAATGGAAGCGGTTGAACGGGGAAAACGTTTGGAAACAGGTGCAGGAGTGGTATGACAAAAACAAAGACAGCTTGAAGCAGTAACCGGATAATGAGGAGGCGTACACGAATGAGGAAACCAATGTTGACGGGGATCTCCATCATGATGGCGCTTGGTTTTACCACGGCGTGCGGTTCGAATCAGGCGGGGAATGAGGCCCGGAACAACCACGATGAAACAAGGCAAAAGGACGATCCGGAGCCCGTTACTTTAAAGATGTACACTTTCCAGAATTTCACCAGCGAAGAGATGCTGAACGATTCTATTTTGGAACCGCTTAAGAAAAAATATCCCTACATTTCCGTAGAGGTGATTCGGTCGCAATCGGGCGGAATGACTCTTCCCGATTTGCTCGCATCCGGCACGACGCCTGATCTGGTCAACGGCTGGCAAGCGGAAATCAAAACGTTGGAAAACTATCACCTGGTCGGCGATATGGCCCCGCTGGCCAAGCAGCATCATATCGACCTCGACAGATTTGAACCGGTGGCTCTGGGTGCGATAAAAGCATTGTCCGATAAAGGAGAATTGTACGGCATCCCCTATAACCAGCAGTTTAACGCACTTTATTACAATAAAGATATCTTTGACAAATTCGGCGTCCCTTATCCGAAAGACGGCATGACCTGGGAAGATGCGATCGAGCTTGGAAAGCAGGTTTCGCGCCAGGAGAACGGGATTCAGTACCGCGGGCTCGCTTATGAACACGCTTCCCGCCTTTCTTCTCCGCTTTCGCCGAACATCGTCGACCCGAAGACCGAGAAGGCGAACGTAAATAATGATACGTGGCGCAAAGTTTTTCAGCTGGGCAAAGATATTCTTACCATCCCGAACAATATGCCGCCGAAGGTGGATTCGGGCGACACGGATGCCTTCTGGAAAAATAAGACGGTGGCCATGTATGCGACGATCAATATGCTGGAAAACTCGAAGGGGGCGATGGAAAAAGGATTGAATCTCGGCGTGGCTCAATATCCGAGCTATAAGGAGCTGCCGGATACTTACGGATATCTTGACGCTCATTTTATAGTGGTTACCCCGCAGAGCAAAAACAAGGACGCCGCCATGAAAGTCGTGGAAGTGATGACCTCCGACGAGGTCCAGCTGAAGATTGCACGGAAGTACGGCAAGATGTCGCCGCTCAAAAATCCTGACATCAAAAAGCAGCTGGCGGCGGATATGCCCCATCTGAAAGGAATCGATCTTCAGTCGATCTTCAAAAGCAAACCCGCCGCAGGCATGAACTTATCGAAGTATTATATCGATGCACGGAGGCGGTTGATGGCGGAGTATGTCAATTTCGCGAACGGAGCGTCGGACCTAAACACCGCTTTACGAAACGCGGAGGAATCGATTAACAAGTTTATCGCTACGGAACAGGCGAAGGAAAAATAGCCGGTACGGTTAGTGGAAGCACGTGGATAGAATCCTATCGAGTAAGGGGAGAATCTTATGCGTTACTTTCGAATCGCCAGGTATGCTATTTTTGTCGCGATGGCCGTGTGGTTTACGGGTCTGCCGTCTCCCGCGCAAGTGTCGGCGGCCGGGAGCATTGTCGTTCTGGAAGGGCAAGGGACCAATCCGCTTTACGAGTTTGGCATGGCAGTCGGAGCTTCCGGCGGCAACAATAAGTTTATTGAAGCCGATTTTGACGGAGATGGAGATACGGATTTGGTGAACCGGAATACGTCCAACACCGGAGTACAGTATTGGAGAAATAATGGAGACGGTTCCTTTACGGAACTTACCGGCTCCGGCAACCCTTTTCTAAATGTGACGTTTTCCGGAGCTTCTGCGAACTACTTTAGCGCACTTTACTTGATCACAGGCGATTTTGACGGCGATGGAGATGTCGACGTATTTAACGGAAATCATCAAGGCTCGTCCGCTTTGTACCGAAATGAGGGAGAGACCTTCGCGGTTCTGCAAGGATCGGGGGTCAACCCACTCCATGCATTCGGAACGGCGATCGGTACAGGCAGCTTTCGGGCGATTGCAGCCGACTTTGACGGCGACGGGGATACCGATCTGGTGAACCGCAATACGAACAGCACCGGAGTACAGTATTGGAGAAACAACGGCGACGGTACGTTTACCGAATTGACCGGTACCGCAAATCCGCTCGCCGGCGTATCGTTTGCATCAAACAGCAGCTATTTCACGGCGCCGCTTTTAGCGGCGGGCGATTTCGACGGCGATGGGGACGTGGACATCTTCAACGGCAATCATGGCGGGGCTCCGGCTATGTACCGAAATGACGGAGGGAACTTTACGGTTTTGCAAGGTGCGGGAATGAATCCTCTCCACGAATTCGGTATGGCTGTAGGCACAACAGCCGGCAAATTTGTTGCGGGGGATTTTGACGGCGACGGATGGATGGATTTGGCAAACCGAAATTCCGCTAACACCGGGGTGCAGTATTGGAAAAATAACGGTAACGGCACTTTTGCCGAGCTTACAGGGAGCGGCAATCCTTTCGCGAGCGTATCGTTTACAGCCAATGTCAATTATTTTTTTGCCGGGTTTCTTGCGGTAGGCGATTTCGACGGTGACGGTGATCAGGATATCTTGAATGTAAATCATGGAGGTACTCCGGCCCTTTATCGGCAAAGCGGGTCGCCGCCAATACTTACGGCAACCGTTCCAAATGACGATGCGGTTTCCGTTGCTGCAAGCGATCCTATTCAATTGACGTTTAATGAAACGATCGCAAGCGGAGGTCCGGGGGTTATCGAGATTCGTAAATATAGTGACGATTCGCTTGTGGAATCCATTGCCGGAAATTCGGCTCAGGTCACCGGGTTCGGATCGAATGTCATCTCCCTTCAACATGCAGCTCCTCTGCAAAATAATACGATGTACTACATTCTCGTTAACGCCAGGGCATTCTTTGATTCGGATGGACAAACGTTTGCGGGGATATCGAAGAAATCGCAGTTGAATTATACCACCCGGGCCAATTCGATCCGGCAGTATCCCGTCAGGTCCGGTGCCGTACCGAGCGGCTCTTATACACTGTCGGTTAACGGGGAGAACATATTCGTTGAGAAGTTCGGCGATGTCAGCTTCGCCAGGTTTTCCTTTACAGGAGCGGCCCATTTCACAGTGACCGCGAACGAGGCGGTTTCCTCGTTTGGCATCAGTCCGCAAAGCTATCAAATCCAGGGAACCAGCAGCGGAAACCGTCTTTCTTTCTCCATCGATCAACCGAGAACGCTGATTGTAAGCGTAAACAATTTGGAGAACTTGCTTCTATTCGCCGATGGGCTTGAAACCGCCGCACCCGATATTCACGATCCGAACGTGATCAATTTGGCCGACTATTTACCGGCGGGCCGTGATGAAGAAGCGGCTGTCACCGGCTATTTGCAAGAAGCGATCGACGATACGTCCGCATTGAACAACGGAGCGGGGGGAACTCTGCTTGTTCCGGACGGGAAGTACGTGACGGCACAGCTCAAGCTGAAGAGCAACGTGCATCTTTATTTACAAAGCGGCGCCTGGATTAAAGCCGTGTCCGATTCCAGCACCGCGAATTATCCGGTCCAAAACGGTTCGGACTCCTCCTTCCTTTTCATACAAAACGCAAGTCATGTGAAAATTAGCGGCAGAGGGATAATTGACGGCAGCGGAATGGCGATCAAAACCTTGAACAACAAAGCGAATATCAAGCTTTTACGGACCGCAGATGTAACGGATTTGCAGATCGAGGACGTCTATTTCGTCGATTCGGCCCGATGGACGATTCATCTTCTTTACGCTAAAGATGTTGTCCTGAAAAATATAAAGCTGATCAACGATTTGAGAGGCGGTCCCGATCCGGCGAATCCGAATATTCTGCTTCCGACGGTGACCAACACCGACGGGGTGGATATCGATTCGTCGCAAAACGTAACCATTGACGGTGCGTTTATCTATACCGGCGACGACGCGATCACGCCTAAAGTCACGGGCTATTTGAACTTGAAAAGACCGACGTCCGGCTTACAGATCAAAAATAACGTATTATGGTCTTTGAAAGCCGCGTTTAAGGTAGGCGATGAGACGCTGATGGATATCGGCGATATCTTGTTCGAGAACAATGATATCGTTCGCGCCGACCGGTTCGTCGCCCTTTGGGCAGGAGATGCTAGCCATATTCAAAATATCGACGTGATCAATAATCGGGCCGAATTCATCGGCGGCAACTATAACGAACGCTACTTTTATTTCCGCATCCGGTTATTGAACGGGAATTCCAGGCCGGGGTGGATCGATCAGGTCCGAGTGAAGGACTTCTATGTTTGGAATAAAGCGGTTCAGGCTTCAACGATAGAAGGTTATGATTCCACCCACCTGGTCAGCAATGTCACCTTCGATAATATCGTCATACAAGGCGCGCAAGCGGGGAGCAAAGAGGATGTCCCTTTGGACTTCAAAAATACATTTTACAGCAACGTCGTATTCCAGCCGTCCGGCATGGTATACAACGGTACGCAGCCCCCGATTAGCACCACTTTCGTCGAAGCGGAGGACATGACGCTCGCCGGTTATACGCCTGAGGTTCAATCCGTGGCTTCCGGGGGAAAAGTGATTAAAGTGTCGGGCACAGGAACGGCTGCAATGCCATTTAATGGGCAAATCGGTACCTACGATCTGAAGGTGCACTATTTTGACGAAAATGACGGTGCCGCAACGTATCGATTGTTTGTTAACGATGTGCAAGTCGATGCGTGGACGGCCAATCAAGACTTGGGCTCGGCTTCCGTTTCGGACAAATCGAGAACCAGCAGAGGGGTATCGGCTATTCCGCTAAGACAGGGGGATATCGTCAAGCTGGAGGGCACATCGAATGCTTCCGAAGCGGCAAGGGTCGACCGTCTTGAATTTAATCTCATGACCGAGCCGGATCCGTCTATCCCGCCTTATCTTGACTCCGTCCGGGTAAGCGGGACCATACCCGTTCTTACCGCGGGCGGCGCAGGGTATGATTTGAACGGACTCACCGTCACCGGCAAGGATCAATTCGGCAGCTCCTATGACCTGGCCGGACTGCCTGCAACGTGGACGGTAAAAACAGGAACCGCGTTTTCCTCGGTGAACGGTACGACTTTGATTCCGCTCAGCGCAGGATCAGGAACAGTTACACTCACCGTTTACGGCAAGATGAGCAACCCGGTCGCTTTTACGGTGCAGGCAAGCGGCGAGCCCAGAGTATTGCTTGTGGACCGGCGGGGAATGACGAGCGGAGCGTACACTTCTATTGCCGCAGCCGTCGCCAGTTCTCCGGCACTCAAACCGGGAGACGTCATTTCCCTGGTACCGGGGAGCGGTCCATACCATGAAACGGTCAAAATACACGCGTCCGGCGCTCCCGGCAATCCGATTATATTTGAAGGGAACGGCGAGCTGATTAGCGGATTCACTCCGTTTCAGTTCACCCAGGAGGCGAACGGGCAGTGGACTTATGCGCTGCCGGCACCCATAGCGAACACGCTTCCGGACGGCAAATCCACCACGTTCCGTCATTTGGTAGCGTATAATGGTCAGCGGCTTTTACTGGATCAGCCGTCGGGACAAAATGCCGGGATATTCACAAGCGACTATGCGGTATTGTCTTCGGACGGCAGCAAGCTGATTTTGAACCCGGATAAAGCGTCGCCGACTTCGGGCTGGGAAATATCCACATTATCGAACGGAGTTGAAATCGTCACCACCGATTCTTACCAGACGTATCGCAATCTGCGGGTCACCGGGGTACAAAACGACGGTTTTAATATTCACGGTACCGGAACGGGGCTAGTGTTCGAAAACATCGAAGCTTTCAACAATTTCGATGAAGGGTTCTCCTCTCATGACAGTACAAATTCCACGATTAATGGTGGGGAGTTCTGGGGCAACGAGAACGGGATCTACAATCAGTCTCGAGACACCGTTACGTTTGCGGCGTATAATGTCAAAGTTTACAACAATATCGGTTACGGAGTGGCGACGCAGATGGGGACCAACTCCTTTTCCAACGTACAAGTCTGGGATAACGGCATCTCCAACCTTCGGGTGGGCGGCAGAGTCTATACGTCCAATGTGGTCACCTACGACAGCAGATGGTCGCAGCGCCCTTGGGTGGGATACCAGGAATCGCAGAACTATAAATATAACCAGGAAATAAAGCCGTACGCTTATTCCGAGTACGTCAAGGCGGATTACCCGATCACGAAAACCGGGACGGCACCGACCGTGCTGCCCGCCTCTCAGCTGCCTCCATTTAAAGGTGCGTTCGATGATTGGCGGCATATTTATTTCTCCGCTGCTGACCTAAGCAATTCTGCCATCAGCGGACCGGAGGCCGATCCGGATGGAGACGGGCTGGATAATTTCGCTGAATACGAGGCAGGACTCCATCCGAAAGTGCATGACAATTAGATTGGTACAATTCCGCCGGCCGCACCGATCCTCTGCAGCCGGCGGACCATTCGGTGATAAGCAATCCGAAACCGACTTTCAGGGAAACGCCGAAGCGGGCAGTACGGTATCGTTATGGGAAGTAGTCCGAATAAATACTCAATTTTATATATAATCGTTTACAAAGAAAATGGTATGGATTATAATTGTTGTATGACAAGTTGTTATAAATAAACTAATAACTTGTATGACATGAATTTTGAAGGATGAATCCTCGACTTGCAAGCAAACCAAAATGGAGGCGTAGAAATGAAAGCCGGACTGTACGTTGGTGAAAAAACAGTTCAATCAGCATTGATCGATAAACCAATACCAGGTGAAGGCGAGGCTCTGATTAGGGTAGCCTATGCCGGGATTTGCGGAACAGACATGATGGTCTTTTCGGGAAAGCATCCTCGCGCAAAAGCTCCGCTTGTGATGGGGCATGAGTTTAGCGGAATCATTGAATCCATTGCAGATCATGTGAGTTTCAAGCCAGGGGACCGGGTGACGGTGGAACCGTATTTGACCTGCGGGCGGTGCGCGGCGTGCCGTGCAGGTCAATATCATGTTTGCGCTACATTGAAGTGTATCGGCATTGATAAGAACGGGGGATTCAGTGAGTATGTAGCGGTCCCGGTGGATCGTCTTCATCATCTGCCTGACAATGTATCCGACGATGAGGCTGCATTAGTGGAACCGCTTGCGATAGCCGTGCATACAGTGCGCCGTTCTAATCTTAAGGTAGGAGACAGTGTAGCGATATTAGGAGCGGGACCCATTGGCTTGTTAATTGGATTGGTAGCAAAGCAGGCGGGGGCCAGTGAAATATTTATCTCGGACATAAGTCCATTTCGTTTGCAATTTGCTAAGGAACTGGGTTTTATTTGCGTTAATGCCAAAGAAACGAATATCAAGGAAGTCGTGCTTGCCCGAACTGATGGAATTGGAGCCGATGTCGTATTCGAAGTAGCGGGTACTCAGAGCACGGCTAAGCAGATGGTTGAATGCATCAAATTTCAAGGGACGATTGTCGTAGTAAGCGTATACAAACAAGCGCCGGTTGTTGATTTGGCCGCGATGCATTTCAGGGAGATATCTTTGACGACGACTAGATGTGCTAATTCGAACGATTTTGCCACAGCCATTCAATTTATGGAAAAAAAGCTCATTGATGTACGTCCCTTGATATCTCACAGGTTGCCGATCGAACAGATCAAGCAAGGTTTCGGATATATGGAGAATACGGAAATTTCGATGAAAGTTTTATTTCACCTATAATTCAGGAGGAATTTTATATGTTATTGAGCTTAAAAGGCAAAGTGGCTGCCATCACCGGAGCTACTCGCGGTATTGGACGTTCCGTCGCACTCGGTATGGCAGAAGCGGGAGCGGATATTGCGCTGCTTCAACGTTCCCCGGAGCAAGAAAACGTGAAGCGGGAGATAGAACAATTGGGCGTGAGATGCGTCATAATTCCATGTGATATAAGTAATTCGCAGCAAGTTAAAGAAGCGGTGCCGAAGGTAGTGGAAAAGCTCGGCCAAATCGATATTATGGTTAATAATGCCGGTATCCAGCGCCGCTCGCCGGCCGTTGATTTTTCCGAAGAAGATTGGGATGAAGTGCTGCAGGCCAACCTGAAGGCCGTATGGATACTTTGTCAGCAGGCGGGCAGATATATGGTTGTGCAAAAAAGCGGGAAAATTATTAATATCGCATCGCTGGTTTCTTATCAAGGAGGAATTTTCGTCCCTGCATATGCATCCGCGAAAGGCGGGGTTGCGCAATTAACGAAAGCATTGGCCAACGAATGGTCTTCGCAAGGGGTTAATGTAAATGCCATCGTGCCGGGTTACATAGCTACCGATATGAATGAGGCGCTGATGAAAGACCCCGTTCGAAGCAGGCAGATTTTGGAGAGAATCCCTGCGGGCAGATGGGGGAAGCCGGACGATTTCAAAGGGCCTGCCGTATTCCTTGCATCCGATGCGGCACAATATATTCATGGCCATTTGCTGGCCGTTGACGGAGGCTGGTTGGGACGATAATTACTTTGAGCTCGGGTAAGCGGAAGGACGAGGGTGGTGTTTACGTGTTCCAACACATGTTATATAATGAAGAGAACTTGTAAGACATGTTTGGAGATGGTCAGGAATGAGCATTAAATCCATTCAGAAAAATAATATCGTAAACAGCGTCTTTGAACAAATGAATGAACATATTCGCAGCGGGAAATGGAAGGTAGGCAGCAAAATTCCATCGGAAAGCAAACTTTGCGAAATGTTCCAGGTAAGTCGGGTCAGCGTAAGAAGCGCTATTCAAAAGCTGCGCGATATGGGAGTTGTAGTCACTCATCAGGGCAGAGGAACGTTCGTATCGGAGATGCTGAACGACTTTCATTTTATGGATTCCGGGCCTATCATGCACCTGAGCGAGAAGGAATTTTTGGATATGCTGGTATTCCGTCAGACCGTGGAGTTCAAAAGCATGGAGCTTGCGGCGCAGAACGCGACGGAAGACGATTTTAAAGAGATTGAGAACATTTTAAATGTGATGATAAATAACCGTAATAATTATAAAAAGTATACGGAAGCCGATTTTGAGTTTCACCTTGCTATCGCCAAAGCCTCGAAGAATGAAGTCTTCCATAAAGTAACCAAAGGGATCAAAGAACTGTATATTTTTTATCTAGGGGAATTAAATCGGGTTTTTGGTGTGACTATCGAAAGTATCGAAGTGCATATTAACTTGTACAGATTGCTTCAGAAGCGCGACAGTGCCGCGGCGCAGCAAATATTGAAAGAAGCCATGGAAGACAATATTCCCAAATTTAAGCAACTGTTGAAATCAAATAGTTAAAATGGCCCCAGGTGAGGCCATTCATTTGCCGAAACATGTAGGACGACTAACAAGAAATTATAGATAAGGAAGATACGGATGAACAATGTAAGGATTGAGAATGTAAAAGTGATTTTAACAGCCCCCGGCGGGATTGATTTGGTTGTTGTGAAAATCGAGACGAACAAACAAGGATTGTACGGACTTGGCTGTGCGACATTTACACAAAGAATTTACGCAGTGAAATCGGCAATAGAGCATTATTTAAAGCCATTCTTAGTCGGCAAGGATCCGTCCAGAATAGAAGATATATGGCACAGCGCAAATGTAAGCGGTTACTGGAGGAATGGGCCGATTATGAATAATGCCTTGTCGGGAGTCGATATGGCTTTATGGGACCTGAAGGGGAAAATAGCCGAGCTGCCGGTATATGAGTTGCTGGGAGGAAAATGCCGTGACGGGGTTGCACTCTACCGGCATGTGGACGGAAGCGATGAGACCCAAGTAGAGCAGAACGCAAGAAGGTTAATGGATGAGGGATATCAATACCTTCGGGTGCAAATGGGGATGTATGGCGGTTCCGGCACGGAGGATACTCGCCTTATTGCCAGTGTCATTTCTCGCGCGACGAATATTCAAGCGAAGCGTTCCCCGGAAAACAGACAGGAAGGAGTGTACTTCGACCCGGAAGCATACGCGAAAAGCATTGAGCATTTATTTGCTCATCTGCGCTCAAAGCTTGGTTACAATATTGAACTGATTCACGATGTTCATGAAAGAGTTGCACCCATCGAAGCGGTCCGATTGGCCAAAAAGCTCGAGCCGTATCATCTGTTCTATTTGGAGGATCCGACTTCCCCGGAGAATCTGGATTGGATAGAGATGATCCGGCAGCAGACCTCCACCCCTATCGCGATGGGCGAGCTGTTTACGAATGTGAACGAGTGGAAGCCTTTGATATCAAACCGCCATATTGACTTTATACGTGCTCATGTGAGCGCTATCGGCGGCATAACGCCGGCAAAGAAATTGGCGATTTTCGGGGAGTTCTACGGTGTCAGAACAGCTTGGCACGGGCCCGGAGATATTTCGCCGGTAGGCGTCGCGGCTAATCTGCATTTATCCATCAGCACGCCAAACTTCGGTATACAGGAATGGACACCGCTAAATGAGCAACTGCATACCGTATTCCCTGGGTGCCCAATAGTTCGGAATGGCTACGCCTATGTAAATGACCGTCCTGGACTCGGCATCGATATCATAGAGGAAGAAGCCGCTAACTATCCGGTTCAGGGAACGATACCAACTTGGACGCTCGCGCGAACACCGGACGGTACTTCGGCAAAACCGTAAGGAAATTCTAAAAACTAATTGGGGAGAGGTAAAAATAAATGAAAACATGGTGGAAAACGGCAGTATCGGGTTTAGCAGTTTCTTGTCTTCTCGTTTCAGTGATCGGATGTGGGGGCCAACCGAGCAATCAACCGTCCGCTCAATCCGGAACTGCGGGAAACAAGGATATACAGGAACGTAAAATTAAACTGTCCATCGGCTTGGTTGAAGAGCATCCGGAAGGAATAGCGGGAAAGAAGTTCAAAGAAATCGTGGAGAAAAACAGTGGAGGGAAATTTCAGGTCAGCGTCTACTTCAACAATCAGCTTGGTGATGACAAAAAAGTGGCTGACTCTCTTGCTTCAGGCACTTTGGAATTCGGAGTCATCTCTACTTCTCCATTGACTGCAAGCGTGAAAGAATTCGGTGTTTTCGATTTGCCGTTTGTGTTTAATACAGAGAAAGAAGCCGATGCCGTCTTGGACGGTCCGGTAGGTAAATCTTTGCTTGACAAACTGCCCGCTCACCGCATAGTCGGCCTTGGCTACTGGGAAAACGGTTTCCGTAACCTTACCAACAGCAAGAGACCTGTGGCCACTCTGGAGGACTTTAAAGGATTAAAAATAAGAACGATTCCGAACGAAGTTCATCTTGACGTATTTAAGGCTATAGGAGCAAATCCTACACCGATGCCATTTACGGAATTATTCACGGCAATGGAGTCGAAAACCATCGATGGACAGGAAAATCCGTTAACCGTCATTGAATCGAACAAGTTTTATGAGGTTCAGTCCTATTTAAGTATTTCCAAGCATTTATATACTCCCTTTATCTTCCTGGGCAGCAAAAAATTTTGGGATCAGCTCTCCGATCAAGAAAGGAAAATCATTCAAGATGCAGTCATCGAATCCGGCAAGTTTGAACGTGAACTGATCCGGGGAGAAAACAAAAAATCGCTCGATAATTTGAAAGCAAAAGGGATGAAAGTATCCGAAATTTCCGAGGCGGAAACGAAGAAGATCCAGGATGTTGTGAAACCTGTGATCGATAAGTACTCGAAAAGCCTTGGCGAGGACCTGGTAAAGCAAATGATGGATGAAATTCAAAAAGCAAGAGGACAAAAGTAATCGACTGATAAGAGTCTGTGGAAACGGACGAAGCTGGTAAGCTAAACTGCTTCGTCCCGCTTCTCTTTCAAACGAACATGAGGGGGACCCCATGAAAAGATGGAAAGTGGTTGTTACGGATTCGGAGTATGAGGATTTGCGGTATGAAAAATCTTTACTGAATATGGATCCTATCGATCTCGTTTCGGCTCAATGCCGTACCGAAGATGAAGTCATCGCTGTATGTCACGATGCAGATGCAATTATGAATCAGTACGCTCCGATCAGCCGAAAGGTTATTCTGGCGCTGAACAACTGCAAGGTGATAACCCGGTACGGCGTCGGAGTGAATACGATCGATCTGGATGCAGCGACAGAGAAGGGGATATGTGTAGCCAATGTCCCGGACTATTGCGCGGACGAAGTATCCGATCATGCATTAGCTCTGATGCTCAGTTGGTTGAGGAAGGTTACCGCTGCCAATCGTGCAGTCAAGAGCGGCGAATGGGATTATAAAATGACGCAGCCTATTTACCGTCTGAGAGGGCGTACGTTGGGGCTTGTCGGATTCGGGAAAATACCTCGAGCCCTTGCCGAAAAAGTGAAGCCGCTCGGCCTGAACGTGATTGCATACGATCCCTATTGTCCTTGCGAAATAGCGGAGAATGGGGGAGTCGCTCTGTTATCATTGGATGAATTGTGCCGGGAGGCGGACATTATTTCCGTTCATGCTCCCTTAATGGCATCTACCGAAGGGATGATCGGAAAACGGCAGTTTGACCTGATGAAGTCGGAAGCCATTATAATCAACACATCACGCGGTCATGTGATTGATGAAGCGGCCTTAATTGAAGCCTTGCGAAATAAACGGATTTCAGGAGCGGCTCTTGATGTGGTGGAGTACGAGCCGATTCATTGGAACAACACGCTACTAACCATGGACAATGTTATACTTACTCCACATATGGCTTGGTATTCCGAGGAAGCGATTTCCGAATTGCGCCTCAAGGCTGCAATGGGAGTGCTGGATGTGTTGATAGACGGCGCATATCCCAAGTATTTGGTTAACAAAGATGTGAAAAAGAAATCCTTGTTATCGGAATGCCATTCGGATAAGCGTTATAGCTCCATTGTAAAATGAATCAATAAAGTCGGGAATATCAGGGGCCAATGAAGAGAAGAGCGAGGAGTGATGATTGTGGCGAAAATAATCAAAGGGATAAGCGGCATGCTGAATTTTTTCATAGCTGCTGCCATCTCCTTGATGACCATATTCGTGTTTGGAAACGTTGTATTGAGATATGTTTTTAATTCCGGGATTACTTGGTCGGAGGAACTGTCGAGGTTTTTATTTATATGGATGATTTTTTTGGGATCCATTCTCGGGCTAAAAGACAATGAACATCTGGGTGTGGATATGCTTGTAAAGAAGCTCTCCGCGAAGGGCAGGAAGTTATTATATGTCATCAGCAATCTTCTCATAATGGTTACGCTTGTGCTCTTGTTTGACGGCAGTTGGAAGTTAACGATGATTAATTTGGATCAAACCGCTCCGGCAACGGGAATGCCTTATTTCTTTATTTATGGAATCGGTCTTGTCACAAGTGTCGGCATGATGATTATCGTGCTGGCCAATCTGTATCGGGTTCTGTCTGCTTCGCATGATGATAATGATTTCGTTATGACTACGGATTCCGAAGAGCTTACCCTGCAGGAGGAGCTTGAACATGCGGAAGGGGAAGCAGAAAGCGAGATGCCGCATAAGGTCAATCGGCTGGCAAATGGAGGGACTTTCAGATGACTTTAGCGGTATTTACCGTTTCGTTGTTGGGAGTAATGGCTTTAGGGGTTCCGATCGCCTTCGCGCTTTTAATAAGCGGATTGGCTTTGATGCTGGTCATGAGTAATTTCGACACGCAAATTCTGGCTTCCAACTTGTTCGATGGTGCCGATAATTTTGCGCTTATGGCGATTCCTTTTTTTATCCTTGCAGGCGAATTAATGAACGCAGGAGGAATCTCCAAACGAATTATTAATTTTGCCATGGCTTTCGTCGGCCATTTTCGCGGGGGACTTGGATACGTAGCTATCATTGGAAGCGTTATATTTGCGGGATTATCCGGTTCTGCAGCTGCCGATACGGCCGCGTTGGGAGCCATTTTAATTCCAATGATGGTGAAGGCGGGTTATAATCGCAGCCGCTCGGCAGGTCTGATTGCAGCAGGAGGAATAATTGCGCCTGTCATCCCTCCGAGCATCCCAATGATCATATTCGGGGTGACAAGCGGCGTATCGATTTCCAAACTATTTATGGCGGGAATCATACCGGGGCTTTTTTTGGCCGTCGCACTTATCATTACCTGGACATGGATCGTGCGTAAAGATAAAGTGGAGGTTCAGCCGCGGAAATCACCAAAAGAAATGTGGCAGGCAACACGAGCAGCCATATGGGCACTGCTGCTTCCGGCGATTATCATTGGCGGCTTGCGTGGCGGGATTTTTACACCTACGGAAGCGGCAGCCGTGGCGGCGGTCTATGCCTTGGTCATTGGATTGGTAGTGTACCGGGAGTTAAAGCTGCAGCAGTTGTACAAAGTATTGATCGCA
This sequence comes from Paenibacillus hamazuiensis, assembly GCF_023276405.1. NCBI lineage: Bacteria > Bacillati > Bacillota > Bacilli > Caryophanales > Paenibacillaceae > Paenibacillus > Paenibacillus hamazuiensis. The sequence goes on from NZ_JALRMO010000001.1 coordinate 8,568,763, forward strand.
GCCGGGAAAACAACGAGTGTGGTCATGCTTCTGGCTGCATCTGCGATGGTGTCGGCTTGGTTAATCACGGTAGCTAATATACCAGATCAAGTCAGCGTTCTTCTTACTCCTTTTATTGCAAATAAGGTTCTGCTGTTGCTTGTCATTAATGCACTTGTATTTATTGTAGGTACGGCAATGGATTTGACGCCTACAATTTTGATTCTGACTCCCGTGTTGATGCCGATTATACAACATGCAGGTATTGATCCCGTTTTTTTTGGTATGTTGTTTGTGCTCAACAATTGCATTGGTTTGCTGACACCACCTGTCGGAACAGTGCTTAATGTCGCCGCAGGAGTTGGAAAGGTCGGAATGGACGACGTCATGAAAGGAGTCATGCCATTTTTGATAGCGGAAGTGCTGGTTCTTCTTTTGCTCACGATGTTTCCTCAAATTGTTATGGTTCCCCTCGGGTGGCTGCATTAGGCCAGTTTTTGTAAAAATAGTCACTAATCATGATTGATCTGCATGGTTGTCCGGCAGAGGAAGGCGGGGCGCGGCAAGGTTTTTATGGTCAAAAACGGTCTGTTCGACGTTGTGGTTGCCGTCGTCATCTGGCATCCCGTAACGGCAAATCATATCATGAGCAGTTCCAGACTTGCAACCTGCCAAATGTATTTCCGGTCTCACAGACGCAGCGCACACGCTGGCGGAGCTGCTCACTTGGGCCGATTCCAGGCGGATCGGTCAAAGAAGTCCTTGAGTTCAAGGGCTTCTTTTTTTTAAAAAAAATTCGTCAATCATCGATATCGATTTTTCATAAATTATGATCGTGTTTTGACATTTACATTCCAGTTTAAAGGGAGAAACTTCTGGTTCGCCGTCCTGCTTGCTTCCATGATGATCCCCTACGAGGTCACACTTATTCCGCTTTATGTGGAATTTAACATCCTGGGCTGGATTGATACGCTACGCTGTCTCATCATTCCTTCTTTCTTCGGTTCGGCGTTCAATATTTTCCTGCTTCGGCAGTATTTTTTGACAATTCCCTACGATCTCGACGAGGCGGCCATAATCGATGGATGCGGCACGTTTCAGGTCTACTCGCGGATCCTGCTGCCGATTGTTTTTCCCTCCCTGGTAACGGTGGCCATTTTTCAAGCGATGAATGCGTGGACCGATTTTATGGGGCCGGTGATTTTCTTGAACGACCAGCGGAAATACACGCTGACGCTTGGACTTAATCTGTTCCGGAACAGTTATTTGACCGAATGGAACAACTTGATGGCCATTACATTGCAAGCCTGGTGACCGTCGTTCCGCTGATTATTTTCTTCATTGGCTAAAAATATTTGATCGGCGGCATTGCTGCCAGCGTCATTAAGGGGTAGGGGAGGGGAGTATTGGCGGGCTGCAGCAATGTCGGAGGAGATACTAAAGTTAAGACACGAGGGTTTTACCGAGATGAAAATGTCTTCCAATAAGATTTCGCCTGGACCCCTACTGGACAGATTATTTTTTGTTGATTGTTCGAAAATAATCTTTACAATAGGGTAGGGGACTATACTATAATCAAATCGTGAGCTCCGGAAAAATTTGGTTTCCCGATAACCTCGTTTGAAGACGGCCGTCACGAGTTGTTATCGTATTGGGAAAGCCACCGGAGGATCTTAATGAGGTGGAGGTTATAGTCATGTCTATGGAATCACAGGTTTTATCACAAGCCGATCCCAAACGTTGGAAAGCATTGGCTTTACTATGCCTGGCCAATTTTATGGTAATTATGGATACCTCGATTATCGGGGTTGCCTTGCCGGCCATTAAAGATGCGCTCGGCTATACTCAGGAAAGTTTGCAGTGGGTATTTAACGCTTATGTGATTTTCTTTGGCGGTTTGCTGCTGCTCGGAGGCAGGTTATCGGATCTATTCGGACAACGAAGCATCTTCATGTGGGGATTCACGATTTTGACTTTAGCCTCCTTGCTTGCGGGGTTGGCTTGGAGCGACGGAGCGCTTAACGTCGGCCGTGCATTGCAGGGGTTCGGTTCCGCTCTGATTGCCCCATCGGCTCTGACGATCGTCATGATGTTGTTTAGCGGCAACCCCAAGGAACTGGGCAAAGCCCTTGGTTTCTGGGGAGCTTCGGCAGCGGCCGGAGGATCGGCAGGTGTTTTTCTTGGAGGAGTGATTACCGAGTGGCTGAGCTGGAAATGGACATTTCTGATCAACGTCCCGGTCGGTATTCTTGCTTTGCTCCTAGCACCGGGATTATTGTCGAAAGGGATTCGGAGAAAAGGGAGCATTGACGTCGCAGGCGCCATCTTCGTTACGGCGGCATTGGTATTGATTGTATACGGCATTGTTACCGCAGAACACAATGGATGGGGATCGCCGTCCACCTTATGGACGATCATTTCGGGAGCAGTTCTTTTCATTCTGTTTCTCATCATTCAAGCAGTGAAGAAAGAACCGCTTGTTCCGCTGCGAATATTTAAAGCACCTAACCTGGCTGCCGGCAATATCGCCCTTATCATGCTGTCCGGGGGATGGATACCGCTTTGGTATTTCCTCAACCTCTACATGCAGCAGGTTCTGAAATTTTCCGCTTTTGCCGGCGGGGTTGCATTGCTTCCGATGACGATTCTGATTGCGATTTTCATGATGTTCATTACCGGCAAATTGATCGGGAAGTTCGGTATGAAAGCCAATCTGGTGATCGGACTCATTGCTCTTGGGGTGTCGATGTTGCTGTTCTCCGGAAATACGCCAGTGGACGGTACCTTCGTTGCAAATGTCCTTCCGGCATCCTTATTAGGAGCGTTGGGAATGTCGCTCGCCTATATACCGGCAACGATGGCGTCCATGTCGGGAGCCAAGCCGGAAGAGGCGGGGTTGGCATCCGGCCTTGCCAATACGAGCTATCAGATCGGCTCGGCCATCAGCCTCGCTATCATGGTTGCGATTTCCGCAGGGACGACAGCATCCCAGGCCGGAACCGATACATTAACCGCTTTGAATGCAGGATTTCATCAAGCCTTTTTCTGGTCGAGTATGGTTGCTTTTGCGGGTGCAATTTTAGCAATACTCTTTATCCGTTCGCCAAAACAAGGAGAATCCAGCAGTTCGGTGGCTATATAGTCAGATGATATCTCCAGCCAATCTGCGTGTTGGTTGGAGATTTCCATTAAACTCATTGTATAGGGGGTGGGAGTATTGTATAATACTCTTATTAAGGAGGCGAGTCATATGAGCGTTGACATGGAAATGGTGGATTCAACTATAAGTGAACATGATTCGAATTGCTGTTCTTCCGACGGCTCCGGACGTAAAAGCCATCATTCGGATAAAGTAAAAAACAGTTTGATCAGCCGATTGAATCGGATCGAAGGACAGGTTCGCGGCATTAAAGGGTTAATTGAGAAAGACACGTATTGTGATGATGTGTTGAACCAAATCGCCTCGGTCCAATCTGCTTTGAACGGAGTCGGAAAGCTTTTGCTGGAGCATCATCTCAAAAGCTGCGTTATCGAGCGGATCCAAGAAGGGGACACTGAGGTTTTGGCGGAACTTATGATCACCATGAACAAACTGATGAAGTAACATGTCAAGATCCATCAAGCAGCGTTTGCTGCTTTTTCTTTGAACAAAAATATAGGGTACACGGGTATTGTAAAAAGTTCTTGACTAATAATAGGGTAGCGGGGTATGCTACAAACAAGGAGATTGATGGAAATGAATGCTAAGGAATCGACGAAGTCATTTCCTGAACATCCGGAATTAAGCAGCTTCAATCCAAAGGCAAAGCTCGCTGTCGAACAGAGATTGAACCGGATTGAAGGGCAGGTTCGCGGCGTACAAAGGCAAATCGAGCGGGATGAATATTGCGACAAGATTTTGAATCAGATTGAGGCCATTCATTCCGCTTTAAATGCAGTGGGCATTCTGCTTCTGGCGAACCACTTGAAATCATATGTCTCATACGTCGCAAGCGCGGACCCCAAGAGTAACGAATCCATGACTAAGGAAATGCTAAAAACAATTAACATTTTAATTAATCGAAGGGATGATGAAAAATGAAAAACATCACATTGCAAGTAGAAGGTATGAGCTGCCAACATTGTGTCATTTCCATCGAAGGAGCACTCAAAGAAGTCGGTGCAACCGGGAAGGTCGATCTTAAGAACAATTCGGTGGATGTAGCGTTTGACGAAAATCAGCTTACTATCGACCGCATCAAAGAAACCATCGAAGAACAAGGCTACGACGTCTTGTAATTTTATTCAAAAAATACGAGGTGAACGATTGTGGAAACAACCGCTACGCAGGGAACCAAGCAAACGATTTTGCAAATCACGGGGATGACTTGCGCCGCATGCGCGAACCGGATCGAGAAAGGCTTAAATAAATTGGATGGAGTCTCTTCTGCGAATGTCAACTTTGCCCTGGAAAAAGCAAGCGTCACTTACGATCCGGCGAAAATTGGCGTAGAAAATTTGGAAGCGACGATTAAAAAGCTTGGCTACGATACGGCGAAAGAGGTTGCCCAGTTTAAGCTGGAAGGGATGACTTGCGCCGCGTGCGCAAACCGGATCGAAAAAGGGCTCAGCAAGCTGCCGGGCGTGACGAGCGCTTCCGTCAACTTTGCGATGGAAACCGCCCGCGTCGAATATTCGCCCGGTGAAGTCTCGATCGAAGATATGCAAAACAAGGTTAAACAGCTTGGCTACAAAGCGATTTCAAAAGAAGAAAATGCGACCGCAGAAGATCACCGCGGCCATGAGGTCAAGAATCAGAAACGGAAACTGCTCATTTCGGCCATTCTTTCCTTCCCTCTGCTCTGGAGCATGGTTGCCCACTTCTCGTTTACCTCATGGATCTACATGCCGGAAATGCTGATGAATCCATGGTTCCAGCTTATTTTGGCCACACCGGTGCAATTTTATGTCGGAAGGCAGTTTTATGTGGGTGCTTATAAGGCGCTGCGCAATGGCAGTGCGAATATGGACGTTCTGGTCTCTCTGGGCACCTCGGCCGCTTACTTCTACAGTTTGTACCTGACCGTCGATTGGGCCGCTCGCGGAGGCAGCGTACATCACGGACCTTCTTTGTACTATGAAACGAGTGCAATCCTGATTACGCTGGTGATCCTGGGAAAACTGTTCGAATCGCTGGCCAAAGGCCGCACATCGGAAGCGATCAAATCGCTCATGGGACTGCAGGCGAAAACGGCTTTGGTTGTACGCGACGGCCGGGAGCTGACCGTTCCGGTAGATGAAGTCATCGTGGGAGATATCGTGCTTGTCCGTCCCGGAGACAAAGTACCGGTGGACGGCGTAGTGCTCGAAGGCGTATCGTCGGTCGACGAATCGATGCTGACAGGCGAAAGTCTTCCGGTAGAGAAAAAAGCCGGCGATGCGGTGATCGGAGCGACGTTCAACAAAAACGGCATGCTGCGGATTCAAGCAACGAAAGTCGGCAAAGAAACGGCGCTGGCGCAAATCATTAAAGTCGTGGAAGAAGCGCAGGGCTCTAAAGCGCCGATTCAGCGGGTAGCGGACATCATCTCCGGCATTTTTGTTCCGATTGTTGTCGGAATCGCAGTCGTCGCTTTCCTGGTATGGTATTTCTTCGTGACGCCGGGTAATTTTTCAGAGGCTTTGGAAAAAGCGATCGCCATCCTTGTCATCGCTTGCCCTTGCGCACTCGGTCTGGCCACTCCGACATCGATCATGGCGGGATCCGGACGCGCCGCGGAGCTCGGCATTTTGTTCAAAGGCGGCGAGCATCTGGAGCAAACGCATAAGATCGACGCGATCATTTTGGATAAAACCGGTACCGTCACGAAAGGTAAACCGGAACTGACCGATGTGTTAACCGAAGGGAACGAAACGGAATTTCTTAAACTCGTCGGCGCGGCGGAAAAAAATTCCGAGCATCCGCTGGCGGAAGCGATCGTTGCCGGCATCCGCGAACGGAATATCGAGCTGCCGGGAACGGAATCCTTCGAAGCGATTCCGGGATTCGGAATCAAAGCGGCGGTGGAAGGCAAGCAGCTGCTCGTCGGCACACGCAGACTGATGGAGAAATACGAAGTGGATGCAAAGCATGCTTACGAGACGATGGCCCGTTTGGAAGAAGCCGGCAAGACGGCGATGCTTGTCGCGATCGATGGCCGCTATGCAGGAATGGTCGCTGTGGCGGATACGATCAAGGAAACCTCGCAGGCCGCAGTTAGCCGGCTGAAAGAGATGGGCATCCAGGTGATCATGATCACCGGCGATAACGAAAGAACAGCCAAGGCGATCGCAGCCCAAGTCGGGATCGATCATGTACGCGCGGAAGTTCTTCCGGAAGGAAAGGCAGAGGAAGTGAAGAAACTGCAGGCGCAAGGCAAAAAAGTAGCCATGGTCGGGGACGGCATCAACGATGCGCCGGCACTGGCGACGGCGGACATCGGTATGGCCATCGGCACCGGAACCGATGTGGCGATGGAAGCGGCGGATGTCACCCTCATGCGCGGCGACCTGGCGAGCATCCCGGATGCGATTTATATGAGCCGCAAGACGATGAGCAACATCAAGCAAAACCTGTTCTGGGCGCTCGGTTATAACACCCTTGGCATTCCGATTGCAGCGATTGGTTTGCTCGCACCGTGGGTAGCGGGCGCGGCCATGGCGCTCAGCTCCGTTTCCGTTGTTCTCAATGCGCTTCGCCTGCAGCGTGTCAAAGTGCGTCACTAATTTTTTACTCATGAAAATAGGAATGGAGAGTATACCATATGAACAAGAAAATGATCGTGATTTCAAGCATTCTTGCCCTCGGTTTGCTGTCTGCATGCGGCAACGCGAATAAAAGCGAGCATCCGGCCGGTCACGAGACCGGCCAGCATCAAAGCAGCACCGGTGCGGAGGCCGGCGGCCATAGCGGCCATGGTGCGGAAGCGCAATCTGCGCCGGCTAACTTCAAAGCGTCGTTTTCGTTTGCATCGGGAGGAGCCAAAGCGGGCGAAAATACGGAGCTGAGCATTCAAATCACCGATAAAGACGGCAAGGCGGTGGGCGATTTTGAGGTCAACCATGAGAAGCTGCTGCATCTCATTATCGTCAATAAAGACCTTTCCTTCTTTAACCATATTCATCCCGATTTCAAAGGAAACGGAACGTTTACGATCAATACCTCCTTTCCGGCCGGCGGGGAGTATAAAGTGTTTGCCGATTTCGTTCCGAAAGGCGGAGCCGCCACGACGCTGAGCGAATGGAAGAAGGTGGAGGGCAAGGCGGCCGAACCTGCCGCGGTCAAAGCGGACACCAAGCTGGTGAAAACGGTCGACGGCAAAGAAGTCGAGCTCACTTTAAGCAGCATGAAGTCAAAAGAGGACGTTACCCTTACATTTAACATCAATGACGCGCAAACCAAAAAAGGGATCAGCAACCTGGAACCGTATTTGGGCGCTGTCGGACACGTCGTTATTTTATCGGCCGATGCGGAGCAGTACATTCATGTCCACCCGCTCGATGAAAAAGCAACCGGCCCGAAAGCGCAGTTCGCCACTTCTTTTCCGAAGAGCGGCACCTATAAAATATGGGGACAATTTCAGCATCAAGGAAAAGTGCTTACCGTACCTTACGTAGTCGAAATTAAATAATTCGGCAAGATCGAAGATGGGGTGGATGGGTCATGGGAGAAAAAACAAAAATCGCGATAAGCCCGGCGATTCAAGTCGGAGGCAGCTTGTTTACGCCGGAGCAGCTAGCACAAATCGGTGCCGCTGCAGGAAAGGATGCCCGAATTGAAATGACGCCGTTCAAACAGCTTTATGTTGAAGTGCCGCTCGAACGGCGCGATGCTGTCAAGGAAGCGCTTGAGCGTTATGGACTTGAAGTATATCCGGCGGGGGCCGCGACGAAAAGTCTTATCGCCTGCAATTTCTGTAAAGGGGCCGAAGAGGCCGGTTTGGAAACGGCACGAACCTTAAATCAAGCGATTGCCGGCATTGAAACGCCAACGCCGCTTAAGATCGGATATGCGGGATGTGCGCTTGGAACGAGCGAACCGCTACTAAAGGATATAGGGGTTGTGAAAATGCGCGATACGTTTGATATCTACGTTGGCGGTGAACCGAAGGGGCTTAAAACGTCCTTTGCCAAGCTGCTCGTGTCCGGATTAACGGAAGACCGGCTCGTTCCCGCCATTACCGCCATCGTCGATTACTATAAGGCCCAAGCTAAAGGCAAAGAAAAATTCAGCAAATTCGTGGATCGAGTAACGCTTGAACAGCTGCAGCAAATCGCCGGTTAATGCTAAGTCGAATAAGAGGAGGTGAACCTATCATGCAAGAAGCTACGGTTAAAGTACAAGGTATGTCTTGCCGTTCCTGCATACGAAAAATTGAAGGAGCCCTTGATTCGATCGGCGCTGCCGGCCGCGTTAACTTTGAACAGGGCACCGTACATGTCCAATTTGACGAAGCAAACTTACAATTAGCCGATATCAAAGCAGCCATCCGAAACAAAGGATATGACGTTGTAGCATAAATTACATTCGACGGTGAGCAAGGGGAGTGTGATTTGAAAATGAATGAATCCGTAAAAATATATACGATACCGACTTGCAGCGATTGTAATTATGCAAAACGGTACTTCAAAGAACGCGAGATACCCTATACGGATTATAACTGCGAAGATGACGTCAAGTATGCAGAGGAAGTATGGAATTTGACGGGAAAGCAGATTGTTCCGACAATTGTCATCGGCGACAAGGTGTTTGTCGGTTTTGCGGAAAATCTGCATGAGATTAGTGAACTGTTAAAATAAATTTAGCGTAAACCGGACCTCCATCCCCATTTCATTGGTGGATGGAGGTCATTTTACATTTAAGATGCTCATTTTGTTGCAAATGCAACATAATTATTATAATATGTATGATGAGGAGTGATCAGAAAATGAAAGAAATGAAGGTGCATAGATGAAAGAAATCCTGCGCGAAATTGGAATGATTGCCCGGGCCTTGGATTCTATAAGCAATATAGAATTTAAAGAATATGACCTTACCAAAGGTCAGTATTTGTACCTTGTCCGAATATGTGAAAACCCGGGAATCATTCAGGAGAAGTTAGCTGAAATGATTAAAGTAGACCGAACAACCGCAGCCCGCGCAATAAAAAAACTTGAAATGAACGGCTTTATTGAAAAGAAAGATGACGAACATAACAAAAAAATAAATAAGCTCTTTCCAACAGAAAAAGGGAAACAGGTATTTCCTTTCATAAAAAGAGAAAATGATCATTCGAATAAAGTCGCATTGGCGGGATTTTCCGAAGAAGAAGCAGAAACCATTTTTCAACTTTTGCAAAGAGTTAGAAAAAATATAGAAGTTGACTGGGAATTTGTAAAAAAGGGCAACAAGAGAAATTACTGATTTGATATAAAGGAGCTTTAAAATGACTATAAAAATAACAAAGTGCAGCCTGGAAGATTTACAAATACTCCAGGAACTAAGTATTGAAACATTCAACGATACATTTAAAGACCAGAATTCACCTGAAAATATGAAAGCCTATTTGGAGAGAGCATTCAACAGTGAACAGTTGGAAAAGGAATTAGCCAATGGCTCTTCGGAATTCTTTTTCATCCTCTTCAACGAAGAACTTGCCGGATATTTAAAGGTAAATATGAATGATGCCCAATCCGAAAAAATGGGCGACGAGTCGCTCGAAATTGAGAGAATTTATATCAGATCCCATTTTCAAAGAAAAGGGCTTGGAAAATATCTAATTAACAAAGCGATGGAAATAGCCAAAAGTCAAAATAAAAAGATGATCTGGCTGGGAGTTTGGGAAAAGAACGAGAACGCAATTGACTTTTATAAAAAAATGGGTTTTGTTCAAACGGGAGCTCACTCTTTCTACATGGGCGATGAAGAACAAATTGATTTTATATTGACCAAAACCCTGGTATCACGTACCAATAACTGAAAAGCTGGGAGATAGCCTGCGCTATGCGGTTTATCTCCCGGCAGCCTGCCCATTCATATGAACGTATTTTTCAGATGGCAAGCAAGCTGGATCTTGAGCATATCTTCAGGATCGTCAAACCGCAGATTGAGCAGCTCCTCGATTTTTTTCAATCGCTGATACAAAGAATTGATATGAATATGAAGCTTCTTGGCCGATTCCACAGCAGATTTATTAGAAGAAATATACACCATCAACGTTTTTTCCAAATCTTTATTTTGAATTTTGTCCGAACGCAGCGGTGCCAGTATCTCCTCGATATATTTCTCTATTTCCTGAATCGGCTGATTCAGGAAGAAGCGGTTGAGGCTGATTTCCTCGTATCGCATCAGCCCGAATTTATTTCGGTTTGTGGCAAAAGCGACGGTTTTGTTCGCTTCGCTATTGCTTTTTATAATGTCCTCCGGCTCTTTATAGGCCGTACCGATTCCTCCACGCAATAAATGGTTATCGCCGCTCTCCCATTCTTTGATGACCGCCTTCATTTGGTGAATCGCTTTTTCAATTTCCGCGATATCATTTACCGAAATGAGCAATGTCACTTTGTTATGATCTCCAAAAACCAACTTGCTGATGTTCGCAAGCTCTTTATCGAACTTGGCTATGAGGCGCTGTATCTTTGCTTCCACTTCGTACGGCTCGAACAATCCGGGAATTTCACATAAAACAACGAAAGTATATGAATAGAACGTGAAATGAAATTGCCGTCCTTTCGAGATGATCTGCTCCCGATCCTGCATGTCCAGTATTTGTTGAAAGTACTCTTTTGTCTTTTTATAATACAGTTCGGTGATCGAGAACTTTTTAATAATTTCAAGCGTAAGCACCGAACCGCTTTGCTCTACGGTGATGGTGTCCATCGGCGTCAGCGGGTGAGACGCCGTTACAATAATGCAGCCGAGCAATACGGTTCCGATCGTAATGGGATAGACGAAGTAGTCCTGGTTAAACCATGAAACGGACATTGGCGCTTTCTGCCGATTTTCGAACATTTCGGAAATCGCGGCAAAGCTGATCTTATTTTTGCTTTGCGGACCTGTATAAATTTCGTTATCGAGACAATCCACATATGAGACAGGCATTCCGAGAATACGGTTAATTTCATTGACCAAGTTTTTAATGCCCTTGTTTTTCAAGGAAAGCTGGGTTAACGTATCATGAACATGAATCCTTTTTTGCAAAAGCCGGTTGTTTTCTTCCAGTTTCGTGCTTAGCTCGGTAACCTGTTTCAGCCTCAAGCTCGTTTCCTCATAAAGCTTCGCATTATGAATGGCGATGGCGACTTGCGAAGCGAAGCCCTGCAGCAGCTGCAAATCCCGGTTGGTGAAATTTCTCTTCTTGGAAAATTGAAGGATGGTCAGCGTTCCGATCCGGGTTTCGCCTAATGAGACAGGAACGCTCATCAACGCGTTGGCTTTCTTTTCATTTTTCACATAATCGATGTTTTCTTCCGAGATGTTCGTGTAATCGCGCAGCATCTCTTGCTTGGATTGATAGATTCTCGGAATGCCGTCGGCAAACACTTTGCCCGAAATAGCTTCTCCTTTTTTTGTTTTATATCGGGCAAAAGAATCGTCAAAGCCAATCAGAGCAAGTGGAACGAGCAGCGAGGACTGACGGTCGAACAAGCGGAAAATCCCGGCGTCTCCAGCCGAAATGACCGTTATTGCGCTTCGGATAATGGTTTGAAGCAATTCATTCAAATCAAGCGTGGAGGTCAGCATACGGATGCCTTCGATCATTTTTTCCAATTCCATGTCCCTGGATTTATTCAATTCCTGATGGCAAAGATCGGAACATAGAAGATATACATAGTCCAGCTCGTATTCCGTGAAGGCAGCGGCCGCATCTCCAAGGCAAATGACTAATTGAAACTGGTTTTCCAAGGTAATGTTCATATAAGAGTTGCCGTTTCGGCAAAAAAAAGAATAATGCGAAGCGGGATCTGAAAGTGACGGCAAAAGCGGAAGACTTTCCTCGTTCCCTACGGTTAAAACGGGCTCCAATGCGTTGTGCTGGCCGAACCATATGCGAAAGGAGAAACAGCCAAGTTTTTTTGAAATATATGTCTGCAGTGATGTAAGGTTTAACAACGTATACTCACCTCTTGTTGTGTAAAAAACTACAATATAACAATGAAATTATGTTAATGAACTACATAGCTTTTGCTAGAAAAAAGTATAAACTATTTTGTAAGCGTTGCACATTAAAAATTTTTGGAGACGATTTTGCAGCGTTATGTCATGTTATTTAACAAAGAGAAGGAGTGGGGTTAAAGAAGGGTTGTTTGGCTGAAAAAAAAAGATCATTGCGGAAGCGAAAGCACAATGAAGCGGGCGTTTTTTTCAATGGACTTTTGAAGACTCTAAAAAAATTGCGGCGGAGTGATGAATATGAAGCGAGCCCTGGCAAGCAAAAGAAATTATGCAGTTCTTTTGGTTTTATTTCTGGCTTGGATCGTAGGTTATTTTGACAAAGTTTCGATAAACGTTGCCATCATTCCGATAACGAAGGAGCTTAATTTGACGCCGGACAAAGCGGGTCTCATCTTAAGCAGCTTTTTCCTCAGCTACGCCGTTATGCAGCTGGTGGGAGGGTATTTGGCCGATAAATTCGGGTCCAAAAAAGTATTGACGGGCGCCATTTTTACATGGTCGATTTTTACCGGAATAACCGGGTGGGCGAACTCGTTTTTCGGTATGATCGCTTCCCGGTTTATGGTGGGTGCCGGAGAAGGCTCTTTTCCGACGGCGAGCTCCGTAACCATTGCCAATACGTTTCCTAAGGAACAGCGGGCCCGGGCCAAGTCGGTCGTGCAATCGGGAAGCTCCGTGGGGATTGCCATCGGCTCGATCGTCATCGCTTCGCTAACGGCGTCTTTTGGCTGGAGGATCATGTTTTATTCGCTAGCGGTGCTGGGTGTTCTCCTTGCGATTTTGGTCTGGTTCGTGCTCGGGGCGTCCGATCAAAAGCAGGAGGGCGAGAACGAACGGAGGGCAAACAAAGTCCCGGTCAACATGCTGCTCAAAACACCCCTGGTGTGGAAATTGCTCGTTGTGTATTTTTTCGCCAATTTCGTTTTCTGGGGGCTGCAAAGCTGGCTGCCATCTTATTGGGTGAAGGTTAAGGGCATGAGCATGGTCTCGATGGGCGCTTATTCATCCATTCCGGCTATTCTGGGTTTTATTTCGTTCCTTGTAAGCGGCTGGGTATTGGATAAATATATGCTGGGCAAAGAGAAATATATTATTATCGGCGGTGCGTTTTTATCCGCGATATTTATCTACCTCATGTTTAATGCGACCTCGATACCCTTGGCGTTTACGTATTTGACTTTATCGAATGTATTTTTGAATCCGATCAGCATTACCGTATTTATTATGCCGCTCAAGCATATGGCGAAGGAATCGGTAGGCACGGCAACAGGCATTATTAATGCCGGGGCGCAAGTGGGCTCTATTTTGTCACCGACCGTCATGGGTTATTTGATCAGCTCATCGGGCAACAACTACAATGCAGCTTTCATGTTCCTGGTCTTTTCCTGCATTGTGATGCTGATTGCAGGTCTGACGATTAACACGAAGAAAAGCGCCAATGAGATGGGCCCGGATAGCCCGGCAATAGCCGACTAACCAAGGGCTGCGAACGTAGAGGAGAGTGCGGGTATGCTGCGCGAATCGATGAGGCTGGAGAAGGATTTTCTTGGTGAGAAGGAGGTGCCTGCGGATGCTTACTATGGGATACAGACGGTAAGGGCTGTGGAAAATTTCCCGATTACAGGGTATACGATTCATAAAGAATTGATCATTGCAATGGCTATGGTCAAAAAAGCGGCCGCCACGGCCAATATGGAGATTAAGCAGCTGACTCCGCGGATTGGCCAAGCCGTTGTGCAGGCGGCCGAAGAAATTATATCCGGCAAATGGCACGATCAATTTATTGTAGATCCCATTCAGGGCGGCGCCGGCACTTCCATTAATATGAATGCGAACGAGGTTATCGCCAATCGCGCGATCGAGCTGATCGGTGGTACGAAGGGAGATTATGGCGCGATTAGTCCGAATACGCATGTGAACATGTCCCAATCGACCAACGATACCTTCCCGACGGCGCTCCATATTGCCGTTTTGTCCTTGCTCGAGAAGCTTCTCGCGACGATGAAGGAGTTGCACGAAGCCTTCCGGCGAAAGGCCAAGCAATTTGATCACGTAATCAAAATGGGCCGAACCCACCTGCAGGATGCCGTTCCGATCCGGCTTGGCCAGGAATTCGAAGCTTACAGCCGGGTGCTGGAGAGAGACATCGTTCGAATTCAGCGCACCCGGGAGCATTTGCATGAGGTCAATTTGGGAGCTACGGCGGTAGGCACCGGGCTGAATGCGGACCCCCGGTACATTCGAAGAGCTGTCGAGGTTTTGGCCGACATAAGCGGTTTTCCGCTTAAAAATGCCGGGCATCTTCCGGACGCAACGCAAAATACGGACGTCTATACGGAAGTATCCGCCGCCCTTAAGGTTTGCATGATCAACATGTCCAAGGTGGCCGGCGATTTGCGGTTGATGGCGTCCGGGCCGCGGGCAGGCTTGGGCGAAATCAGCCTTCCGGCCCGCCAGCCCGGTTCCTCCATTATGCCCGGCAAAGTAAACCCGGTAATGTGCGAAGTCGTCAATCAGGTTGCATTTCAAGTGATCGGCAACGATCATACGATTTGCCTGGCTTCGGAGGCGGGGCAGTTGGAACTGAATGTAATGGAGCCGGTGCTCATGTTCAATCTTCTTCAATCGTTAAGTATGATGAATCAGGTGTTTCGCGTTTTCCGTACGCATTGCTTGGAAGGCATTGAAGCCAACGAGCAGCGATGTAAGGAGTATGTAGATAAAAGCGTAGGCATTATGACAGCCTTAAATCCTCATCTTGGTTATGAAGCGTCGGCACGAATCGCACGCGAAGCCATATTGACCGGGAAGTCTGTCCGCGAGCTCGTCTTGCTGCATAATGTGCTGACCGAAGATGAGCTTGAACTCATTCTGGATCCTTACCAAATGACCGAACCCGGCATAGCGGGGAAAACTTTATTGGAAGCGAAGTGAACCTTATGAATCATCAAACATTCATTGCAGATATGATCGAACGGAAGAGACAGAAGCTGATTGAGGTGAGCGACACCATCTGGGGATTTTGCGAAACCCGTTACGAAGAATTTCAATCCGCCGAGCTTATCGCCAAGACGCTTGAGGGAGAGGGATTTCGTGTCGATCGTCGCGCCGGAGGGGTTGAAACGGCTCTTGTAGGGAGTTATGGGAGCGGAAAGCCGGTCGTTGCGATATTGGGAGAGTTTGATGCCTTGTCCGGTTTGAGCCAGCAGAGCAACCTAACGTTCAAAAAGCCCATTCTGGAAGGAGGCAACGGACACGGATGCGGCCATAATCTGCTGGGGACGGGGGCGCTTGCCGCGGCGATTGCGATTCGCCATTATATGGAGCATCATGGGCTTGAAGGAACGGTGCGCTATTACGGTTGTCCGGCGGAAGAAGGCGGCGGCGGGAAGGCATACATGGCCCGGGCCGGTCTATTCGACGATGTTGACGTTGCGTTCACATGGCATCCTTGGGATGAGAATCTGGCCTACAACGCGAGAATGCTGGCCACTTGCCAGGTTTATTTCAAATTTATCGGGATCAGTGCTCATGCCGCGGCAAGTCCCGAATTGGGCCGCAGCGCGCTGGACGCCGTAGAGCTGATGAACGTGGGGGCCAACTTCTTGCGGGAGCATATCATTCAGGATGCAAGACTCCATTATGCCATTACGAATGCGGGCGGATTCGCACCGAACGTCGTTCAGGCGGAGGCGGAAGTATTGTATAAGATTCGCGCTCCCAGGATGGATCAGGTGCGGGAGATTTTGGATAGAGTCTACGATGTTGCCCGAGGAGCCGCCTTGATGACAGGGACAAAACTGGAGACGCAATTCGATGCGGCTTCGGCGGACTTGATTCCGAATATTACGTTAGGGGCGATGATGCACAAGCAGTTTGTGCAAATCGGCGGCGAATCTTACACGGAAGAGGAATTAAACTTTGCCAAAGAGATTCAGGCCAGCTTCTCGGAAGCGGAAATGAAAGCCGTTCATAAAAGTAACGGAAAAGTACTGTCCGAGCAGGTAAATCCGTACTCTCCGGAGCCGGGCTTCCTTGCCGGATCGACGGATGTCGGCGATGTAAGTTGGATCGTTCCGACAGGACAGGTTTATGTGACGACTTGCGCTTACGGCACCCCTCCGCATAGCTGGCAAATGGTTACGCAGGGGAAATCGTCCATTGCCCACAAAGGGATGCTGCTTGCCGGTAAAGTTTTGGCGTCCTCGGCGATAGAGGCCATGTTGAATCCTTCGATCATAGAGCAAGCGAAAGCGGAACATAAGGAACGGCTAGGCGGGGAAGCGTATCAGTCCATGATTCCTCCGGAAGCGATGCCGGCCCCTATCCGGCGAACGTAGAAATCCGGTACCGGATTTCCAGCGGTTGTTACAACCAAGAGGAGATACTTACATGGTGAAGCTTTCAACCTTCCAAAAAACGATGCTCGTTATCGCGCTCGTTTTATTGTGGGGTTTATCATTTCCAATTAATAAAATGACCTTGAGCCATACTCCGCCAATGCTGTTTGCAGGGATGCGTACATTGGCGGGCGGTCTTCTGCTCGTATTATTCATGCTGGGGAAACGGCAGCAACTGCAATGGAAACGGAACTGGAAAATCTATACGATTTCCGCGCTGCTTAACGTGGTATTATTTTTCGGGCTGCAGACCTTGGGGTTGAAATTTATGCCCTCAGGGTTATTTTCCGTGCTCGTCTATTTGCAGCCTGTTCTTATCTCCCTATTCGCTTGGATTTGGCTTGGCGAACGCATGTCATCGTATAAAGTGATCGGCCTCCTCTTCGGATTTTTCGGCGTAGCCGTTGTTAGCGTGAAAGGGGCGTCCGGTCCGGTTTCCGGTATTGGAATTGTCATTGGGTTATGTACGTCCGTCAGTTGGGCGCTCGGAACCGTGTTCGCCAAAAAAGTCAGCTCTCATGTTAATTTCATGTGGCTTGCCGCATTGCAGTGCATGATTGGCGGGACCGTTTTAACCGCCGCAGGCTCCTTATGGGAGCAATGGAGCGCTATTGACTGGAATGCAGCCTATCTGGAGGGGATGTTGTTCAGCAGTGTTCTGGGGGTATCCGGTTCATGGTTTCTGTATTTTACGCTTGTGAATTCCGGAGAAGCCAGCGTCGTGACGTCTTATACATTCCTTGTGCCGCTTGTCTCCGTTTTGACCGGCATTTTGTTTTTGAATGAATCGTTTACTTTCTATTTACTGCTGGGGTTATTTTTTATCGTGGTTAGTATTATTATGGTCAACCGCAAACCTCGCAAACCTGGATCAACTACCACACGGCCTTTCAAGACAAAAGGGGGGTAACATATGGCTTATAACAACTTGGTCGTCTGAAGGCTGAATCATTAGCTTTATTATGGTAAAATACAACATATTAGTTAGAGGGAAGGAGGTTAACAATTGATGAAGACCTTGTTGGATAAATTATAACGATTATTCAGAAGAGAGTTTTGTTGTATTCGAAATCGCGGACCACCTTCCTTTATTAGTATCAGGAAATAAAAATATTGGAGGTTGGAACCAAGATGAGAAGCGAACAAGAAATGATGGATTTGATCTTGGACTATGCAAGAAATGACGAGCGGGTCCGGGCAGTTGGAATGAACGGATCCCGAACGAATCCGAACGTTCCGAAAGATATGTTTCAGGATTATGATATTGTGTTTATCGTCACGGATATGAATTCTTTTATCGCGGACAAAAATTGGGTGGACTGCTTCGGAAGCCGGATCATCATGCAAACGCCGGAAGACATGGATTTGTTCCCGCCCGAGTCGGATGGCAGATTCTCTTATCTGATGTTGTTTTCCGATGGCAACCGTATAGATCTTACCCTTTGTCCGATCGCGAAAAAAGAGAACTGGAATGGCGGCGACAAACTTTCTATTGTGCTGATGGATAAAGATCAAATTCTGCCGAATCTCCCGGCGCCAACCGATCAAGATTATTGGGTGAAACGTCCGTCATCCGCTTTTTTTGCGGATTGCTGCAACGAGTTTTGGTGGGTTTCAACCTATGTGGCCAAAGGCTTGTGGAGACAAGAAATTACTTACGCGATGGACCACTTGAATATGGTTGTAAGACCGATGCTGATCAAAATGCTCGAGTGGAAGGTTGGCATTGACACTAATTTCTCGCTGAGCACCGGGAAAAATGGAAAATATTTAGAAAAGCACCTGCCAAAGCAAACCTGGCTGGCATTGCTGTCGACCTATCCGGAGGGGACATATGAAGGTGTGTGGAATGCCTTGTTTGTCGCAATGGATTTATTTCGCAGCACGGCGAAAGAGGTTGCGGAACTATTGAATTTCGAGTATCCGCTCGATGATGACAGAAAGGTCACGGCATACTTGATCCAGGTGCAGCAATTGGAGTCGGGAGCAAACTCAATGTAATCATTTATATCGTGAAATAAGCCAAAACCAGTCAAGCATATATTTGTTTGGCTGGTTTTTGTATGGAAGTGCAATTCCTTAAACCCCGCAACGAACGGGATGTGTGCTTCCGAAAGCTTTTCTGAATTTTTGAAAAATAGACAATAATGTTAACCTGCAGCTCCATTACGGTTGAGTCGGATGTAAGCATCGTGCTCGCCAGTAAAACTACTCGTTACAACGCATCGTTTCAATAAAAAGTCGTAAAACGCACAAACGAAAGTCGTAAAATGCACAATCAAATGACGTGTAAACAATGATAACATACTACAAAATTTGATGTGGTTTATGTTATCATCATGTTAAGAATAATAGGGACTGCCCAAGTACGCTCACGGCAGTTCTTTTCTTTTATCCAAGGGGGACAGACGATGGGGGGAACAATCCCGCGAATTTCATGGAATTCCATCCGTTTCAAGCTGGTGGTCGGTTTATTGGCCGTTACCGTTCCGTTAATCACGCTGCTGATTTACAGCAATTATTACAGCATAGGCGTCGTTCACAACCAAGTGGCGCTGTCCAGCAAAAATATGGTGTCTTTGTACATGGGGCAGATCGATACCCAGCTTCAGGATGCGGACCGTAATTTGCTCAGTTTGGTCAATTCCAATTTCGATATCGCCTCCATGGACAACCCTAAATCGGATGACGAGTATGTGCTCGCCAAACATCGCGTTTCGAATACGTTAGGGAGAGATATTGTTCTTTATA
Organism: Paenibacillus hamazuiensis; assembly: GCF_023276405.1. Taxonomy (NCBI): domain Bacteria; kingdom Bacillati; phylum Bacillota; class Bacilli; order Caryophanales; family Paenibacillaceae; genus Paenibacillus; species Paenibacillus hamazuiensis. Next base: position 8,588,065 of record NZ_JALRMO010000001.1, read on the forward strand.
AATCAGTCGATGCTTTTTTTGTATACTCTGAGTCCAGGCGGGATTTATTGGACGTTTTCAAATCCGCCGTCACATTTGCGGAACGCGATCAAGTGGAGCAGTATATACAGCGTTATTTAAGCGGAAATCCCGATCATGCGGATGCAGGCAATAACAGCTGGTTTGTGCAGTCAATTGGACAAGACTACTACATGCTGCGCATCGTCAAATCAGGGACTTTATATGTCGGGGCGTGGGTAAACGCGAAGACGCTGCTCGTACCGCTCAACTTGATCGATCTCGGCAGTGAGGGGAGCTCGCTGTTCGTAACCGATCAGGGAATACCTATGGTCAGCACCAAGCCGCTGCCGGATGAAACGGTCGATTTCACGAAGGGATTCGGGCAATATTACATGTCAGGAAGCAAGAATAATTTGCTCATTGTCGGGGAACCTTCTCAGGAAGGTAATTTCAGTCTGGCCGCCGTCATTCCGGACCGGCAAATTTTGCAAAACCTGCCGATGATATCCCGGGTCATTGAGACGATATCGTTCGCTTCTATCGGACTGCTGCCTATCAGTTTTTTATTTCTTCATAAAATTGTGCTCGTTCCGCTTCAACGTTTGATTGCTGTCATGAGAAGAATCAATGACGGGAATGTCAATGTCCGGATCGAATCTTACCCGGCCTCCGATGAATTTCAATTGGTCAATCAAACCTTTAATAAAATGATGGCGCAAATCGAACAGCTCAAGATCAACGTTTACGAAGAGCAGCTGAGCAAGCAAAAGGCGGAGCTTCAGCATTTGCAGCTGCAGATCAATCCTCATTTCTTTATGAATTCTTTGAATATCTTGTTTAATTTGGCGCAAGTGAAAAACTATGAATTGATTCAAGAGATGACCTTGTGTCTGGTCCGATATTTTCGTTTCATGTTTCGCAGCAATTTGACGTTCGTCTCTTTGCATGATGAGCTGCAGCATGTTCGCAACTATGTCCGAATTCAGGAGCTCCGGTTCCCGGGCAGCTTGACCTGTAACATCGACGCACCGGACTTCCTGGAAAATGTCCCGATACCGCCGCTGCTGATCCAAACGTTCCTGGAAAATTCGATCAAGCACGCTGTTACGCTGGAGGAGCCTGTACGCATTTCCGTTGATATCGATTTGAACGAAAAGGGCCTTGAGCCATGCATCGAAATCGTGATCCGCGATACGGGCAAAGGCTTTTCCGAGGAAGTATTGACGGAGATCCAATCCGGGAATCGCGTGATTGATCAGCAAGATGAGCATATCGGAATCTGGAATGTTCGCCGGAGGTTGCAGCTCCTTTATGACGGGAAAGCGGCTATTTCCTGCTATAACGGTTACCCACGCGGCGCAGTTGTCGAAATCAAGCTTCCGTATCAACCGGAGCGATAGGTAGGAGAGGGGAAGGATACCGATGCTTCAAATATTGATTGTGGATGACGAAATTCATGCCGTTGAAGGAATCCGATCGGGAATCGATTGGCAGAAGCTGGGTATCACCTCTGTATGCACGGCTATTACAGTCAATCAGGCGAAAGCGATATTTGAACATCAGCGAGTCGATATCATGCTGTGCGATATCGAAATGCCGCAGGCTACAGGGCTGGAGCTGGCGGAATGGGTAAGGGAGCGGTATCCGCAGACGGAAACGATTTTTTTGACGTGTCATGCCGATTTCAAATTTGCCAAGCAAGCGCTGCAGCTCGGAAGCCTGGATTACATTCTGAAGCCGATCCCGTTCGGCGAGCTGGAGAAAGTGATTCTTAAAGCAATCGAAAAAATCAACAAGGATACGGAACTGGCTCAATACAGCCAATACGGCCGCTTTTGGTTTCAGCATCAACCGGTGCTGATCGAGCGGTTTTGGCTGGATATCATCCAACAAGCGATACCTCCCAGAGCGGAGGAGGTTCGTCGTGCCGCTGCCGACCGCAACATCCCTTTTGCCGAACAAATGACATTTGTGCCGGTGCTTATCAGTATTCAAAGATGGCATAAACCTGTGACTTTGCAAGATGAGAGGACATTGGAATTCGCGCTGAAAAATTCCGCTGAGGAAATTTTGCTGGGGAACAGCCGAAACGGTCAAGTGATCACGCTGGACAACGGCAGATTGCTTGCCATCATACCTTCCAACAGCTTAGCCAACTTTGAATCGTCGCTAAAGCAAACGTGCGAACGTTATATTGACGCGTGCAGACAATATTTTTATTGCGACCTATCCTGTTATATCGGAGAAAACGTACATGGACACGAAATGTTTGCGGTGGTAACCCGTCTGCATGAGTCGGAGAGAAATAATGTGGCTTACAATAATAAGGTTTTCCAGATTTCGGATTTTCCATTACAACCTTCCACGGAACAGCTTCCCGACATGGGATTATGGGCTGTCATGCTTCAGGAGGGAAGGGACAACAAAGTTTTGGAGGAATCGTCCGGTTATTTGGAGCGGCTGATGCAGCTCAATATATTGGATGCGAGGCTGCTGCGCCAATTTTATCAGGATTATCAGCAAATGATTTATTATGTTCTTCAGATGAAAGGAATACGAGCACATCAATTGTTTAGCGATAACGTCTCGCTGGGTTATGCCGCAAACGCGATCCGTTCCGTCACCGATCTGATCGCCTGGATGAAACACGCGGTAAACAAAGCGATGGAGTATATAAGAACGGTTGAACAGTCCGGTAGTGTTGTCGAAAGGGCTATCAGCTACATGAAAAAACATATAGCGGAAGATTTGACCCGGGAAGACATTGCCAATCATGTATTTTTGAATCCGGACTATTTGACCCGCATATTCAAGAAGGAAACCGGGATGGCCGTCTCGGACTATCTGTTTCAAGAGCGTCTCAAGCTTGCGCAGGAGCTGCTCGCGAAGACCGATATGCCGATCGGCGCCGTCGCTTCGCATATCGGGTACGCCAATTTCTCGCATTTTTCCCGGATGTTCAAGAAGCATACCGATTTGAATCCCAATGAATACCGCCAACTGCATCAGCAAGATCGCAAGTGAAAGGTAGTCGGCAAATGCATATTGAAAAGTCGTGAGCGGAGCAGTGGTTATACCGCAGTGTAAGTAAACTGAATGTAGTTCCGCCGATGATTCCCGTTGAGTAGAATGCGGTTTCATGCGGGGGCCACCAAAATGAAGTGGGGGATTGCCATGAAAAAGAGATTCACGTCGGCAAGCGCGCTTGTTATCGGATCCATGCTGTTGTTATCCGCTTGCGGCGGCAGTAACGGGAGCGGGGCACCGGCGGCGGGGGATAAAACTTCTGCAAAACCGGCCGAAAAACCGACGGAGCTGACCGTAGCTTATCCGATTTTCGGCCCGGTACCTAAAGATTTGCCCTTGGTACAGGAGGCCATTAATAAAATCGCGCAGCAGAAAATCAATGCGACCGTGAAATTGACGCCGATCAGCTTCGGGAACTGGCATCAACAGGTTAACTTGATGCTGAGCAGCAATGAAAAATTGGATTTAATGCTCGTATACGGTAGCAGATACAGCGGATATGTAGCGAAAGGGCAAATCGTTGCGCTCGACAAACTGATCGAGCAGCAGGGTCAAGGGATTAAAAAAGCGATGGACCCGGCATATCTGGATGCTTCCAAAATTGGAGGATCCATCTATGCGGTCCCGACGATACGCGACTTTGCCGGCAGTTATGGAATTGTGATGCGGAAAGATCTCGTCGATAAGTACCAGATCGATGTCAATAAAATACGTACATTGGACGATTTGGAACCGGTGCTCAAAACGATCAAGGATAAAGAGCCGAATATGGCGCCGCTGGTGCCTTCGACTGTAGGCTCGTCATTTCTCGATTTCTATCGCACGTATGATCAGCTGGGCGATACGATCGGCGTGCTGCCGAACTTCGATAATAATTTGAAGGTAGTGGATTTATACGAGACGCAGGAATATAAGGAGCTTCTAAAAAAATTAAGAGGCTGGTATACTTCAGGCCTGATTCTGAAAGATGCGGCCACGAACAAAACATCCCAGTACGATTTGATCAAGTCGAATCGCGGCTTTGCCTACTTTGCCCAGTTGAAACCCGGATTTGAGCAGCAGGAAACGAGGGGCAGCGGTATGGAGATGGTTTCCGCCACCTTTATTCAGCCGACAACGGCAACCAAAAACGTCACGAGCCAAATGTGGGGGATTCCGGCCAACTCCAAGACACCGGAAAAAGCGATGGAATTCCTGAACCTGATGTATTCCGACAAAGATATCGTCAACCTGATCGATTGGGGTATCGAAGGAAAACACTACGTCAAATCGGATAATGTCATTGACTACCCTCAAGGTGTTGACGCTCAATCATCAGGCTATAACGTGAATCAGGGATTCATGTTTGGAAATCAATTTCTTTCCTATGTATTTAAGGGTGATGACCCGAAAATTTGGGAGAAAACGGAACAATTCAACAAGTCTGCGCTGAAATCCAAAGCGCTCGGCTTTCAGTTCGATGCCGAGCGGGTGAAATCGGAGTTTGCCGCGGTGAGCAACGTCGTCGCGGAGTACAAGCTGCCGCTTGAAACCGGCAGTGTCGATCCGGATACGATTCTACCGCAATTTATTTCCAAACTGAAATCCGCCGGAGTCGATAAAGTCATCGCGGAGAAACAAAAACAGCTCGACGAATGGGCCAAAAACAAAAAATAAACGTTTCGATGCAGGTTCTTTTGCCCCGGTCCATTTATCTAGGATCGGGGCATTTTTATTTGTAGACCGGTGCGAAAGGATAGTCGGCAAAGTGCTAACCGGAAGTCGTCGGAACGGTAGTGAGTGTGGCGGGTTTTAAACTATGATGAGTTTACAGCAAGAAAACATTCATCCTTAAGGGAAGGGGAACGTACGGAATGCCAGGACACGCACTCAGTTTAATCAGGAAGAGAATTTGGAAGTACAGTCCGCTCTATCTGATGATGCTCCCGGGAATTGTCTACATGATCATTAATAATTATTTGCCTATGTTCGGTTTGTTCATCGCCTTTAAGGACATTAATTTCGTCAAAGGGATTTGGGCGAGCGATTGGGTCGGTCTTCAAAACTTCAAGTTTTTGTTCCAATCGACGGAAGCTTATGTCATTACCCGCAATACGCTTCTGTACAACGCGGCTTTCATCGTGATCGGTCTCGTCGTTGCAATAAGTTTTGCGATTCTTCTTAACGAAATTAAGAGCAGATTAGCCTCCCGTCTGTATCAAAGCATCATCATATTGCCTTTTTTGATTTCCATGGTATTGGTCAGCTATCTTGTGTATTCCCTGCTTAGCATCGAGAGCGGATTTTTGAACAAAACGATTTTGCCTGCCTTGGGCATCGAGCCCATCTCTTGGTACAACGAGCCGAAATATTGGCCGTTCATTCTTACGGTAGTCCATACCTGGAAGGGAGCCGGGTACGCATGTATCGTTTACTTGGCGGCCATCGTCGGCATCGATCCGGAGTATTATGAGGCGGCGACGCTGGACGGAGCTTCCAAATGGCAGCAAATTCGCATGATCACGATACCTTTGATCACCCCAGTCATTATCATATTGACACTTTTGGCGATCGGACGAATCTTCTACTCCGACTTCGGCCTTTTCTACCAAGTTCCGATGAACGCGGGTGCTCTCTTCAGCACCACGAACGTCGTCGATACGTATGTGTTCCGCGGACTTTTGCAGCTAGGCGATATCGGAATGTCATCCGCGGCAGGCTTCTATCAATCGCTCGTGGGCTTCGTGCTTGTTATCGTGTCCAACTATGTGATCCGAAAAGTCAATAAAGAAAACGCGTTGTTCTAGGGGTGAACATCATGAATAAGGAAAATCAGGTTTGGCAGTGGGCTGCGCATATCGTTATGGGGTTGTTTTCTGTTACCTGCTTGCTTCCGTTTATCCTTTTGGCGATGTCTTCGATCACCGAAGAAAAGACCATCTTCCAAAATGGGTATTCCTTCTTTCCGAAGCAGTTCAGCTTTGCCGCTTACGAATATTTGTGGCAGCAATCGTCGCTTATTTTCAACGCTTACGGGATTACGGTTCTCGTTACGTTAGTGGGAACGACGGCAAGCCTCCTGATCACGTCGATGCTGGCGTATCCGTTATCGCGACGCGACTTGCCAGGCGGTATGTTCTTCGCCTTCCTGCTGTTTTTCACCTTGTTGTTTAATGGCGGACTCGTTCCGACTTACTTGATTTACACCCAGGTGTTCCATATCAAAAATACGATTTGGGCGCTGATCGTTCCGGGACTGTTAATGAACGGATTTAACGTGCTCCTTATGCGTACCTTCTTCATGACCACCGTCCCCGTTCCGGTACTTGAAGCGGCAAGTATGGACGGCGCGAGCGAGTTTAAGATGTATTACAAAATTGTCATGCCGCTGTCGCTTCCGATTTTGGCCACTGTCGGTTTGTTTCAAGGGCTTGCGTACTGGAACGATTGGAACAACGGTTTAATTTATGTCACCGACCCCAAATTGTTCAGTCTGCAGAACGTGCTCAATCGGATTATGAGCGATATCCAATTTTTAGCCAGCAACAGCGAAGCAAGCGCGCAAGCGGGTACGGCGATCGCTCAGCTTCCGAGCGAGACGTTCCGCATGGCGATCGCGGTCATAGCGGTTGTCCCGATCCTGATCACGTATCCGTTCTTTCAGAAATACTTCATCAAAGGCATGACCATCGGCGCTGTCAAAGGCTGATCCAAATACACTAAGAAGGAAGTTGATCTACATGAACAAAAAGCTGAATATCGGAATTATCGGCTGCGGAGCCATTGCCAATCAAAAACATATGCCTTCGCTCGCGAAGCTGGGTCATTTGGGCAGGATGGTCGCTTTTTGCGATGTGGTGGCGGAAAGAGCAAGCAAAGCGGCAGCTGATTTCGGCGATGCGGATGCCAAGGTCTTCGAGGATTATAAGGAGCTCTTGAAGGACGGCTCTATCGATGTGGTTCATGTTCTGACCCCCAATCTGTATCATTCCCAAATTACAGTAGATGCATTGGAAGCAGGCAAGCATGTCATGTGCGAAAAGCCGATGGCGATTAACTCGATGGAAGCGAAAAGAATGCTGGATGCAGCGAAGAAGAGCGGCAAAAGACTGACGATCGGTTATCAAAACCGGTTTAAGGAAGAGTCGCAGGTGCTGAAGCGTGCCTGCATCTCCGGCGATATGGGTGAAATCTATATGGCCAAAGCCCATGCCGTTCGCAGAAAGGCAGTGCCCACCTGGGGCGTTTTTACGGATAAAAAGCTGCAGGGCGGCGGAGCACTCATCGATATCGGCACCCATGCTTTGGATTTGACGCTTTGGTGTATGGACAATTATAAGCCGAAATCGGTCACAGGTTCCGTCTATTATAAGCTGAAAGACAACATGGAAGGCAATTTATTCGGGCCTTGGGACCCGGCAACCTTCGATGTCGAGGATTCCGCGTTCGCCTTTATCAAAATGGAGGACGGTGCCACCATTTTCCTGGAATGCTCCTGGGCTCTGAACACGACGGATGCGAAAGAAGCCAAAACTTCATTGTTCGGCGTCACAGGCGGGGCCGAAATGAAGTTGGGACCGGACCGGAAAACGGAGCTCGTCTTCAATACGGCCAAGTACGGCAAATTGATGGAGATGAAGCCGAATTCGCTCTCGAGTGTCGCTTATTTCAGCGGCGCGGATGACAATCCCGGAGTATTGGAGGCGAAGCAATGGCTGGAATCCATTCTCCAGGATACGGAGCCGCTCGTCACTGCAGAACAGGCCTATGTGGTCACCCAAATCTTGGAGGCCGTTTATTTATCGGCCGAGACCGGGAAAGCGGTGGAGTTATGAGTAAAGTGAAAGTAGGCGTTATCGGCTGCGGAAATATTAGCTCGATTTATTTTCAAGCCGGGCAAACCTTTGCCAATTTCGAAATCGCCGCTTGTGCCGACTTGAATCTGGAGAGGGCACAGGCGTGCGCGGAGCAGTTTCAAATTCCAAAAGCCTGTACGGTGGAACAGCTTCTGGCCGATCCGGACATTCAGCTCATTATTAACTTGACGATTCCGGCTTCGCATGCCGACATTCATTTGCGTGCTCTGGAGGCGGGAAAACATACCTATGGGGAAAAACCGCTGGCCGTCGAGCTCGAAGACGGACGCCGCATCCTCTCGCTAGCGAAGGAAAAAAATCTGCTCGTCGGCGCCGCTCCCGATACGTTCTTGGGCGGCGGCATCCAAACCTGCCGCAAACTGATCGATGACGGCTGGATTGGTGAGCCCATCGCGGCAACCGCGTTTATGATGTACCACGGCCCGGAGAAATTTCATCCGAATCCGGATTTTCTGTATCAAAAAGGAGCCGGTCCGATGTTTGACATGGGCCCTTATTATCTTACCGCTTTAATCAACCTGATTGGACCTGTATGCCGCGTTACCGGCGCAGCCCGAACGACGTTTAAAGAACGTATGGTGCGCAATGAAACGAATTACGGCAGGAGGTTTCCGGTGGAAACCCCGACTCATATCGCCGGTATATTGGAATTTGAAAATGGAGCCGTAGGGACGATCGTCACCAGCTTCGATGTTTGGGGGACGCGCGTTCCGCACATTGAAATTCATGGTACGACGGGATCGCTTATTGTCCCTGATCCGAACCACTTTGGCGGTCCGATCTATATCAAGAGACAGGATTATACCGAATTCATCGAGGTGCCGTTAACCCACGGCTTTACGACGAACAGCCGGGGCCTCGGCGTTATGGACATGGCAAACGCAATTCTTCATGGGGGCGGGCATCGTGCAAATGGAGAGCTGGCCTATCATGTACTGGAAATCATGCATGGTTTCCATTTCGCCGCAAACGAAGGAAAGCATTACGAGATAAAGAGCACCTGCTCGAAACCGGCGCCTTTGAACATGAATTTGCTCAAAAACGGAATGGCGAACGGGTATACAATCTAAGGGAGAAATCAAAATGAGCTTATCTATCGGACTGCAAGTGTTTTCGATTCGAAAGGAATTGGCCAAAGATTTCTGGGGAACGCTCGAGAAAGTGGCCGAAATCGGGTATAAACATATTGAGTTTGCGAACCATACGGCCGGCACGGATTATGGCGTAGGTTTTCATATCGATGCCGATACGCTGAGGCAAGGGTTGGACCGGCTGGGGCTGAAAGCGATATCCGCTCATATTCATCCGATAAGCCTGGACATTATCGATGGTACGATCGATTACCATCAGGCCATCGGCAACAACTCTCTAGTGTGCGGTATCGGTTTTTGGAAAAACAAAGATGACGTTTTGGCCTTCAGCAAGAACCTGAATGTGATCGGCGAAAAATGCCGCAAGCGGGGGATGGACTTTTATTATCACAATCATTTTATGGAATTTCAGGAATTCGACGGACAAACCGTGATGGATCTCATTCTGGAACATACGGACAAAGATTTCGTGAAAATCGAGCTGGATACGTATTGGACGATTAGGGGCGGGGTGGACCCGGTCGCATACCTTCGCAAACTGGGCGATCGATGCGATCTCATCCATCAGAAGGATTTAACCGCAGCGGCGAATCCCGCCAATATATTCGAGACCATCGGTCATCACTGTGAAATCAACGTCGACAAATTCCGTGAGTTTTCCAAGGTGGAATATTTTACGGAAGTGGGAGAAGGGACGATCGACATCCCGGCCATTATTAAAGAAGCCACAAATATCGGGGCCGCCAAATACATCATCGTAGAACAGGACCATTCGAGCAGAAATGAGCTCGACAGCATCGCAATGAGTTACCGCAACTTAACGAAGCTCTTGAACGATTAACCGCTGCAAGGGGGGAACGACGTGATTTCTCTGCAAAGTTTATCTGACATCATCGAACAAAGAAAGAACCGTCTCATTGACATTAACGATAAAATTTGGGGATACTGCGAAACCCGGTATGAGGAGTATCAGTCTTCCGCCCTGCTTGCCGCTGCACTTGAGGAAGAGGGATTTCAAGTTGCAAAATGTGCCGGAGGCATCGCAACGGCCTTTGTAGGAAGCTACGGCAGCGGAAAGCCCATTATTGGCATATTGGGAGAATTTGATGCCTTATCGGGACTAAGCCAGAAAGCGGGAGTGAGTGCGAAAGAAGCGCTCGTTGAGGGCGGTAATGGGCATGGCTGCGGCCATAATGTCCTTGGAACCGGATCTCTTGCCGCAGCAATAGCGATTCGTCACTACATGGAACAAAATCATTTGAGCGGCACTATCCGCTTTTATGGCTGCCCGGCTGAAGAAGGCGGCAGCGGAAAAGCGCATATGGTCAAAGCCGGTCTGTTCGATGATGTGGATGCTGCTTTAACCTGGCATCCATGGGATGAAAACCTGGCCTATCATGCCAGGATGCTGGCTACGTGCCAAGTTTATTTCAAGTTTAAGGGTACGAGTACTCATGCTTCTTTCAGTCCACATTTAGGCCGAAGCGCTTTAGATGCAGTGGAATTAATGAATGTCGGAGCGAATTATCTTCGAGAGCATATCATTCCGGATGCCAGGCTTCATTACGCGATTACCAATGCCGGAGGTTTCTCTCCGAATGTGGTTCAAGCGGAGGCGGAAGTGCTTTACAAAATCCGCGCTCCCAAGGTGCAGCAGGTTCGCGACATTCTTGACAGGGTGTGCGATATTGCCCGCGGAGCGGCATTAATGAGCGGAACGCAAATGGAAATGCAATTTGATTCGGCCTCCGCCGACCTCATTCCCAATATTACCTTGAGCTCATTAATGCATGAGCAATTTACTAAAGTAGGTGCCGAAACCTATACCCCGGAAGAATTGGATTTCGCCAGAGCGATTCAGGCGACATACTCGAGTGAGGAAATGAAAAGGGTACACGCGGGCAATGGGAAAGTACTGTCAGACAAGATCAACCCTTATTCGGTCGAACCGGATTTTCTCCATGCTTCTACAGATGTCGGGGATGTGAGTTGGATGGTTCCTACCGGCCAAATTTATGTGACCACATGTGCGTATGGAACTCCCGTGCACAGCTGGCAAATGGTCGCGCAAGGGAAATCCAGTGTCGCCCATAAAGGTTTGCTGCTGGCCGGTAAGGTTATGGCCGCTTCCGCCATAGAAATGATGCAAAATCCGGAGTTGATCGAAAAGGCCAAGGCAGAACATAAACAACAGTTGGAAGGGGAGGTTTATGTCTCCTTGCTCCCTGCGGAGGCAAAACCTGCTCCAATACGACGAGCCTGACGACGTTGCTCGCTTTTGCTTTTGCATGAGAGGGGACCAAGATGATCAATGTGGGGACATCCGGCTTGAAGTCCGTCGATACAAAAACGAATAAGAGGTTTATTTTATTTTTGCTCGGAATTACCTCGTTAGTAAACGGCTTCGCCCAATTTTTCTATAATCCCATACTGCCTTTGGTTCAGGCTGAGTTCAAAACAACCTTATACTGGGTTAATTTTACGGTAACTATGTTTACCGTTTCGATGGCGATTATGCAGGTCGTGTTCGGTTCCATGGCCGATCGCAAAGGCAGGAGGCGGGCACTGCTTATAGGTGTATTCCTGTTTGTCCTTGGCTCTTTCGGGGCTGCTTTTGCGAAATCCATCCTTGTCTTGTTGATAGCCAGGGTGGTGCAGGGGATGGGAGCCGCAGCGGTTCCGGTAGTTGCGGCAGCCGTCATCGGGGATTTATTTGAAGGTCAAGAACGGACTAAGGCCATGGGAACTTATCAGGTTATTATGGCCTTAACCCCTGCGATAGGTCCCTTGATTGGCGGAATCGTTGGCGGGAAGTTCGGTGTTTTTGGAGTTTTTCTATTTCTTGCTATAGCAGGCATTATTATTTTGATGGCGAACGCACTTTGGTTAGGGGAGAGTAAACCACCCCTGGAGTCAGCCACGGCAAAATTTTCGATCCGCTCATTCACAATATTTTGGGTCCATCGTAAAAGTCGGGCAATCATGCTGATCGGATTTGTTCAGGCATTTGCATCGACCATTGTGCTAGTGTTTATACCTAACATTCTCCAGCATTATTTTAATGCTTCTCCCGAAATAACCGGGGCTTCATTTTTATTCATGTCGTTATGTTTTATTCTCAGCCTGAAAGTCGGCGAGAGGCTTCAGCTTGCATGGGGCACAGAGAGAAGCTTTATTCTGGGATGCTGGCTGAACGCAATGTCGCTTGTATTCTTCGGTCTTTTTATTTGGATTTCCATGCCGCTGGCTATTGTGCTCTTTTGTTGGTTTGGCGCTACATACGGCATATCTTTTCCGCCGCCGCTTACGATGCTGACGGAGTTGTTTGACGAGGAACGGGCCGTTGCGGTCTCGCTGTATAACTTGTGCCGGAATGCAGGAGTGGCTGTTGGACCGATTGTAGGGGCGATGCTTTATTCCACTCATTCCGACTTGATATTATTTGGAGCAGCCGCCGCCGTATATGGATTGGCTATCGCAATTTCCCGGAACCTTTTATAAAACGAAATCCAAGGAAATCTTGGATTTTTCTTTTTTTGCAAGCGACTTTTTAGTTTATTCAGTCACCGTCGCCAGAAGCGCGGGACAAGTACCGGTCTACTATGCTCACCGCAACGGGAGCGGTTACGAAGGGCGGGGAGTGGATATGTTTGTCACCAAGGAAGGATATGTCAACGAATCTTTGGACCCGCTTTATCCTTTCGGTCATGGACTGTCTTATACGCAATTTTCCTACTCGGAGTTGGAATTGTCGAGTACAAAGGTAAGTCCGGAACAGGTTTTGACGGTTTCGTGTAAGGTTGCAAATTCCGGCTCCAGAGCCGGGGATGAAGTGGTCCAGCTGTATGTGGCTGATTTACTTGCGTCTGTCGCACGACCTGTCAAAGATCTGGTCGGATTTCGGCGAATACATCTTCAGCCCGGAGAAGAGAAACGTGTCAAGTTCCAAATATCAATAAGCCAGCTATCTTTCTTGGATCGCAAGATGGAATGGATCGTTGAGCCGGGGATAATGTCTCTCATGATCGGTTCATCCTCAAAAGATGTCCAATTGGAAGATACCTTTGAAATCATTGGGAATCGGACGGTTGTTGGGAATAACAGAGAGTTTTTCGCCAAGGTTACGGTCGCGGAATAGCTGCAGGTGGATGAATCAACTGGGTTAGACGAGCTGTACCAATTCTCCATAAACGTCGAATACCGAACCGTCGAGGAAATATATCCGGAGTCACCGACAACCGGCTTTGCCAGTGTCTGCAAAGAGGACCGCCGATTTATTACGGCGGTCCTTTGGGTTCTCACACTTACGCAAATCCATTACCCGATGAATCGCCTTGGCGAATTGGATCATGATTCGCTATGCACAAGGCAGATGCACCGTAAACTCGGTCCCGCGGCCGACCTCGCTTTGTACCGAAATGAAGCCCCGATGCGCCTCGACAAATTCTTTTGCAATGGCAAGCCCCAGACCCATGCCGCCCGTATGGCGGGAGCGCGATTCTTCAACGCGATAAAAACGGTCGAACAGGTAGGGGAGTTGGTCTGCCGGGATACCGACTCCGGTGTCCGCAATCGAGACGGAGGCAAGCCGCGCTCCATCATGGAAGCTTTCCGTAATTCGGAGCGAAATCCTTCCACCGGACGAGGTGTACCTCATGGCATTGATCAACAAATTATAGAATACTTGCGTAATCCTGTTGGAATCGACGAACACATCCAATTTTTGTGCCGGATACGTACGAACAATGGCGATATGCCGTTCTTCCGCCTCCGGCTTTAACCTGTCGATGATCCGATCCAAAAGGGGGACAAGATTGGTTTTGGACCGATCCAGCCGCAGTTTGCCTGCTTCGGCCAGTGTCAACTGGTGGAGATCGTCGACGAGCTTGGACAAACGGATAACTTCATCCTGTATGGGCAATAACGTTTCCGGAGGAATGTCCCGTCCTCCCTCTTGTATGACTTCCATATTACATTGAATAATGGAAAGCGGCGTCCTTAACTCATGAGCCACATCGGCTGTCAAATTTTTCCTTACTTCTTCTGCGCGTAATAACTGCTGAGACATATGATTGAGCGCTTCGGTGACTTTCCCGAATTCGTCGCGTGTTGTCACGGGAATGCGAATGTGAAGCTCTCCGGCTGCTATTTTTTGTATGGCCGGTATAAGACGGTTCAGGGGTTTCGTTAATTTCCTCGTTAACCACACGCCAAGAAGCAGTGCGACGATCCCGGTTACGATCGGTACTCTGAAGCTCGAGGTACGCATCGAGTCCAGAATATACTTTTTTAATACATCATCTTCGGGCGATTCCCACCTATCGGCATAGATCATGCCGACCGTCGTTCCGTTTACCGCGACTGTATTCAGGTTCCCCTTCCGTACCAACGACCCGGGATCGCCTGACCCTTTATAAAACAGGATGCTGCCTTCAGGAGACAATAAAGCGATCTCGCGTTGATCCGGATTTCGCTGCTCCCATTCGTTTGAAATTTTCAATTCCTCTATGCCTGCCCACGAATTGTTATGTTCCTTGTAGTAGCTTTCAAACAACTTCGTCGTTTTTGCCTTGAAATAATCATCAAAACGGTTCTTTAAATATCCTTGGGTCGCCCCGTAGTAACCGAGCGTGACAAAAAGCACCAAAACCGCCATCGCGCCATACAATTTATCCCCGATGCACCACCGTACGTTCATAACTTGTCACCGAATCGATAACCGAATCCGAACACGGTTTGGATATACTTCGGGCTCGCCGGGTCGTTCTCGATCTTTTTCCGCAAGTTGCTGATGTGGGAGTCGATCGTGCGCTCGTAGTTGATGAAATCGTCTTCCATGATCTTTTTCATCAGTTGAAGCCGACTGAATACAATACCGGGCTTGGCGGCCAAAGTAATCAGCAATTTAAATTCGGTAGGAGTAAGAACGATTTCCGCGCCATCCTTCATCACTTGGCATTTCGATTCGATAATCGTCAAGTCACCCCTCAGCATCGTCTGAAGTTCTTCGGGTTTGCCCTGAATGCGGCGCAACACGGAGCGTATTCTCGCCGCGAGCTCTCTCAAGCTGTAAGGCTTGGTCATGAAATCGTCGGCTCCGATTTCCAAACCGATAATTTTATCCGTTTCCTCCGTTTTTGCCGTCAGCATAATGATGCCACAAGAGCCCATGTTCCGAAGTTCGCGGCAAACTTCAATTCCGCTCATCCCCGGAAGCATCCAATCCAAAACAACCAAAGCCGGACGCTCCGTTTTGGCTGCGGTCAGCGCATCCTTGCCCGTGGTGGCGGTCACAATCCGAAATCCTTCATTTTGCAAATAGGCAGCCATCGCCTCAAGCATTTTCACTTCATCGTCCACCAGAAGTAAAGTTGTTTCCATCTAAATCCCGCTTCTTTCCACTGTTTTTACTCGTATTATAGCTTAATTTTTAAGCAAAAAAATAATCGCCAAGAAAAAAGGATATGTTCTCCACAACTCCTTAACATGGGCCTGATAAGCTGGGTTTGAGCGCGGGTGGCAGCGCATGCGTCTGCGCCGGAAAAGAGAACCCAGGAGGAGAAAAAAATGGCCCCTATCAGAGTACGTTACATTGTCGACGATGTGGAAGCGACAATCGCCTTCTACACACAGCATCTTGACTTCATTGTCAAAACGCATCCTGCGCCCGGTTTTGCCGTTTTGCAGCGAGGTGACTTGAATCTTCTTGTGAATGCAAAAAATGATCCGGGCGGAGCCGCTCAAGCCATGCCGGATGGGCGAAAACCGGAACCCGGCGGCTGGAATCGGATTCAAATCGAGGTCGATGATCTGGGCGGCCTTGTCGAGACCCTGCGTCAAGCAGGCTTGCGCTTCCGCAATGATATTATCACAGGTTTTGGCGGTAGGCAGATCTTGGTGGATGACCCATCAGGTAATCCTATCGAACTTTTTGAGCCTCCAGGCAAATGACGGAAAGAACATGATCGCAAAAAAGCAAAGAGGAGTAATATACAGATGAAAATGAAGCTGATTTCATTCGTCATACTTTGTGCATGTCTGCTTGTTCCAACGATTGCCTTCGCTGATGTGCCGAGCGGTAATGTCGGGTACGGGTTGACACCCGGACGACTCAGGGCCATCGTGGCTGCGGTGGTGGGGCTGATCAGCGTGGTCATCGGCGGGCTGTCTATGGCCCGTTCCGCCGGTCGTTTCGGCACCGGCAGCGGGCGAGCCGGAGCCATCGTGGCCATGGTGCTGGGGCTGATCGGCATTGCCCTCGCCGTGCTGCATTTGGCGGGCTCCACCGGCGGGTTCGGCACCGGCAACGGGCGGGCCGGGGCCATCGTGGCCATGGTGCTCGGGCTGGCCGGCTTGGTCCTCGCCGGGCTAACTCTGGCCCGCTCCCGCCGTGCCGGTTGATCCGTTCTGAAAAAACCATCGATTATTCCTCAAAGTCCTTGATCTTCAAGGGCTTTTTCAACTTTAAAGAGAGTTTAAGTTTACCGCTGTAAATGGGAAGCGTTGAAAATAAAAAGATGACCCCTGATGAATTCAAGGGTCATCTTCCGGCAGCGGAGGGTAGAAAAAAATAAATTGAATGCAAATAAACGCTATGATATAATCTATAGCGTCATTGACAAATTCAAAAAAAACCGTATATGCATTTTTATCCCTATCTTAATTTTACATCTGGAACTTTGATTTGTCAATGCTCTTTTTTATCCCAAAAAAACGGAAAAAGGAGTGTTCATGCAGAGATGGAAGCAAAGGATTGGCGGCAGGAACAGGAGCGGCTGGAGCGGATCAGAAACAAGCTGCAGACGAGAATCGCTATGCTTGAGCCGGAGGTTGCCGGACTGCGCGGTCAGGCTGCGGACATCCGCAAGCGGTTTTGGGAAGAAGTTACGATCAACACAAGCACGTACGAAGATTTCGAAGAAAGCTTCTATACGATTAACCAGCAGTCCGCGGTATTGGCCGAACGGGAGCGAGGCCA
This sequence comes from Paenibacillus hamazuiensis, assembly GCF_023276405.1. Classification (NCBI taxonomy): domain Bacteria; kingdom Bacillati; phylum Bacillota; class Bacilli; order Caryophanales; family Paenibacillaceae; genus Paenibacillus; species Paenibacillus hamazuiensis. The sequence continues at coordinate 8,605,017 of NZ_JALRMO010000001.1, forward strand.
CAAGCTGCTCGTGCAGCAATGGAAAAGCATGAATCGTCTGCTCCCGTCTCCTTATTTCGGACGCATCGACTTCAAGGAGGATGGCCTGGATCTCAGCGAACAGATTTATATCGGCGTATCTTCCTTCGTCGACGAAGATGGACTCAGCTTTTTAATTTATGACTGGCGTTCGCCAATCGCGAGCATGTACTACGACTGCTCCCCCGGCCCGGCGTCTTATGTCACGCCGGCCGGACGAATCGAAGGGACGATGGAGCTCAAACGTCAGTTTCAGATTCAAAACGGGCAAATCCGGGGCATGTTTGACGCGAGCGAAACGATCGGAGACGAATTGCTGCAGCAAGTGCTCGGCAAAGGTGCGGACTCGCAGATGAAGAGCATCGTGGCAACTATCCAAAAGGAACAAAACGCCATCATCCGCGACGACAATAGCCGAATGCTTATTGTACAAGGAGCCGCCGGCAGTGGCAAAACTTCCGCGGCATTGCAGCGGGTGGCGTATTTGCTGTACAAACACCGCCAGACGATCAAGGCCGATCAGATCGTTCTTTTCTCGCCGAATCCGATGTTTGCCGGTTATATCTCCACCGTCCTTCCGGAGCTCGGCGAAGAGAACATGCAGCAGACGACTTTTCAAGAATATCTCGACTATTGGCTCGGTTCCTCGTTACGGCCGGAGGATCCCTTTGATCAGATCGAATATGTACTGACCGCACAAGAAACGCCGGGGTATGAGGCTCGTCTTCAGGGGATCGAATATAAAGCTTCCGAGGCTTTCCTGCAAGCCCTGCATAACTATGGAATGTGGTTGGGACAAGAAGGCATGCGGTTTAACGGTATTCGGTTTCGGGATCGCGATTTGATTACAGCGGAGCAAATGAGTGCGAAATTTTACGGTTATGACCGTTCCCTGCCGCTCTACAACCGCGTCGTTCTCCTGCAGGAATGGCTGTTGAATGAACTGGCATCGCTGGAACGGATGGAACGGGACGCGCCTTGGGTGCAGGAAGAGTTGAATTATCTCGACACCGAACAGTATGCGGAAGTGTTCGGAATGCTGCATAAAGAGAAGGAAGTATTCGACCTTGCGGAACAATTTGCCGCAGTTCGCGAGAAACTGAACAACAAACGCCGGGAAGATGAAGGCGACTTTGACTTCGCCGAACGGGAGGAGGATCTGCTCCGCCGAAGGATCGTGAAGGAAATCTTTAAACCACTAAGGAAAAGTGTGAAAAAATTTTCGTTTGTAAATGTCAAAGGCATATATGGCCAATTGTTTGACGACGAAGCCGCTTACCGGGAGAAAACGAATGGGGCCGTCATCCCCCCGCTGTGGCCTGAAATATGCAGGCAGACCAAGGAGAAGCTTGGTCGGAACGAGTTGTTCTACGAGGATGCAACCCCTTATTTGTATGTAAAAGAACTGATCGAAGGCGTCAGGACGAACACGGAAATCCGGTATGTTTTCGTTGATGAGGGCCAGGATTATTCGCCGTTTCAATATGAATATTTAAAAAAGCTGTTCCCCCGCGCCCGGATGACGGTGCTCGGCGATTTCGGGCAGGCGATCTTCACGCAGGCTACAAGTTTGGACGCACCCGATTCGCCGCTGGTCCGTCTATTTGGCGAAGCCGAAACAAGCCTTGTCCGTCTTGTACGCAGCTATCGCTCAACGAAGGAGATAGTCGAATTTACGAAATCGATGCTCCCAGGCGGCGAAGAAATCGTACCGTTCGAAAGGAGAGGCCCAAAGCCCCTTCTGACGAGACTGGACGGCGGAGAGAAGCGTGATGCGCAAATTGCAGCGGATATCGCGGCGCTTAAGAACGAAGGCTTCGATTCCATCGCCGTCATTACGAAGACCGCCGCCGAAAGCCGGAAGGCCTATGAATCGTTACGGATTCATGGAGGCGAAGCACTGCAGCTCATTACGAAGGAGACGTCAGGCTTTGAAAAAGGGGTGATGGTCATTCCCGTCTACCTCGCCAAAGGTGTCGAGTTCGATGCAGTCCTGATCTACGATGCTTCGCCAGAAGCTTACGGCCGGGATAACGAACGCAAGCTTCTTTATACGGCGTGTACACGCGCCATGCACCGGCTTCAGCTTTACACGACGGGCGATTGGTCGCCGTTCGTGCAGGCATTGCCTGCGAATTTGTACGAGAAAGCAGCTCAATGAGCGGCAAAGCGGCAAGCGGGAGCCTATGTTCGACTCCTGCGCAAGCAAAACGGCGGGGACAATGTCTGTCGTTGATCGCGAATCGGCTCCGATTCGCATGTATGCAAAATCGCCTTGGCTGATAGTTGGCCAAGGCGATTTTTTTTGCGGGTACGACGACCGACTTTTCTTATCACATTCGCCTTTTTGATCAATTAAGACAAAAATAAGCGATATTTCATCTTGTTTGTATGCCTGCTCCGGTGTGAGAATACAAGTACTGTTCCGCGGCGGATTACGAAAGCGCTTCACATTTCGTTCCGGCCTGAAATTCATACAAAAGGAGTGGGAGGACAATATGGAAACCCCTGTGCAAGGCTCTTTGATGAAAACGCATCATAGAGAGCCTGCAGTGTTCGCGAAAAAAAACAAGTGGAGCAAGCTGAAACGATACCTGCCGGTTTATGCCCTTTTCGTTCCCGTGCTGGTGTATTATGCGATCTTTCACTATGCTCCGATGGTCGGCGTGATCATTGCTTTCAAGAAATATACTTTTCTCGACGGGATATTCGGAAGCTCTTGGGTTGGACTTGCCCATTTCAAGCGGTTTATCCAAAACGGCGATTTTTGGATCGTCTTCCGCAACACGCTTGTGCTGGCTTTCTACCGGATTGCGTTCGGTTTTCCGGCCCCCATTCTGTTTGCGCTGCTGCTTCACGAGATGAGATTCGCCAGGTGGCGCCGGCTGTTTCAAACGATCTCTTATTTGCCGCATTTCGTATCCTGGGTCGTCGTTTACGCGCTGATGTACAACTTCTTTTCCGAGACGGGGTTTATTAATGCTCATTTGAAAGCCTGGTGGGGTTACACCTTGCCGTTCTTGTCTTCGGCGGATTATTTTCGGACGATGTTCGTTGGCAGCGCCATTTGGAAGGAAATGGGCTGGAATGCAATTATTTTTCTCGCCGCGCTGACCCGGGTCGATCCGGACTTGTATGAGGCGGCCTCCATGGATGGAGCCGGCCGCCTGCAGCGAATGTGGCATATTACATTGCCCGGCATTCGCAGCGTGATCAGCATCATGTTCATTCTGAGCCTCGGCGGGATCCTGAGCGTCAGCTTCGAACAAATCCTCGTGATGATCAACCCGCAGGTCGCTTCGGTCGCGGAGGTCATCGACTATTATATTTACCGCGTCGGCTTGCTGAATACGAACAACTACAGCTACGCGACGGCGGTAGGCTTATTCCGGTCGGTTATAGCGCTTATGCTTGTGCTCATCGCCAATAGTTTGGCGAAAAAAATCGACGAGGAGGGCGGCATATGGTGACCCGCACATCCGGAAACATCGCGAAGCCGGGATTTACCGACGTCGTCATTTGGTTGATCTTGCTGCTGCTCAGTCTGACAACGCTTTACCCGTTCTTGAACGTATTGCTTGTCTCCTTTGCCAATATGAAGGATGTCGTGGAACAAGGCGGGACGCTGTTGTTTCCCAAATCGATACATCTGGACAGCTACAAGTACGTTCTCCGGTTTTCCGGCCTGCTTGATGCTTATCGCGTCACAATCTTTATCACCGTAGTCGGGACGCTCGTCAACCTGATCATGACTTCGCTTGGCGCCTACGTACTTTCAAACCGCGAGCTGCCGGGGCGAAATGCGCTGATGATGATCGTGCTTGTCTCCATGCTTTTTAGCGGCGGGCTGATCCCCACGTATTTGGTCATCCGTTCTCTGCATCTCGTCGATACCGTCTGGGCGCTCATCGTTCCGTTCGCCATCAATTCGTGGCTTCTGATTCTGATGCGCAACTTTTTTCAGGGCATACCCGCCGGCCTGCGGGAATCCGCAAGAATCGACGGCTGTTCGGAGCTCGGCATTCTCGTTCGGATCATCCTGCCGCTGTCGCTTCCGATTGTTGCGACACTGGCCTTGTTTTACGGCGTGGGCCACTGGAACGAATACATCAACGTCGTCATCTACATCAACGATCCGAAGCTTTCCACACTGCAGCTCATATTGCGAAAAATGTACACCTTCTCGATCGATCAACTCGACGGCGACAGCCTGCCGCCGCCTGTCGAAACGATCCGGGCCGCCACCGTTATGATGTCTACGCTGCCGATCGTGGCGGTCTATCCGTTCCTGCAGAAATATTTCGTGCAGGGCCTCATGGTCGGCTCCGTCAAAGGGTAGTCCAAGGATAGTCCTATGAGTTATGGGCCATTAAGGCTTATAATAATGATTAGAGAAGAAAGGGAGATCGCAAGTATGCAGAACAAAAAGAAAGTCCGCATCACCGCTTCGCTGTGCGCCGTATGCATGACGGCCGCGCTCGCAACCGCCTGCACCGACGGCCGGCCGCAAAGCTCTTCCGCGGATAATGCGAAGGGGCCCGAAGGATCGCCGCAAACAAACGGCGCCCCGACGGCGATTTCGCTCATCCAGCCGGATCTCGGGCGGGTATGGAAGGAAGATAACCCGGTTACGAAGGAGCTGGAGAAACGGACGAACGTCAAATTGAAAGTCACGATGTTCCCGAACAACGATTTCAACAACAAATACAACGTGCTGGCTGCCTCCGGCGACCTCCAGGACATCAGCCGGCTCGGCGCGTTCGACTATCAGAAATATGTCGATCAAGGGCTGTTTCTCGACTTGACCAAGTATCTGGACGAGTATGGGCCGAACCTGAAGAAAGCGCTGAAGCCGGAGCTGTGGGATCTGACGAAGTACAAGGGGAAGCAATTCGTGATTCCGTACGAGAACGCAGCCGGCAAAGAGGTCCCAGTCGTCCGAAGGGATTGGCTCGATGCGCTGAATCTGAAGATGCCGGCCAATCTGGACGAATTCGAAGCGATGTTAAAAGCGTTCACATTTGACGATCCGGATAAAAACGGCAAAAACGATACGTTCGGTCTTGGCGTGACGAATACTTACAGCGAAACGTTCATGCCGATCTTCGGCGCTTTCGGCATTGCGCCCGGGCTCTTCGGCGGGAGCAACCCGATGAACAGCTACCTGAAAGACAACAAGATGTACCCGATCGCCGTTTCTCCCGAGTATAAAGCAGCGGTCGAATATATCAAAAAGCTGTGGGACGACAAAGTGATCGACCCCGAGCTGTTTACGATCAAAGCCGACCAAGCTCAGCAAAAAGCGGCTCAAGGCAAAATCGGCTATTTTACGGCATGGTGGTCGATTGCGCCGCAGCAGTTAACGCAGCAGCTGAAGATGAAAGAAATCGTCCCGAATGCGAAATGGGACCCGATCTACCCCGGCTTGACCGGTCCGAACGGAAAGAGCGGCATGCTCTCCTTCGGAAACATCGGGGCCACCGTTGCGATTTCCGCAAAAGCCAAAAATCCGGTGGCGGCCATCCGATTCCTTGATTATTTGGCGACGGACGAAGGCTGGGAGTTAAGTCATTACGGAATAAAAGGCGCACATTATACGTCGGTTACCGAACCGAGAACGCCGGAAGGTCAGAAGGCTTTCGACGAGAAGTGGCTGGATCCGCTTAGCCAGCTCGTTTCCCGCGGGGATTTGACGAACAAGGCGGCGGCTGCGACCAAGGACCCGGTACAAATCGAGAATAACCGGTTTATCGATGCAGCCGCACAATACACCTTGTACCGGGATGCTTTTTATGGTATTCCTCTGACGGACGAACAGCAAACCTACGGACCCGATATCGCAAAGTATGAAGAGGAGATGTTCATCAAGTTTATCACCGGCGAGGCTTCGCTCTCCAAATGGGACGAATATGTGGAAACGTGGAAGAAAAAAGGCGGGAAACCGGTGCTGGACGCGAAGGTGAAAAAATATAACGAACTGAAGTCGGGCAATGTGACTTCCGGCATCTAATTTTTCTGGGGGGGAGCTTGTGATACGGAAAAAAACATGGCGATTCCTGCAAAGCACGTTGTACGAATACTTTTACTATTTTTTGGCCCTTTCTTTGTTTGTAGCTTTTTCGGCGGGCGGGGCGCTCTATTATTCGTCGTCTTCGCTGCTTTGGAAGGAAGCCGTGCAAAACAGCAGCAATACGCTGCAGCTGCTCAAGAACGGTCAGGAAATCGTATTAGCCGAAGTCAACAAAGCCATGGAAAACGTATTGCTGGACTCCTCCTTCCTCAACTATACGGACGTTTCCAATCAATCCAGCGTGTACACGAAGCTTCAATTCCAGCAGCGCCTGGATCGTGTCGTGCTTTCAAGCGATTATATTCATTCGGTTTACATTTATTATACGGGGCCCCGGTACGTGCTATCGTCCATCGAGGGATCCGTTCCGTTAAGCAGCCTGAAGGATCGGGAGTTCGTCGAATCGCTTTCGGGCGAAACGGTCGCGAAGTCGATCGTACGCACGCGCCATCTTCCGGGGATATCGTCCGCCGAGGACGAAACGGTCATCACGATGGTCAAAACGATGCCGATCATCCATTCGGGTACGCCTGCCGCCTATGTGATCGTCAACATTAAAGGCGATTATCTGGTCAAGATCATGAACTCGCTCAATACGAACAAAAACGCCCGCTTGTTCATTACGGATCCGCAGGGGAATATTCTTTCGCAAAAAGCCTCGGAAGACGCGTTTTCGTTAAGCGACATGCCGGGAAGATTCGATATTTCTCCGTTGAACGGTTCGTCGGGCAGCCTTTTCACCAAAATAGGAGGGGTGGAATCGCTTGTCTGTTACGTGTCGTCCGAGCCCAGCGGCTGGCTGTACATTTACACCGTTCCGAAAGCCGTCGTTACGCAAAGTCTCCAGCTTTGGAGCAAAGCCGCCATCGCCATCTGCGCACTGGCAGCCCTGCTCAGCCTGGCGGGCTCGGTTGTGCTTTCGCGGCGGGTATTTCATCCTCTAGGGCGGCTGTTGTCCTTACTCAAGGGGGCGAGCCCAAGCTCCGCCGGTTCGATGCCCGAGGACGGCAAGGAAATCGCGCAGATTGAACGGAACGTAGGCCGTCTTATCGACCGCAACCGGGACTTGACCATGCTGCTCAAAGATTATGAAATCCAAAGCCGGAACAAATTTTTGCTGCGGCTTGCCTGCGGCGTCGAACAAGTCACCGCCCAAACGATGGAGCGGCTGACCTACTATGGTGTGAGTCTCGGGGAAACCGGCCGATATGTCGTGGCTATCGTGTCCATGGACGACTTCGCCAAATTCAGTCAAGAGACGCACGAATCCGAACGCAACGCTCTTTTGCTGACCTTGTCCGAACGCATTCGGGTGGAAGCTTTCGTCAACCGGTCGCTGCAAGGGTATTTGATCGAAACGGAATCGAGCGAGATGGTGATTGTTCTTTATCGGGGTACGATGGAACCCGGCGAGGAGCTGTGGAGCAGCGAGCTCCATTCGTGGTTCCGATATTTGCATGGCCTGCTGCAGTCGGATACGAATCTTTCTTTCACGCTCGGCGTGAGCTCGGTACGGGAACGTTTGAACGAACTCGGCGAATGTTACTTCGAAGCGGAATCCGCCGTACGGCAGAAGCTCGTTTACGGCTTTAACAACGTCATTTTCTACGAATCCGTTCGGACGGATCGGGGGATGGCTCTTTACCCGCTTGCCATCGAAAGGAATGTGCTGACTCAGCTCAAAACGGGAAACCGGGAAGGCGTTCTGCACGGTCTCCGCGAATTCGAGTCCTATTTACTGGAACACCATTCCGGCCAAATGGAGCAGGTCCGTCATTATTTTTTACAATTTTTCTCGTCCTCGCTGCGGTGCATTTATGAAATGGACGCGAATTTCGGCTTCAAGCCGGTGATTCGGCAAATCCTGCATACCGATCTGCTCGGGTTGGAAACGATGCAGCAAATGACCTCCTATATGCAAAACCTTTACGAACAGGTGCTCGACCAGCTCGAGCAAAAGCGCAGTTTGAAGAACAAGGAGCTGGCGGGCAGCGTGAACGCCTATATTGACAAGCATTTCGGCGAGGACCTTTCGATAGAGCAAATTAGCGACATTTTCGCCATCAGCGTTTCACATTTGCGCAAAATTTATAAAGAAGAGACGGGCATGACGATTCGGGATCGGCTCAGTCAAAAACGGATTGCCAAAGCCAAGGAGCTGCTTGGCGATCCCCGCCAAAAAATTCAGGATATCGCGAGTCAGGTAGGTTACTCGAACGTTCAATCGTTTACGAAAGCGTTCAAAGCCGAAACGGGTAAGTCGCCGGGGGAATATCGGGATCAGCAGCTTCGCAGCAATTCGCATGTATAATCGGAAGGAGGAGCTGCGAGATTTTATAAATGAGGTCAAAGCACAAACCGGCAAGCATATTTTGACCGAAGCGGCCGGATACTTGCTGCGGGACGCCGCGGTTATTGCGGCAAGCCGGCATATACAGGAGGAATGAACGTGCCCGGATTCAAACTAAACGATATCCCGTCGCCCATCGTGCTGCAGGGCAACCGTCGGATCGCGTATCGCGACCCGGCTGTATTATATCACGACGGCATATTCCGGCTTTATTATACATTGGTTGCAACGGAGCCCGACGGCCGGGTATACCTCTATACGGCGACAAGCGAAAGCCGGGATCTGATCCATTGGAGCGCACCTCGTCGTTTGACGCCGAAGGATGCCAATTTGAATTACTCCAGCCCGGGAAATATCGTCCGCTTTCGTGATCGATGGATCATGTGCCTTCAAACGTATCCTCGCCCGAACGGTGAAAAATACGCCAACGAAACGGCCCGCATTTATACAATGGAGAGTGCCGACCTTATCCACTGGTCGGAGCCGGAGCTGCTTTTGCTGAAAGGGAATGAGGTTGCGCCCGAGCAAATGGGCAGGATGATCGATCCTTATTTGATCGAGAGCCGGGAAGAGCCCGGGAAGTGGTGGTGCTTTTACAAGCAGAACGGAGTCAGCATGTCGTTTTCCTATGATTTGAAGCAATGGACTTATTACGGCCATGCCAACGCCGGCGAGAATGTATGCGTCGTACCTGTCGGCAATCGCTATGTGATGCTCCACTCGCCGGAGAACGGGATCGGCATCATGACTTCGGCGGATCTCAAGAGTTGGACCCCCGAAAATACGCTTCTGACCTTGGGGCAGCAGGATTGGGAATGGGCCCGGGGCAGAATCACGGCCGGCTTCCTGCTCGATTGCCTGGATGTCGAAGGGATCGGTAAGTATCTGTTGTTTTTTCACGGAACCGGCCCGCAGGGTGAGGACGTTATCTTCGATACCCACGCCTGCATCGGAATCGCGTGGAGCGAAGATTTGGTCGAATGGCATTGGCCGCAAGCCAACCGGACAACTCGAAGTAACGCGCTCAACTTGCATAAAAAAACCTGGTTAAAGCAATAATACGAAGGTCTTTGCAAATATACAAGATGACAATGCCAAATAGCCGCTTACCGGAAACGAAGCTCTATCGTTGACATAACTTCATGGAGGAGGATAAGCCATGGAAAAGGAAAACCGTAAAGATTCCGAACTTAATGAAACGGCTTTAGAGGAAAGCAGTTTAAGCGTACCCGAAGGAGTTAAGCCCTACGTCGATATCATCGGCGAAGAGAGGTTGGATCCTGAAGATTACGTGAGCCGGTAGAACGGTCATGCGACCGTCGAATCCACGGCTGGGCACCTTACGCGAGGTGCCTTTTTTCATCCCAATGTTCTAAATGCGCCACTCCCCTATGTTCTTATGGAACGAATAATGTTTCCTTACTTAAGATACTTTAAGAAAGTCCAACGAAGGGAATATCGCAAATCAAATTGACTTCACGCAGGGGAGTTTTATATGAAGCTGGATTGCGAAAAGATCCAAATGAACTATTATGAAGAGTCGGATTTGGCTATTCGCCACTTTCCGATTGCGTTTCACGAATGGGAGGAAAAAGCCAGACAAAGACTGGCGGCCGGACCGTTCGGTTACGTCCATGGAGGCGCGGGAAAGGGCGATACCATGCTGGCCAACCGCAGCATATTTGATAAGTACCGGTTATTGCCGCGGATCTGCAGCGATATTTCAGAAAGGGATTTGTCGATTACCTTATTGGGTCGCCAACTGCCGTCACCTATTCTGCTTGCCCCCATAGGGGTTAACTCGATTTTTCATCGCGAAGGAGAACTTGCCGTTGCCAAAGCTTGTGCGGAGACCGGCATTCCGTATATTTTAAGCAACGTATCGTCGCAGCCTATGGAAAAGGTAGCGGAAGTCATGGGCGAGGCCGTTCGCTGGTTTCAATTATACCCGCCCATTGATCCTCACTTATCCCGAAGTTTCCTGGACCGAGCCAAGAAAGCGGGTTACTCCGCTATTGTCGTCACCGTCGACTCCACGATGCTCGGCTGGCGTGAAACGGACCTGCGTAATGCGTATTTACCTTTCCTGGAAGGCCATGGTATGGGAAATTACTTTACCGATCCCGTCTTTTTGCAAAAACTTGATAAGTCCCCGGAGGAAGACAAAATTGCTGCCGTAAAAAAAGCGTTAAAGGAAGGAAATAATACGCAATTTACATGGAATTCTTTTGAAGAAATTCGAAAAATGACTGACCTACCTTTGCTTTTAAAAGGTATTACTCATCCGGAAGACGCGAGATTTGCTATAAAACATGGGGCTGACGGTATTATCGTTTCCAATCATGGGGGACGGCAAATCGATGGCGCGATCGGTACGTTGGAAGCTTTGCCGGGCATTGTGGATGTGGTCCGGGGCGAGGTTCCGATTTTGCTTGACAGCGGAATTCGCAGAGGAGCAGACGTCATGAAGGCTGTCGCTTTGGGGGCTACCGCCGTGCTGATCGGACGGCCGTATATTTATGCTTTAGCTGTGGCCGGCCGGCAAGGAGTGATGGCAGTCATTCAAAATATCATCGCGGAAACCGAACTGACCCTGGCCATTTCCGGGCGCAAATCGATGAAAGAAGTGGATTCCACACTGATTGTCAAAATAACATAGCGATTGAATGCTGGAGCAGATGGAGTGGGGAAGATGGCCGAAGCAAACGGTTCCGAAGCAAAAATGAAATGGTGGCAGCTATCCCTTGGAAGCCGGTGTTAAAATTACGTTCAGACGGTACCCGGGGATGATTCACGGATTTTACGCCATGACCGATCTGTTCGACGACGGCCATTCAGTCTATGAGGATATTTCCGCGTTCGTGCATTCGCAAAATCGCAAATCAACGTAGATGATGCTTCGCCGATAAGAGTACAAGGCGGATGGTTGGCATAATAAGCTAATCTCGGATATAATATAGAGTAATTCACTAAGGAGCGATTTTTTTGTCTGGGGCCGTTCTTAACTAAGCCAATTCCATAAAAGAGGTTTTCAAACATACGCCACCCGTCTGTCCATTTCGGATGATGCGGGTAGGGTTTGAAAGCTTCGGAATTAGTTAAGAACGACGGATATAACCAGATCCTTAGGGATACCTGTTATAATGAGTTCACATCCGTGCCGGTTCGGCACGGATCAGATTGTTGACAAAGCCCCGGTTTTTCGGGGCTTTTGTAGGATCATTTTTTGAATTTAGCCCTAAAAATAGAAGATCGCCTCTTATCCGGCCCTCTTAGCCAGGATATTGGCGATCTTTTTAATGTTTTGACATAGTGCAGTCAGTAATGCTTGCTGCTGCACTTTGTTTCGGCCGCGGAATCGGCAGTAGCGAAGCCCATGGAGCTCTTTGGCATCCGCGAAGCTTCGCTCAATCGTCTGGTATCGTAAGCGGTAGAGATATTTGCCGGACTTGCTTCTACCGTTTTGTTTTACCCACTCTTTACTATCCTGCCACACATGCCTGGTGATGACTTTTTGGTGATTCCGGGACCGGGTACATTCTTTGAGCATGGGGCAGTTCGCACAATGATTCGGATCCGACTTATACTGTCTGTAGCCTTCGCGATCCGTTGTCGTATATTTCAATTCGTGTTTTTGTGGACATATATACACATTGTTCTCCGCATCATACTTAAATCGCCACTTAGCCATTAATCCTTTAACTGGGGTAAAGGCTCTACCTCCGATGACCGCGTATATTTTCTTGTCTTGAAGCTTTTTGCAAATGTGCGACGTGAAGTAACCTGCATCCAGTGCGACGGCTTCTAGTGTTTTTTCGAATTTGAACTTCTTGATGATATGTTCCAAACGCTCTATGTAAGGGACAGAATCGTGAACGTTGCCGGCAGTGACGTGGACATCCATGATGATGTTGTATTTGTGGTCGACGGTCCGATGATCGAGATAGAAAAAGCCTTCCGGCTTACCGTCCCGTACCATATAACCGCTCTCCGGATCGGTTGTGCTTACCTTCGTTAGTTTGGTTTCTTCCACCTCCTCTCGTGGCTTTAAAGCTTTTTTCCATGAGCCTCGCGATCGGCACGAATTGCTTCGTCCAGTTCTTCCATGTAGGCCCTCGTACTCTTGGTTACTTCCTCTTGAACAAACTTTCGTTTATTCGCATTGGCCTTGAGATGAGTTGAGTCGGTGATGAGTACCCGACCGGCAACGAGACGATGTTGAATAGCAAGCAGAACGACCCGGTCGAAGATTTGTTGAAGTACATCGCCTTCTTGAAGACGTTCACGAAAGTAGCTGAGGGTGCTATGATCCGGCACGCGATCCTTGAGCCCAAGCCCCAGAAACCATCGATAAGCATTATTAGAGAAAACCTCTCTTTCCAACCGCCGTTCGGAGCGAATGCCGTCAAGATACCCGATCAATAGCATCTTGAAAAGCATGATGGGATCTGCCGAGGGACGTCCATTATCCTCGCAGTAATAAGGACGGACTAAGTCGAGAATAAAGGAAAAGTCGATATGCTTATGTACTTTACGAAGAGGATGATCCGGATGAACCAGTTCCTCGATACACACCAATTCATATTCATTTTGGACATTCGGATTAGAACGAAGCATAAGATCCACCGCCTTAAGAGTATATTTAAATTATAACATATTAACGCGGTAATTTGTTAAAGATATTGAACGAAAAAGTAGCCTGTTGGGTTTTTCAACAGGCTGATCCGTGCCGGTTCGGCACGGATTTTTTTGGCTCAAAATAGCGGGTGCTACAAGGGGAGGGATGACGTATGTTCATTCCTCCCCTTTTCATATTTTCGGCAAAGGAGGAGGGGAGCGAAACCATTTTAATCGCAGTAGCAACCGGATTTTCGGAATGAAAGACCCGCTCTCTATGTCAATAAGAGCGGACAATACTTTAAATTGCAGGAGGAGAACTATCCATGAAACTTCAAACGAATCGGCTTCTATTAACAACGCTTGATCTGGATTTGATCGAGGCGGCGGCAAGACGCGATACAGCCGCTATAGAGGCTTTGGGTTACAAAACCAATGGTGAATGGCCGGGGCCGGATTTTTTTGAAGCGTTACCTTACTTTCGCGAGATTCTGATCAAAAATAACGGTACCAGAGGATTTGACTCATGGATCATTGTGGAAAGAGAAACGAAAGAAATTGTAGGCGGGATAGGTTTTGTAGGAGATCCCGATCAGGACGGCATGATTGAAATCGGTTTTGCAACAAACGAAAGCCATCGCCGCAAAGGATATTGCTTTGAAGCCGCTCAAAAATTAATGGAATGGGCATTGGATCACGATGAGGTCCAACTCATAACGGCGAGATGCGAGCTCGGCAATATCGGCTCTAAGAATGTGCTGCTTAAGTTGGGATTCGAAATGGATCACAAAGACGAAGAGTTGATTTATTGGAAATATCCGAAGATGAAGTAAGGGAGGCTAAATAAATATGATCGGCAAGATCATTAGATGACGCAGAATTCACTTCTATCTGGCTCAAAAGTTTGGTGTAACGGTGTTCGCCGCCGAATTATGAATCAATGCAACCGATAATTATCGAAGATTCAACGAGTTCGATCTGGAACGCCAAATTATTCCGATCCATGCAGATGCCTGCAGGGAAAAGTACCCCGAATTTCTTTTCGGGGTACTTTTGAATGCAGTATGTGCAGGATTGTCCACTATTCCGAAAGATCTTCGATATTTAGCGTAACACCGTTATACGTGGCATATCCGTAGCTTTTCGGTTTACCGTCTGCATCCATATCAAACAACAGTTTGGCGGGTGCAGCACCGAAAGCTGCCCCGAATGTAGCCCTGAAATTCATTTCTCCTTGCTTTTTACCGGTCAATTGAATGTTCGCTTCGTAGCGGCTTTCACCTAAATAATTATAATTCGCCTTCTCATATCCGTTATAGAAATTCACGCCGTCATCACTGAAGTTTACATACTGCGTTTCGGAATATCCTTTGAAATTCGGGGAAATTTGCTTTGTAATAGAAATGTATCCGGAATGTTTCCCGGCGATTTTTCCTTCTACATTCGGATCCATGGAATTTAAAACAGTCAGGTCTTTTATGCCGTATGGGATATTATCCGTCGTTTTTTTAATCGGTACGGGTTTCCCCGGTTTGTAATCCGGCAGGTTCACTTTCTGAAGCCTCATTTGTAACCCGTTGCTGCCTCTGAGACCCTCCGCCCACATGGCGCGTTTTCCGTCCGGATGCCAGGACATAGGCGAGTAATATACCCAATTTTCATCCGTAGTGAGCTGCACTCCTTGATATCCCGGTTGGTGCATGGAACGGTTAATGTCAATCAATACCGGACCGATGTTACCATTCCTGAACTTGCGTACTCCGTCCACTGAATATAAATATAGAATCCCGGTGGGAGCCGCAGAGGTCGTTATGCCGTACGGCCTCGGCATGAGTCCGAATATGGCCGGGTCTGTATGTTTTGAAAACCTGGTGCTCATGACGATTCCCAAACGTTCATCCGGGGAAAATATAGTTGTTTCGTCATATCCGGGTGTACGTGTGATTTGCGTTATATTCTCCGTATTTAAATCTTGCACAACCGAATCGGGAGTACTGTTATCCTTTCCCCCTATAAGAGATATTGCGTTTCCTCCTTTGACAAATTGTTTAACTTCTCCTCCCCGAGTCGCAAGGGGAATCATATATCCCGGACGATCCGGATCATTTTTAAAGCTCTGTACGGAACTGATAATTTGCACTTTCTCGAGAACACAGTTATCTTTTTTACGTTCCAAGACTCCGATAAGTGCAGCAGCGGACCAACCCGAGCGGAGTATCGTCCAACTCATATGTTTGTTGTCGGGTGCGATAATAATTTCCGACCAATGATGGGAGGTCTGCGGATCATCCATAATGATCGAAGGGTAAACAATAGGGACCAGGTTTGTGCTGCTGCATTTGTCAATATTAGGTGTGCACTCGAGCACATAATCGCCCAGCAGCACTCGTTTATTGTCCTGAAACGGCCTGTAACGGATGCCGTTGGCCGTAGGTTTTGTCGGTATGACACCGGAGAAAATGACTTTGAAATCGGTTCCATCATCGTTAAGAACGGCAATGTTATAAAAATCGGCAGTATGGATATCTTTCTCTGTTTTATACGAAACAAGCACTTTCCCCGAGTAAGTGTAGGTACCTTTCAGTTGTTTATTTACATAAGGCGGCAATGGGATGGTGCTTATGTTTACTCTTCCAATTCCGTTGCTTTTGGATTCCAGGCCGTCATTTACGGAGTCTGAAGATGCATTTGAAGCAAATGCCGGTGTTACCATTGACAATAAAAGACTTAGCATAGCCAGTACCGAAACTAATCTTTTTTTCATCAAATCGCCTCCCGAATTAGGTTGAAGCAATGAATTATTTGGCCGGTAGAATCCATGGATGTGCAAACGTTTTCCAAAAGCGCCACAGTCAGCCTATTACATCCTCAGATTGAGCCTCACCCCCGCATCTGTTTTGTATGCGCTTGCAAAATCGAATATAGTATTTGGAAATTAATAACTCAACAGGTTATTTTTAAGTTTTTTTCATGGTCATTTTTAAGGGCGAGTTCAAAAAGGTACGTCGCTTCGGAGCAGGGGGAATCTCCCGGTCGCTCCCCTTCCCCACAAAGTGAAGCTAATCTTTGATGCTTATTCCGAATACTTTGCGGGGACCCCAACAAATCGTAAATTTTTGAATATGGCCAGGTAAAAACTTAAATCTGCCCTTGTTAGCATTTTTTTGACAAGTGATATACTGTAGATTTGAGAGCGCATACAAAAATGCATCCGTCTGAGTAAAAATCCTGAACATTTTGTCATTCTTACGTGCAAAGGAAGGGATAGCTTCACAAGAGAAGTCGATAAATATTTACAAAAGATGAGTGGTGTGTAACTAATTTATAAATGCTAGGGGTTTGCATCGTGCAATGCATGTTCATCTGGATGGAGAAATACCGAAATTTTACCCAGCAAGGGTTCAATTTTGGCGGGCCGTTGAGGTTTCAATACGATAAAGACTTGAGAAAACTCGTAGTACAATCCTCACCATTTCATATAGAGGACTTTTTTCTTCCTTCAAGAAGAGAAGAAATGGAGCCGCGCGTTTCAAAAATAACGAATGTCACCGCAATTGTTGGGGAAAATGGCACGGGTAAATCTAGTCTATTGGAATATATGATCCATCTGCTGAGCCCCGAGACATATTATGAGGAATTTGCGCAACTGATAGTTTTTCGCGATAAAATGGATCATTATACCGTCTACCATTCATCGTCCATGGATTTTGAGATTGACAATCGATCAAAGGCATGGATTTTCAAACAGGAAATGTCTGAGCTCAATCGTGCTCAATTGCCCCTTTCCGTTTATTTCTCGAACATCTTCGATGCCAGACGGATGCCACAATACAAGCGGTTAATCGGATATATCAACCAAACACATCCTGAAAAAATCATTATTTTAGTCACGCCAATCGATGAAAATTCGCCGATTGATGGAATGCCGGCTAGGTTTAGCCATTTCGGGGATCTCATTCAGAGTTGCCGAAACGAATTGACATCCTTTTACGAATCTAATGAAATTCACGAGGCTGAATTTATTCAGGATAAGAAAGTCCTGGACACCCTAAATCGCGCTGCCTTGGAGGTTGGTCCAGACTTATCTCGAAGATATCATATGCCGCCTGAAGGACATGCGTTGGTTATCGCTAAGCTCTCTTTACTGGCTGACCATGCCCAACAGATGTCGAAACCTAGAAATCCCATGACTGCTATGATCCGCAATTATTTTGCCGTCAAACCTATTGGTTTCATGGAAATTTACTTTCTTCTCAGAACTTTTTGGAACCATTTTTTGCCGCCAGTACCATGTTAGAAGCATTTCTTTGCCATCGGTTCCTAAATATAAAATCCAGACAAACTATCTCTTTTGACGTAAGACCTGGTTGACAGCAAACGTAATGCGGGGAACCACAGTGCGCAGACGAGGCCCGTTGATCACTTCAGACAACGGCGGCTGCGCAGTAGGCCTGAATAATACATCATGTCGAGTTTGCAGTACAATCAATCTGCTGCCCCCTTTAAAAATGAATTCTTGGAATCAACGTCATTCGTAGCGGGGGATAGGGGTATGTATTTATGCATCTGTCGAATGTCAAGAATATGTGCCGATTTTAACCCATAACTGCGGGTTTTCATTTTGAAGGGCGGAAAGCCTATTTCTATTTAATGTGAGTGGATGAAAAGGGTGGTCGTTATTTGCGCATTGACACGAATTGAACAAAACTGTAAGATAACATTAAATTCATCTAGATGACTAGATGAAAGCGGTTATTTTTTTGCAATGAGTTCATCTAGCCATATAGAAGGGAGGATTTTATGATTAATGACGAGTTGCCTATTCCCAAGTATGCTCAGATTGCAGAACATTTAAAGATAAAAGTAGAAGAACTAACCAAAGAGGGAAAAGACAAATTCCTAAGCGATGATGAACTAATAAAAATGTTTGATGTCTCTAGAATGACTATTCGTCAGGCGGTTCAATTGCTTGTAAAAGAAGGTCTTTTAAAACGCATCCAAGGAAAAGGCACATTTATAGTTCGAAAAGACAAATTAAAAACAGATATTGCTAAATTGGATACTTTTTTTCAAGGGTGGTACTTAGAAAAAAACTTTAATGTTAAGTTGTTATATAGGGGATCAGTACCTTGTCCAGAAGGAATAGATGTAAAATTGGGGGTAAAACTTGGCGAAGAAGTTTATCAAGTAAAACGTTTACGTCTTTCAGAGGGTATCCCAGTTGTTATTGATAACCGTTATCTTTTAAAGAAGTATGGTGAACAAATTACTGATGAAGAATATGTCAATTATTCTTTCTCTCATTTATTTTTAAATAAATTTAATATGTCCCTTACCGAAGGTGAAATTGAAATAGAAGCGGTTCTTGCTGGTCAAGAGGTTTCAGAAATTCTTGATATTTCCATAGGTTCTCCAGTTTTATATAGGACTGTTGACTTGAAAGTAAAAAAATGTTGTGTTTTAACAGGTGCTTCTTCCTATCGTGGAGATATGTACAAATACAAATCAATATTAAGTTTGGAATAAGAAAAATAAATAGATAAAAGGTGGTGGTCATCTCTGAACTAGATTTATGGTTCCTCATCATTTTGTGAATGCTCCCATTTGTGTTTGAACAAAGCTTTAAAACATTGAATTCATCTAGACGAACTATATGAAAGCGTTTACTTTTTTTTGCGAGAAGTCATCTAGACATCTAGATGGGGTGATTTTATGAAAAATGACTAGTTGTTAGTGCGCCCATTTGTGTTTTATGAACAATAATCTCGGGTATCATGATGGGAGTTCTTGAAATACAGTTACTCTCAGTAAAAAAGTTATTTATATACAAATGTAGATATTTGAGGAGGAATTATGTTTTATACTATTTTAATAATACTGGCTATTATTATTGCAATTTATCTGGGTGAAAAGTTTGATATTAATACTGGATTAGTTGCTTTAGCATTCGCTTATTTAATTGGTTGTTTTGTTTTGGGGATGTCCGTTAAAGAATTATTGGCAACATTCCCAACAAAGTTATTCTTAGTTATTTTCACCTTAACGCTCTTCTTTAATTTTGCAGTGGTGAATGGTACTTTAGAAAAAATTGCTCATTTATTGCTTTATAGATTTCAAAAACACACAAAATGGCTGCCTTTAATTTTGTATTTTATTACAGCGTTGGTTTCAGGAATGGGTGCCGGTTTCTTTACCTCTGTGGCAATCATGGGAGCGATTGCAATTACGTTATGTAAATCATCAGGAATGAATAAATTGCAAGCTTCATTTGCAGTTTCATTAGGTTCGCTTTCCGGTGCAAATTTCATGTATAGTGCGCACGGGGTACTCTTTAACTCCTTGTTAAGTAAAACAGCTGTTGCTGATCAGGCGAATGTTCTAACAAGGGATATCTTTGTTGTTTCATTGATCTATCCAATATTTGTCATGTTGATTTTGATGCTTCTTGATAGAAAAAATAGTCAAATCGCTGAATTGAATATTAAAAAACCAGAGGTTTTTTCAAAAAAACAAAAAATAAATATTTCTTTAATTACTCTTCTTATGGTTATTGTACTAGGAGTGCCGATGCTCGCTAATTTTATGCCAGGGAATGAAACTATTAAGTTTATTAACTCACGTACCGACATTACTTTACTCGCAGTTGTATTCGCAATCGCAGCTTACTTATTAAAATTAGCTGAGGACAAACCCAAAGAAGTACTGGCAAGAGTACCTTGGAGTACATTATGGCTTGTATCAGGGGTAGGAATGTTAATTGATGTTGCCGTTGAAGCAGGAACAATCGATTTATTAGCTTCTTTGATAAATAACATGCCGTCCTTTATTGTTCCAATTGCCGTGACAATTATTGCTGGTATTATGTCAATCTTTAGTAGTACTTTGGGTGTTGTTGCACCGCTTATGTTCCCAATGATTGCTGGTATAGTAGGTCCTACAGGCTACAGTGCTTCGTTAATTGCGGTTGCTATTATCATCGGAGCCCAATCAACAGCTTTAGCGCCATTCTCTACAGGTGGTAGTTTGATACTTGGTAACAGTGGTTTAGGCGAAGAAGAATCTAAGAAATTTTATAATGATTTACTTTATAAAGCAACGTTTTTAGGGTTAGGATTTGCTATTGTTGCAACTTTGATTTTAATGTTTATATTTTAGGAGGCAGTTGTGCAAAAAATATTTGACTCTCATTTTCATATTATTGATCCAAAGTTTCCATTGACAGGAAACCAAGGATTTCTACCAGAATATTTCCCTTTTGATGAATATGTAAAACGAGCAATGAAGCTTAATATTACAGGTGGAGCGGTTGTTTCAGCCTCTTATCAAGGATACGACAAATCGTATCTAAAGGAAGCTCTCAAACGACTTGGGCCGGGTTTCGTTGGGGTGGTGCAACTACCCTACGAAACAACAGATGAAGAAATAATTGAGTTATCAGAAGTAGGAGTTAGAGCGGTAAGGTTCAACATCTATAATGGACTCTCACTTTCCCTTGATCGGTTGGCATCCATGGCAAAACGGGTTTATGAATTGGCTAGATGGCATGTAGAACTACACGTTGCCTCGTCTGACCTGGAAGAATTGTCACCAATCATTGAATGTCTTCCTGCCGTATCAATAGATCACTTAGGTTTGCTAGAGGAAGGGTTTCCCAGTTTGCTTAGACTTGTTAGCCAGGGTGTAAAAGTCAAAGCTTCAGGATTTGGAAGAGTCGATTTTGATGTCAAGAAAGTCCTGCAAAGGATTTATTCCGAAAACCCAGAAGCGCTTATGTTTGGCACTGACCTTCCTTCTACAAGAGCAAAACGCCCATTTGTAGTAGAAGACATAGATCTTATAGCTGAAACACTTGGAGAAACAGGTACAAAGAAAGTTCTATATTCAAATGCCATTAAGTGGTATATGGAAAAAAACTAACACAATAATGAACTTGAACCCGTAAGTGAGTACTTTAAACATGAAAAGGGAATGTGAAAAACTCAATTTTGCGGATAACCGTCGTTCGGACTACGAAATCTTCTCTTGGCGTGAAGGTTCACTTGAACCTTGCAGGGGGGGATAAGCGTCTAAAGCTTATTTTTCAAAAGCGGGCGTTTTCTCGCCTTCAACGGAATGAACTGGGATGAGGTGATTCAATGGAGGGGGCAACCCCTCTTTTTGCTTGAGGGTAAAAAAATACAATAAATTTGGGTAATTCCTTCTAATCTATCGGATCTGTTTCCATATTATAATAGCAGTACAGATGCTGGTGGTAAGGGGGAAATCTGTTTGGCAGACAGCTATAACGTTTCATTATGACGTCCTTAGACCGGGTTCCTCAAAGTTATGGGGATCCGGTACCGGAAACAACTTGGCGGCATTGCGCTTGAAATCAATTGGTCCAATCTGGACAATACGCTGAATTTGATGACTCCGGGGAGCGAACAAACGGTCATCATCTCCAATCAACAAGGTGAGATCCTGTACTCCCTTGGAGGTCAGCCCGTTTCTGCCGATCAATTGATAAAGCTTCAAAACCACATGCACTCCGGATCGGGTTATTTTCGAACGAAAGAAGATTATGTGTTTTACGGCACCATACCAACACTCTTCGGTAGCGTCGATACTTCATGGCATGTACAATAGGTTAGAGAAGACGTTTAATAAAGGAAGTGCATGGTGTGGAGCGTACTACCGGTTGGATAGGAAGGGCAGTTTTCATGACGAACAACGGCCGGAGACAAAGTAAAATTTTATCGTTTTCCTCCTAATCGCCTATAACGAACGGTTAGATTTGACAGTATATTTGAATTTAATGGCCCAGCAATGGGCCTATATTTTTTGTCTTTAGTACCGCACCTCGGCCAACTTATACTATTTGGACTTGTTGATGTAGTTTTGTTGATATTGACACGAGAGAGAACCTATGAGAAAATCTTCTTGAGCCATATTATGAACATCGTTCCATATAATGAACAATTACAACTGTGAAGATATAACCGTAATAGGGATGATGGATAAGGCATGTTGTCGGAGCAACGTGCTTTATCCTTTATGAGAGGAAGCGAGATACGGATTCGAAATTGAAAAGGGTGGCGATTGATATGGAGTTACGCGAGGATGCACTCGAATTGCATCGGCATTTCAAAGGCAAGCTGGGTATCGTTTCGAAAGTTCCGGTATTAAATTCGAGAGATTTGAGCTTGGCCTACTCTCCGGGGGTAGCCGAGCCTTGCCGAGAGATCCATAAGCAGAAAGAGTGCGTGTATGATTATACCGGCAAAGGAAACATGGTCGCGGTGGTCACCGACGGTACAGCCGTGTTGGGACTAGGCGCTATAGGACCTCATGCGGCATTGCCGGTGATGGAAGGAAAGGCGGTTTTATTTAAACAGTTTGCCGGCGTCGACGCATTTCCGATTTGTATCAATACTTCCGATATCGATAAGCTGGTGGAGACAGTCAAATTGCTTGAACCCGTTTTCGGTGGCATTAATTTGGAGGATATAGCGGCACCGGCTTGTTTTGAGATTGAAGAACGCCTGAAAAAGGAACTCGATATCCCTGTCTTTCATGATGACCAGCATGGTACGGCTATAGTTACTTTAGCCGGGTTAATCAATGCCGCGAAAGTGGTAAATAAGAGACTGGAGGATTTGCATGTCGTCATCAACGGTTCGGGAGCTGCCGGCATCGCGATCGCTAAGCTGCTGCTTCAAATAGGAATGACAAATATTATTGTTTGCGATACAAAGGGGGCTATCTACGAAGGACGTACGGAAGGCATGAACGGCATAAAATGCGAGATCGCTCAATCGACGAATCTGCACAAAAAGACTGGATTATTGGAACAAGTTATTGCCGGAGCGGACGTCTTTCTGGGTGTATCGGCAGCTGGGGCACTGACGGCGGATATGATACGGTCCATGGCGAAAGACCCTATCATTTTTGCCATGGCTAATCCCGATCCTGAAATTATGCCGGCGATCGCGCTCGAAGCGGGGGCCAAAGTGGTTGGCACCGGTCGCTCGGATTATCCGAATCAAATTAACAATGTGCTTGCTTTTCCCGGAATTTTTCGAGGAGCTCTTGATATAAGGGCCTCCGAAATAAACGATGCAATGAAAATTGCAGCAGCCAGGGTCATAGCCGAATTAATTAGCGATGAAGAATTGAACGAAAATTATGTCATTCCGCAGCCGTTTGACGCACGTGTCGCTCCCGAGGTGGCCGCCGCTGTCGCCAAGGCAGCGCAGGAAACGGGCGTTGCCTTAACAGGAACCGGAGAGGTCAGGCCCAACACCAACGGGGAGGACGATTTATGAAAGGGAACGCTGCCGTTATTACGGGTTCCGCTACCGGCATCGGAAAAGCCATCGCCCTTCGTTTAGCCAGAGAAGGAGTTCATATTACCATTAATTACTCCAAATCGGAAAATGAAGCATTGGAAACGCAGGAAGAAATTGAAGCTTTGGGAGTTAAATGTCTGCTGGTCAAAGCTGCTGTATCCGATGATTTTCAAGTGCGGCAAATGATTAAAGAAACCGTGGATACTTTCGGACGCCTGGATATATTGGTCAATAATGCGGGAGTGACGGATTTTGTAAACCATGACGACCTTGAAGGGTTGAAGGAAGAGCATTGGAATCGGGTGATGGATGTCAACGTCAAGGGGCTTTTCTTCTGCTGCCGGGCTGCAGCCGCCGAATTAAAAAAGCGGAGAGGCTGTATCGTCAACATTACGTCGGTCGCAGGATTGACGGGATTGGGCAGCTCGATTGCTTACGCCGCCTCGAAAGCCGCCGCCATCAGCGTAACGAAATCGCTGGCCCGCGTCATGGCCCCCGAAGTTCGGGTGAACAGCATTGCACCGGGGATTGTTCAAACCCGTTGGGTTGACGGGCAGGAGGAACATATCAAGCGGTTGGCGGAGGGAACTCCACTCGGCAGAATTGCAACTCCTGAGGATGTGGCGGAAGCAGCGTACTCTTTAATAGCCCATTCGCATTTCGTGACCGGTGAGGTCATCAAAGTGGACGGTGGAATGTTTATCTAGAATGAAGCGGTGGCGAGTTCCGCCGGATCGGCCTCACAAACCGTGGAAATAAACATACAGAATACACATCGAGGCTCTCCCGAGAGCCTCTTCTTTTTGGGGCGGGTGAACCGATCACTATAGCCAAATGTATTCAGTCTCCAATTGAAATGCCAGGTCATATTAGGTACTATTGGTATTAGCATATTTCGCCTTGATCGCATATTGTTATGGAAATATTGTAAGCGAATACAAGATTTCAACTTAGAGCTGAGGATGGGTCTGCTATGCCATATATCAAATGGTTCCCCAAAGCAGTTATGTTTATAAGAAATATGAGGCTGCAAAACAAATTGATGGCAAGTTTTCTGTTTACCTGCGTCGTTCCGCTGTTGGTGGTGAGCACCATTATCTACCAACAGTGGGTTACGGGTTTGGAGGAATCCTCTCAAGAATTTGCTGCGCTCTACACTTCTCAGATCGAGGCTTCATTAAACAATTTCATGAAAGAATATGAAAAGGTGACCAAGTCGGTATTGGTCGACAACGATGTTATTTTCAAGCTTGGCGAAACGCGAGAGCTGACCATGGACGAGCTGATTACTCAGAAGGTTACCGTGCAGAAGTTATTGATGAGGGTTGCTTTATTGAAACCGGAAATTGTCAATTTGATGTTGATAGGCCGCGATAATAGCATTTACCAGTACAGCAATACTACCGCTTCGGCAAATTTAAGTACACTCGTTTCTAAGGATTGGTATAAAAAAATTCAAAGCTCAGGCGATACATTTTTTATTACCGGGCTGCACGACCGTTCATATTACGAGGATAAGGGAGAAGGGGCTCTGATCACCGTCGGTAGGGTGCTTCTGAATTTTGATGGCACTTATGCCGGGCTGCTCCTTATGGACATGGATCCGTATACGCTGCTTCAGCTTGACCAGGATTTTCTCAAAGCCCGTGATAAATACGGCATTAAAGTGATCATAAGCGACAGCTCCGGGGAAATCGTTTACCATTCCGATGCGGCCAGCGGCAAACAGTCATGGAAGCAAATATTGGAATCCGGCAGGAAGTCCACTACAGATGTGAGTACGGGTGACTTCATTATTCTCTCAGGCCGAACCGAACTGGGAAATCTAACAATCAATACGGAAATTCCCCGTGATCAGCTGCTGAAGAAAATCAACAACATGAAGCTTGTGACGGTAATGGTTATTATTTCTGCCGGCCTTATCATGGCAATTATCTCCATCACCTTAAGTTATACTATTACCAAGCCTATTAAAGCACTGCGTCGAAGCATGAAGCAGGCCGAAACCGGAGAATACAAACCCATTCACAACGAGCCGTCCAATGACGAAATAGGGAGCCTGGTTAACAGCTATAACAAAATGATCGTCACCATTCGAACCTTGATCGAAGAAGTTTATATAGCCGAGATCAAGCGCCGTCATGCCAAGTTTATTGCGCTTCAGAACCAAATCAATCCTCACATGCTCTATAATACGCTGGAATCCATCCGGATGAAGGCGCTTGTCAATAAGGATCAAGAGATTGCAGGCATGATCAAGATCTTGGCAAAAATGTTCCGCTTAGCCTTGGGCAAGGAAGGAAGGCGTCATTCTATTCGGGATGAAGTCGAGTACACGGTTAATTATTTGAAGCTGCAAAATATCCGATTTGGCGACAAGTTTCGCTTGCACGTCCGCATTCCCGAGGAGATGCAGCGATGCAGCATCATTCCGATTGTTTTTCAACCTATTGTCGAGAACAGCATTAATCATGGGTTTCAGGATTACAACCGGATGCTGAATATCGTCATTGAAGGGCTTTGGACAGAGGAGGGATGGATATTGATTCGAATATCGGACGACGGAACAGGCATATCTGCGGAAAAACACAAAGAGCTTGCCCTTAATCTGGAAGAAGCGGAGCTCGACAAGTACAAGCTGGAGTCGGATGATGATCTGAAGGAAAAAGGGCTGGGCCTGAAAAATATTGCGGAACGCATAAAAATACATTATGGCGAACGATATTATCTTAAGGTTTTACCTGATTACGGGAATGGCACAACGGTGGAGCTTCTTATTCCAAGGCTCTGATTGCCGATTGAATGGAACGAAAGGGGAGGAAAAAGGGTGAAGATAGTCCTGGTAGACGACGAGGCGGGAATCCTGGACGGCCTCCAGATTTTGATAGAATGCTATATTCCGGCTTGCAAGGTGGTCGGTGCAGCCTACAACGGTATCGAGGGAGTTAAACTGATTCAAGAACAGAAACCCGACATCGTCATAACGGATATCCGAATGCCTCAGGCGGACGGTCTGGAGATGATCAGGACGCTCAAAGAAGCGGGGTGTCCGGCGAAGTTTATTCTACTCAGCGGTTATGCCGACTTTGAATACGCCAGACGGGGCATACAGCTCGGGGTTCAATTTTACCTTAACAAACCGGTGGAGGAAGAAGAGCTGCGCGACTGTATTCATAAGGTTATGGAGGTCATCAAGGCGGAAAAAGCCAAGCTTCAGGAAGTAGAAGATCTGAAGCAACAGGTCCATAACCGGATGCAGGAAAATTGTTTGAGGGACGTCATTGACGTTGGCAGCGAAAATACCGATTACGTGGAAGAACTGCTGCGGATGGCATCCATCCCTATCGAAGATAATTTTTTTGTTTGTGCCTTGTTGGAATTAGGGAATACCTTTGAAAACTTCAAGGAATTTGTTCTTGAACCGGTTTTTCGCCAGATCGATCACGCATTTGGGCAGTACCGGAAAGTATACCGATTCCGTTATTCCAGGGGCCAGATCGCTTTAGTCGTTGCACATGATCGAGATATGGTGTATGAGGATTTGGTCGGCTCCATCCAGCGCCTGAAAGAGTCCCTGTATCGCGAGTTAAAGCTGTCTATGACGGTCGGAATCGGAACCGTGCACGAGCGGGCGGCGGGGATTAGCCGATCCTTTGAGGAAGCCCGTTATGCTTTAAGCTATAAGGTTATCAAAGGCGCGGATGTGGTGATCCCTTATCCCGAGATCATTAGCCTGCCGGGAATGGCCCATCCTATATCGGAAGATATGATCGTCCAATTGGAATCCGGCTTGGATAACATGGACGAAGCGGAGTGCGTTCGCATCATACGTGATATATTCCGGCAGATGGAGTCGGAAAGAGGAATGAGTCCGGTCGACCTCCAATTGCAATGCTTGAACATCCTGTTATCCAGCGTGCGTAAAATGTCTTTCCTTCAGCTGCAGCAAAATAACTTTTTGGGAGGAAAACTATTTTCTCCGGAGGACGCCTCGCGCATTCGAACGCTGGAGCAATTGGAGCAGTGGATGGTTCAAGTTTTCAGAGGAATTATTTCCTTCAAGCTGGAAAAGAAAATACCTAAGAAAAAGGATATCATTACCCAGATCAAAGAATACGTGAAGGACCATTACAACGATCAGATCAGCCTCGCGGATCTGTCCGAGCGCTTTTTCATTAACCCTTATTATTTAAGCCAGTTGTTTAAACAGAAGACAGGCGATACCTATCTAAACTTTCTTGCTCAGATTCGGATTAACAAATCGAAGGATCTGCTGGAGAAAACCAATTTGAAGGTATACGAGATCTGCCAAATGGTCGGCTACTCGGATGCTCAGCATTTTGCCCGTTTATTTGAAAAATTGGTAGGGGTTAAGCCCAGCGAATATCGCAAAAACTCGAGGAAAAAATAGCCCCCCAAAAAAGAAGAGGTCCAAATAGGACCCCCAGCGTGTTTCTTCATATATTCAATCTATAAATTGGACGGCTTTTAGGAAACGCTTCAGGATGACAGCGGTTTGTGCGCGAGTGGCCATTCCGTCGGAGCCGAGTATGTCGTCGGTCATGCCGTTCATCAAGTTGGCACTGATTGCGGCAGCGATTTCTTTGTGCCCCCAGCGGATCTTGCTTGAATCCTTGAATCGGCCAAGAAGCATATCTCGATCCGAAGGGGTGACGCTGCTGCTCTTACCTGCGTAGTTCATCGCCCGAACAACCATCGCCGCAAGCTCCTCGCGGGTAATTTGCGCCTCAGGGCGGAACGTGCCGTTTTCGTAACCATGAATGATTCCCGCAGCCGAGGCTGTAGAGACAGCATCCGAATACCAGGCATCGGCTTTGACGTCCGCAATTGAGGCTGACGACTTCATGGGGCTAAGCCCCAAAGCCCGAACGATCAAAGCTGCAAATTCCGCTCGGGTGATGCTGCGGTCGGCATCGAATTTATGTTCCGATACCCCATCGATAACAAGCTTATTGGCCAACAGTTCAATATCCGCTCTAGCCCAATGAACAGCGATGTCATCAAAGCTCTTGTTCAGTTCGACAACCGTGTAGATGCTGCTGCCGTTACGTTTCAAGGTAGCAATCGTTTTGCCATCCTTGGCTTCGAAAGTGGTGGGCACAAAGGTCAGGCTTTTGTCGGACTCATTGAATAATGCCCCCGTCGTTTTCGCAGGGTCAACGGCTTTCAGTACGTCGAGGGAGCGGGAAACATAGGTTGCGCCGAAGTCCACGGCAAATGAATTTCCACCTTTGTCCCGAACGGTTACACTGAAGTCAACCGCGTCGGAGAGAGGCGCAGCATTTGCTTTAGAGACGGCCTCCGCAACCTCTTTGGCGGAATCTCCGGATACTTTCTTTATGGATACGCTTACACTCAGCTCGCTTATATTGGCTCCTATGGATTGGGCTAACTCCTCCAGCTTCAGAACAAACAATGGCAGAACAATAGAGCCGTTCGCTGAATTTATCTTCACCGCAGAGCTTAGATTCTTCGAAGCATCGATGAGACCTGCAGCCGGCAAACTAACGCTGTCTCCATTCGCCGCAACTTCTACCAGATTCGAAGCGGAAAGGGCCGATTTGAGCGAATCGGAGTCCACCATCCCTTCAGCGTCTGCAGTTAAGCCGGCGCTCGAAACGGATTCGCCGGGGGATGGGCCTCCTCCGCTGCTCACGGAACCGCTGGAACCGCCTCTCCGGGAGGACGTTGTGGACACGTTAAGCGACGGGCCGTCCGTGCTTGCATTGCCGTACGCATCGACTGCCTGAACGGTGAAGGTATAATCCTTGCCGGGGGTCAAGCCGCCGACGGTTGCGTATGTGGCGCCCACTACCGTAGCAGATAAGGCTGCTCCGTTAAAAATCCGGTAGGCTGCGGCAGTATTGTCTGCTCCGCTCCATGCAAGCCCTATGGAGCTTTGGCTGCGGCTGGTAGCGGCCAATGCTTTGCCGCTCGCCCATGACGGCGGGATTATATCGGAAATCGTCACATCATCGATATACAGCACATTCTTATTGGCTTCTCCCGTACGGAAGCTGATCGTATCCAAGCTGGTTACCGGAGCCGATAACGGTAATCCCGATGCCTTCAACGTGTTGTTAATGTAGATGTCATACTTATCCGTTGCGGGATTTGCCGTCAAACTTACGTCGTACCATGTCCCCGGGTGGATCCCTTGGATAACGGTACCGTTTGCCGCCAAACGGCCGGCATCATCCGCGTATACGTCTGCGGCTACAGTTGTGCCGCTCTTTAATTGGAACCGGTCGCCCGTGACATTCGAATCCTCCTTAAATCGCCACTGAACTGTGAGCGTTTCCATATGAGCAGGGAAGGTCTTCGAAATCTGCGCAAAACCTGCGGTGGAATCATCCTTCAGGTATACACTCCGGTTGACCGTACTGGGCACATTCACGATGGAAACGGCCGTGTAAACCGCTTTGGTTACGGTCCAACCGGGAAATGCTCCCGTAACCTCCTCGTCAAATGTATTGCGCAGCATTACATTCGTATCTACCGGTTCCAGCACCAAAAGCTGCAAGCAGTTCGGCTCCAGGTAGATGGATGATCTGTATGAGCCGTTATGAGTGACGATCTTGTCTTCTACCATTTGCAGGTTCGGGTTAACCGGATCTCCGTTATAGTAATTACTCGTAGTATTATTTATTTTATAGGTCTTAATTCTGACGTTTTTACCGCTGAATACGGGCGGCAGGTTGGATACTTGGACACCTGTATTGAAGTCCGCGGTACCGGTTCCTTGATAGTTCCACACCATAAGGGAAACACCTGTATCATCCTTGGCGGCCAACGCATATACACCTTTACCGTTGCTGTCGATACTGTTCGAGGAAGCCGATACTTTTGTCGTTTTCATCATTGACTGCATTTTTCGCAAATTTCCGTAAGGAGTAAACTTATCCGAATAAATGGGATCCAGCAGTTTATTATTTCTATCTCTCGTTACTAAAGCATCCTTTCTGCCATTACCGCCATTATGGCGCGTATTCCAGCCGAACGGATAGTTTTTACCGCTGCTGTCCGAATACCAATAAGCAAGCGATGCCATACCTGCGGCCTGTCTTAATTGATCTTTATCGATATAATCATATTTTGGCGGTTTTCCCGTGGCAAGCGAACCCAAATCAAGATCGTCCCCCAATGGTCCCGGGTACATACCGGTTTCCGTGATGAATGACGGTATGTCCGTGCTTATTCCTCTGCTGCTGAGTTCAGTCTCAATCGCGGATCGTTCTTCCGTCGCCAATCTGGGGTTATCCTTATAAAAAAGATTTTTTCCAGTCGCGGGATCTTTTCTTAAATAACCGTGATAGGATATGAAATCAAGCTTCTTTGTCGGGGAGGTATCGTTCTTATATCCATCCAGAAACCCTCTAAACCAATCTAAATCGAAATTGTATAAAGCAGGTCCTCCCACCTGCAAAGGAACCGCTGGGTTTAATTCCGCATTGACTTCGTATACCGCATCGGAGAACGCTTTATAATAGCTATATAAATTACCGGGCGAAAGAATATTCGTATTCGTTTGTTTGCCTGTAACCGGGTCAATTCTGTAATAATTGGCATCGCTGTTTGCAGGAGCGTCCGGTTCGTTTAAAACTTCTATGTACTTGATTTTAGGGAAATTTTGTTTGAGGTGTTTGATATACTCCTTTACGACGGGCTTGATCTGCGCAGGTGTATACTCCAATTCCTTTACCACTTTCTCCGCTCTTAAATTAATTAACAGTTCATCGGCCATATTGCTTACCTGCGACAAATAGGTGTCGATTTGATCATATTTGTTGAATAACCCTGTGGCTTCATCGTAAATTTCCGATTCATTGACCCACGCTCTTTGAATTTTCGTACGAAGACCTTGTTCGCCCAGAAATTGTATATCTGCAGCCCTTGAAGCCTGTGCAGCAGGAAAAGTGGATTGCTTGGCAATATTAAAGTACTTTTCGCTTCTAAAAAGTTCGCCTTGTGAAACATTGGCATCAACGGATACCGCTGCATTTGAGGATTTGCTTACGGGCTCCAGAACCAGCAATTGCAAGCTGTTCGGTTCAAGCTGTACGGAGGCGGTGTAATTCCCGTTATGGGTCATGATCTTGTCGTCTACCATTTGGAGATTGGCTTTGTCGGGATTTGCATAATAGTTGCTTGTGGTTGCATCGATTTGATACGTTTTCACTCTGACATTTTTACCGTTGAATATGGACGGCAGGTTGGATACGTTCACTGCGGCATTGTAATCTGTCGTGCCGGTGCCTTGATAGTTCCACACCATGAGGGAAACGCCCGTATCATCCTTGGCGGCCAAAGCATAGACACCTTTACCGCCCATGATGCTGTCCGAGATAGCCGATACTCTGGTTGTTTTCATCTTGGACAGCATGACGAGCATATTTCCGTAAGGCGTAAATTTATTTGTAGGTATATCTGGCAGTACAACATTATTTGGATCTCTGGAAACTAAAACATCCTTTCTCGCATTATCCGGATGACGCAATTCCCACTGAAACGCGTGGTTTTTGCTGTTATTCATAAACCAATAATGAAGGGAAGCCAATCCTGCCGCCTGTCTCAACTGGTCCGGCCCAACTCCCCCGCTGCTGTTGGAGACATCTCCCAAGGGTCCCGGGTAAATCCCCGTTTCGGTAATGAATGACGGGATATCCGTGCTGAGGCCTCTGCTGCTGAGTTCAGCATCGATCTGGCTCCTTTGACTATTCACAAGACTAGGATCTTCCTTAACAAAACCGGTGAAGTTCGGTCCTACAAAGTAACCGTGATAGGATATGAAGTCAAGCTGCTTTTTTGGTGATGGATCATTCTTATATCCGTCAAGGAATCCCCGCAACCAGTCAATGTCCAATCTCATGGTAGTAGGTCCTCCGACCTGCAAAGGGACCGATGGATTTAACTCTGCGTTGACTTCAAATACGGCGTCGGAGAAAGCTTTATAATAGCTGTATACCGTGTCGGGTGTAACAACGCCTTTATAGCGATCGGTATGCGTATCATCAGGCTCATTTAAAGCTTCAATATATTTTACTTTCGGATAATTTTGTTTCAGATATTTAATGATATTTTTTAGGACAGGCTTGACTTTATCAGGCGACTTGTACTCGGGGATCACTTTCTCTGCTTTAATATTAACGAGTAATGCATCCGCCATATTACTTGTATCCGAGAAGTAATCGTCATATTTACTAAAATGATACGTATCGGTATCCAAATCATAAATATCTTGGTCAACCCAGGTTCTTAAAACTTTACTATGCAGACCCTGATCATTGATAAACTGTACGTCTGCGTCTCTTTGGCCCGCATAGGTAAAATATTTGGATATGTTGAAGTACTTCTCGCTTCTGAAAAGCTCGCCTTGCGAGACGCTGGCATCTACGGATACCGTGGCAATTGAAGCCGCATTTGCTTCGCTTTGCGGGATGATTGTACTGCTCCCCAGCAACGCTGCAGCGAGGGTTAAACTAACAGTTTTTAGCCTAAACAATTGCTTTAATTTTAACATTGATAAGTCTACCTCCAAAGAACAGGATGATCTTGGTAATGCAATAGACCGGAACAGGAGTGTAAACGGAATACCTTATTTACGGGTGGTTCTTAAGTATTCACCGCCTTTCGCCAGCAATTTGTATCCGTTTACAAAAACTATACTATCTGATTAGCTATTCTCCAACAGGGCATTTTTTAGTTCATGACAATGGCATTTTTAAGAAAATAGAGAAAGAAAGCCCTTTCGCTAATCCTGGGGGAAGGAAACATCTAAAAAATGACGTGGTTAGAAACTTAAAAACGCCTAATTGAGCTAATCCGGACTAAATAGTATAGTGATTGTAAACGAATACAACAGTGAATTGCAGGGGGGAGTAAGTTGGAAAAAGCAGCGAATCATCAAATGAAAGTGGTTGCAGGAGGAAAAAAGTTGGAAAAAGTCGCCAATCATCGGATGAAACTGTTGTGGCCGTTATATATGATGGCCATTCCGGGCATCTTGTTTCTTATCGCGTTCAAGTATATTCCGTTAATAGGAACTGTAATCGCATTCAAAGATTATTCCGTGTTTAAAGGGTTTCTTGATAGCCCTTGGGTAGGGCTTCGACACTTTCAAACTCTGGTTCAGCATCCGGATTTTATCCGAATATTCGGCAACACGTTGATGTTGGGTTTTCTTAAAATCGTGCTTGTGTTTCCCGTACCGGTCATACTGGCGCTCA
Source organism: Paenibacillus hamazuiensis (assembly GCF_023276405.1). Classification (NCBI taxonomy): domain Bacteria; kingdom Bacillati; phylum Bacillota; class Bacilli; order Caryophanales; family Paenibacillaceae; genus Paenibacillus; species Paenibacillus hamazuiensis. The sequence continues at coordinate 8,638,647 of NZ_JALRMO010000001.1, forward strand.
TGATCAACGAAATCCGAAAGTCGGCGCTCAAGAAAGGAATTCAAACGGCACTCTACATTCCGCACTTTTTGTCCTGGGTCATCATCGCCGGCATCGTCTTCGATTTCTTCTCTTTAAGCGGATTATTCAATGTGGTGATAGGGTGGTTTGGTTACGATCCCGTTCTTGTCATGCAAGAAAGCGATTACTTTCGCATGGTTTATGTCATTACGGCCATTTGGAGGGATGCGGGATGGGGAACTGTCGTTTATATGGCGGCCATCAGCGCAATCGATCCTCAGCTGTATGAGTCGGCAATGATTGATGGCGCTTCCAAGTTCAAGCAGATCCGTCACATCACTTTTCCGCTCCTCTTGCCCACGGTATTGGTGCTGTTCTTGCTTGAGATCGGAAACTTCATGGAGCTGGGCTTCGATCACGTATACAATCTGTTGACACCGATGACATATAGTGTTGGGGACATTCTGGATACGTACGTATTCCGAACCGGAATTCAGCAAGCGCAGTACAGCTTTGCTACGGCGGTCGGCTTGTTCCAGTCGGTCATTGGATTTATCCTGGTTTACATTTTCAACAGACTATCAAGAAAAGTGTCCGACGGGGGGCTTTGGTAATTATGGCAGAATCCAGAGGAGAAAAGGTATTTGTATCGGCGATTGCCGTTGTTCTTGTTCTTCTGTCCGTGTTTGCGATCATTCCGCTAATATCCGTCCTTTCCACCTCGTTCAGCTCCAAGAAGGTCGTGGATCTGAATCTGGTGACGATCTGGCCCAGGGAATTCACGTTCGACTCCTGGAATTATATCATTTACCGTCCCGATCTGTGGAAAGCATTCTTTCTTACTTTAGGTTCGACAGTGATCGGCACGGCATTGGCGCTGCTGATCACCGCCTTGCTCGCTTACCCGCTGTCCAAGTCGGAGTTCCGCTGGGGGCCGGTGCTTATGGTCGGCGTAGTTATAGCGATGGTGTTTAAAGCGCCACTCGTACCGTATTTCCTGACAGTCCGCGGTATCGGTCTTTATAATAATCCGCTGGTTCTGATCTTGCCCCATATTCTCAATCCGTTTAATCTGATCATCATGAGGACCTTCTTTAAGCAATTTTCAAAAGAGCTGGAAGAGGCGGCTTTCATCGAGGGGTGCGGGTACTTCCGGATGCTGTTCCAATTCGTGCTTCCGCTGTCCAAGGCGGTGCTGGCCACCCTGGCCTTGTTTTACGGCGTTGTGATTTGGAATCAATTCCAGACTCCTTTGCTATTTTTGCAAAACCCGGAATTGTTCCCGCTGCAGATCAAAATCCGGCAGTTTATTACCGACGACAGCGTCATTATGGCGCTTGTTCCTTCCAAGCTTGACGTGAATTATAACGAACGTACATTACGAGCGGCGACCGTCATTTTCGCGATCATTCCCGTCATTGCGGTATATCCTTTCTTGCAGAAGTACTTTGTCAAGGGAGCCATGGTCGGATCCGTTAAAGGATAATATCCTATTGGTTTTATGGCTTAACGCCTGAAACATATTTCTAACGACATTCAAGGGGGAAATGGCATGAAAGTCAAAAAGCTTGGCGCACTCTCAGTGACGGTATCACTTGCATTTTCGGTCGTTGCCGGCTGTTCCGGCAAAACGGAGCCTCCTGCACCTTCTGCAGCAACACCCCAGGACTCGGGCTCCACGAACGAAATCGTTGACATTGAAGTATGGAGAGAAAACAACGGCTATTTACCGACCACCAAGGGAAGTAAGTTATATGAATTTTATAAGGAAAAGCTGGGAGTAGGAGTCATTCATCCTTATGTGGAGTGGAACGGTGGCACCAACTACCTGAATCAGCTAAACCTGAAAATCGCCGCAAACGAAATGCCGGATCTGTTCGCGCCTTATAACGGCATCGAATCGAGCCTCGCCAAGAGCGGCGCCATTGCCGATCTGACGGATTTATTGCCTAAGTATGCGCCGCATGTATGGGAAGCGATTCCGAAAGACGTATGGGATATCGTTAAGGCCAACGACCCTACCGGCCAAGGCCGGATCTATTATATCCCGGGTGTGCTGGACTACGGAAGATACGCCGGCTTGATCCGAAAAGATTGGCTCGACAAGCTGGGTCTGCCGATGCCCACAACCCTGGACGAATATGTGAAGGTTTTGGAGGCGTTCCGGGACAAGGATCCCAACGGCAACGGCCAAAAGGATGAGGTTCCGGCCGGCGGCAGAGAGCAGGCGCGTTGGATGGACCATCTGTTCGCCATGTACGGCGTTGCCATGTTCGAAGGAATGCCGGATTGGGATCTGTACGACGGCAAGCTGACTTACTCCGCGGTTACTCCGAATATGAAAGCGGCCTTGGAATTTATCTCCAAGCTGTACAAAGAAGGTTTATTAGACAAAGAGACGCTTCTGAACAACAAGCAGAAATGGGATGGAAAGGTGGAAGGGAATAAGGCCGGGAACTATTTTCACTGGGCGGAAACCGTCAATGACCGCCTGGAAAACATGAACAAGAACACAGGAGTTAAGGCCGATTTCTCTGTGCTCCCGATACCCCAAGTTCCGGGATATAAAGGCTTCTACACATGGAAGAGAATGACTCCCCCGGCCTGGGTTGTCAAGAACAACAAGGATCAGAAGAAGCTGATGGCCACCTTGAAGCTGCTGAACAACGTGTACGACAAGAAAAATTGGAACGATCTGTATCTGGGAGTGGAGGGAATGCACTACTCCATGCAAAACGGCAAAGCCATCAGACTTCCGGATGATAAGAGCACCCAGGAGAACATCATTTTCGAGCCGTATAAAAATATGGCCACCCTTGATTTTATGACCTCACTCATCAAGAATACATCGACCGAAGACAGAAAGTGGGCTACTGACCAGACCGTCCGCGATATGCAGGATGCCCAGAAGTACGCCAAGGTTATAGCCGGGGACGGTTTGCCTGCAAGCATCTACGACGGCTTTGCGGATATCAACAACCGTACGCTGTATGTGGAATATGCCTCCAAGATTATAGTCGGTCAATACCCGATCAGTAAATTCGATGAATTTGTAGACAAATGGTATAAATCGGGTGGAGAAGAGGTCACCAAACGCGCCAGAGACTGGTACGCAAAAGTGAAAAAGTAGCAAAACCGCGGAATCAAGGAATGGCAGTAATGGCATGTTGCCCAGGCAACGTGCCTGCTTTTTTAAACTTCGAAAGGAAGATCATCAATGACGATATCACTAACATTTCCGGATCATTCACCGAAGCTAATCTTTGCCGTTCGAAGATTGCAAGCAGCAATTACGGATTTGGGAGAAACATGGACGGTTAACGAAACGCAGCGCCCGGATATGGATCATATGATTATCCTTTCAGACAATCAGCATGCAGAGGGATCATTCGGAATGACCGCCGATGCGTCGGTCGTGGCGGAAGGCTTTGAAATACGCCGCTCGCTTCACCTCGGAAATCCGGCGTTGTTCGTTCTTGCCCGCGACGAGTCCGGCGCCATGTACGGCGTGCTGGAGGTCGCGGAGCAGCTCCGGAAACACGGGAATCCGTTAAGTGTCTCCGAATGCGTCGTGAACCCCGGATTTCCATTCCGTGCCGTGAAGTTCAATCTTCCTTGGTCAAGCTACCGGAGGAACGAATGTTTTGATCTGCAGAAGGAACCGGTCCGCGACCTCGCCTTCTGGCAAGCTTTTTTGGACATGATGGCGGAAAACCGCTACAATGTGCTGACTTTATGGTGCCTTCATCCGTTCCCTTATATGATTAAGCCTATGAATTTTCCTAAAGCCACCCCATTTACGGATGAAGAGCTCGCCGATTGGAAACGGTTTTGGACATCCCTGTTCCAAATGGCCCATGATCGCGGGATTGAAACGTACATGATCAACTGGAACATTTTCGTCTCGGAATCGTTTCGGGAGCATTACGACGCCGATGCCGTCAGCGACGAGACATTCTACCATCATGGAGATTATTATTCCACCGAGCAAATCAAGCAGTATACCCGCGAATGCGTGACGCAGCTGATCGATGAATATCCCGGACTGACCGGATTCGGCATTTCCGTAGGGGAAAGAATGAATGGAATGACGCCCGAGGAGCGGCAGGATTGGATCGCCGACGTGTATTTTGAAGGGATGAAAAATGCCGGTCGGCCTGTGAAATTTATCCACCGGGCCCCATTCTCCGTTGACCCGCACATTACGAGAAACGCGATCGAAAAAAACGAGTTTTTGCCAGAGCCGGTATGGGTGGAAGTCAAGTTCAATTGGTCCCATGCGTATTCTTCCACGAAACTTCTCATGACGCACGGAGGTTCCGACGGCATGGAAGGATACTGGAATCCGGCGCCGCAAAATTACAAAATCACGTGGATGGTCCGAAACGAGGATTTTTTCACGCTGCGTTGGGCTCAGCCGGATTTTATAAGAAAACATCTGTCGGATAACGGCCAAGATTATGTGGGCGGGTATTACATCGGATCCGAATGTTTTATTCCTGCCAACGACTATTCACACGTGCCGGGAAGTCCGCATATCGAGTGGACATACGCCTTCGAAAAGATTTGGTTGTATTACATGCTGTGGGGAAGGCTGCTGTACGACCCAACGACACCCGACGATGTGTTTGCGGACGCTATTGAAAGACGTTACGGCAAGTCTGCAGGTCGCCCGCTGCTTGCGGCGTTTTCGTCGGTATGCAAAATGCCGATGGCGCTCGCATCATTTTATTCTTTCTCATGGGATTTTACTTTATACGCCGAGGGGTTCCTTGCCACCGACAAATCCGAGTACAATACGGGGAAAGCTTTTATTTCGCTTGAGGATCTGCTGAGCAGCGAGCCGCTGGATCCCGATTATTTGTCGATCCGCAGCTATGTCGACCATATCATCGATAATCAATCGGTTGAAGGTTATGTGACGCCGCGCCAACTGGCCGATACTTTGGAGCACGACGCCCGGCAAGGTTTGGCGGAGCTCGCTTCGATCGGCTGCGGTTCGCCTTCCCTTTGCTGCGAGATGGCGGATGTCGAGGCTTGGGCCCATTTGGGTCTGTATTTCGCGGCCAAACTGCGAGCCGGGGTTTGCTACGAAGTATACGTCAGAACCGGCGATCAAGCGGAGCGGCAAAAAGCATTGCAATGGCTGGAGCCGCCAAACGCCGTTCAGCATTGGGATGATCTGGTTCGTGTGACCAATTCCCATTACGTGAAGCAGCCGCTGCTGCATTTAGGCAAAACACCGTTCACGTGGGAGCTGTTCCGTCCGCAGGTGCTTGAAGATATCGAATTTGTTAGGAAATGAAACTAACAGCACGTCTTGGCATAATGGGGGATTCGCAATGCGTGGTTTTGCAATTTTATTGGCTTTTTATTTGGCTGGAATGTCCATTCAAAAAGGGTTGAACGTTCCACTCCCAGGTAACGTGATCGGTCTGGCCTTATTTACGTTATTTTTATTTACAGGCTTGATCAAATTGAAATGGGTAGAAAAAACCGCTTCGTTTTTGAACCGGCATATGCTGTTGTTTTTCGCCCCCATTATTGCAGGGACGTTATCTATTCTGCCTTTGATCCGGGAACATGCCGCTTCTATTGTTGTCACATTTTTCATAAGCTGGTTGGCTGTACTGCTTGCCACGGGATGGACCGTGAGGGCGCTGACCGGCAGAAAAAAAGCAAGCTCGAGTCCGAATATTCCCGCATCATGGCGCGACGCAGCAAGGAGGGAACATTCTTGAACCTGCAACCGTATGCACAAAGTCCGATGTTCGGCATTTCCCTGACCGTGTTGGCTTACGTTTGTTCGTTTGGCGTACACCGGTATATCAAATGGCTCCATCCGTTGTTTGTATGCTCCGGCCTCATTATTCTTGTGCTGCTTGCAGGCGGGGTACCTTATTCCGATTATAAGGTCGGAGGGAGCCTGATTGAATTTTTCCTCGGACCCGCGACCGTAGCTATGGGAGTTCCGCTTTATAAAAACGCACAAAAATTTAAAGAGAAGCTGCGTCCCATTGTAGCGGGAATTTTGGCAGGCTCCCTTACGGGCGTAGCATGCAGCTCTGCTCTGGTGTGGCTATTGGGCGGTTCCCGGGAAATCATGTTTACGATGATGCCCAAGTCCGTAACTACGCCGATATCGATTGAAATTATCCGTTCCATGGGGGGGAATCCCGAGCTCGGCTCCGTTCTCACCGTATTGACGGGGCTGCTTGGCAGCATGATCGGCCCCGAGGTGCTCAGACGGTTTGGCATGCGGGATGACTTTTCCGTCGGCACCGCGGTGGGGACGTCATCCCATGGGATCGGGACGGGCCGGTTAATTCGCGAATCGGACCTGCTGGGAAGCATCAGCGGGTTTTCCATGTGTTTGGCGGGGATGGTCACTTCGGTATTGGTCATACCTGTCTATTGGTTATTCCAATGAGAAAGCGGAATACCGAATTAGCCGACTGCAGCAAGTGAAGGTGTCCGGATGGACGTATATATCATTTTTGGGAGGAATCGACGATGGGTTGGTGGCAACAGAAGCCGATGCGGCTGATACAGACGAATTTAAGAGAGATTGACGCGATGCTGGACATCGACGAGTATATGCGGAGCCTGGAGGAATTCTCGGCAAATGTCCTGCTGTTTAACGTAGGAGGAATAGTGGCCAACTATCCTTCCGCGCTTGAATTCCATTATGTTAATCCCAATTTGAAGGATGATTTTGCCGGGAAGGTGATTCAGCGCGTTCACGAAAAAGGAATGAAGTTCATAGCCCGTTTCGATTTCAGCCGGTTAAACGAAAAATGCGCGTTGCCTAATCCCGACTGGCTGTATCGAAGCGTGGACGGAGAAATCGTCAATTACAACGGCCAGGTGCATACTTGCATCAACGGCTACTACCAACAGGAGTATTCGCTTCAAATATTGCGGGAAGTGGCCGAAAGGTATCCTATTGACGGCATATTCTTCAATATGCACGGTTACGTGACTCACGACTACAGCTACAATTATTACGGGATTTGCCAATGCGGCAGCTGCCAAAAGCGATTTTTCGAGTACACCGGCCATGAACGGCTGCCTCTGAAGGAGGATCCGGACGATCCGATTTTCCGGGATTATGAGAAGTTCCGTGCCGAGACGGTAAGGGAGCTGTTTCTCAAACGGGTGGAGGTTGTTAAGCGCATCAATCCACATATCGCCGTATGCAACTATACGCATTCAGGAACAGACATCTTCCGCAAGGAATCCAACACGGGGATCAACCGGCCTCTGCCGGAATGGAATTACTCGGCTACGGAAAACGTGCGCACCGTTCGGGGCACTTGGGACGGGATGGCCGTAAGCAATTCGGCGGTCCACTTCGTCGATTATGCCATGCGGCATACGGCGGTTTCTCCTCACTTGACCGGGCTGCGGCTGGCGCAAAATCTGGTGAACGGGGGATGGCTCGATTATTACGTGATCGGTACGCTCGTTAATCAGGATGACCGGCTTTGCTTCGACCTCGTGAAAGATATTTACCGTTTTCACCGCGATCATGAGGAGTATTATTCGAACCTTGCATCCTTGGCCGAGATTGGCCTGGTTGTCCCGGAAAGCAGCAGTATATTCGGAAGCAAAAACGAATTAAAGGGAATCATGAGAATTTTGGCCGAAAACCACGTGCAATACGATTTGCTGCACGACAGCGCGCTGCAATCGCCGCAAATTGAAGAGAAACTTAAACGTTACAAGCTGCTGATCCTCGCCGACCAGCGAAGCATGAGCGACAGTGCGGTGGAAGCCGTCGACCGTTTCGTGGAACAGGGGGGAAAACTGCTTGCCACCGGATTTAGCTCTACGTGCGATGAGAAAGGACATCCTCTGGGACGCATCCGCCTGCAAAGCATAGGGACGAAGGAGTTTGAGCTTAAACCGAAGGTACAGGGGGCTTATTTCCGAATCCGCGAAGCGGATAAATCCACACTTCGGGGTTTCGAACAAATCGACCTTGTGTATTTGTACGGGGAAGCGTTGGAGTGCAAGCTGGAGGAAGGTGCGGAGGGATTTCTCGGGTTGATTCCTTCGTGCATGTTCGGACCTCCGGAGAAATGTTATATAACCGAGCAGACGGACACGCCGGGGTTGATCTTTGGCCGATATGGAAAAGGGGAGTCCGCCTATATTCCGTGGGGGCTTGGAGCGCATTATGAAAAACTGAGCAACCACGGTCATGCCCGCCTCTTGATGGCGGCGCTGCGGGATGTGCTCGGTCACCGGGAGCCTCTGCAAGCAGATGCTTCACCGCTCGTGGAAGTAACCTTCCACAGAGGGCCCTCGCGGCGCCTGATCAGCGCAGTAAATGGTTCCGGACAACTTGGAACCGCATTCCATGCGCCTTTGCCGGTTCGGAACATTCGCTTCACCCTGCGGGCGGATGCCAAACCGTCGCGCGTCCATGCGCTGCGCCGTTCCGGCGATATACCTTTTGTTTACCGTGACAATGAGCTTTCATTTAATCTGGATGAGCTTGATTTGTTTGAAACTGTTGTGATCGAGGATTAAAGCTGCCAATAGTCTGAGGAGGCTGCAATATGAGGGACATTCGGGTCGTGCTTACTACGGTCGACTATAAAGAGGAACATTATCGGAGGTTGGTCCAAGCCTTTGAACCGGCATCGCTCATCCGCCTGAGGAGCGACGATCGCGAAGGCATCCGCCAAGCGCTTGAGGTCGCGGATGTAGCTGTGCTTGCAGGCGATATCCTGGATGAACGATTCTTTCAGGCCCCGCTGCTCCGATGGATTCACTGCGATCATGCCGGATTAAACAAAAGCGCGAGGCCCGAGCTGTTCGAGCGGGGGCTGCTCGTAACGAGTTCGGCGGGGCGATCGTCACCTGCGCTGGCGGAGCATGCGATCTTTTTTATGCTGGCTCTGGCTTATCAGTTTCCGCGGTTTCTTGACGCCCAGCGGGCGCATCAATGGGGAGTGCCCGGCCAGAACGACCTTCGGGGATTGTACGGACGGACGGTCGGCATCGTCGGCATGGGCAATACCGGCGCCGATCTGGCAGTACGGGCCAAGGCGATGGGCATGCGCGTGCTCGGTTACCGCCGGAGCAGCGCCCCTCCGCCTCCGGGAGTCGACCGGCTCTTCTGCGCCGCCGACGGCGATTCGCTCGACGAGCTGCTGACCGAAAGCGATTTTATCGTGCTGGCCGTGCCGCTGAGCAATGCGACGCATCATTTGATCGGCCGCCGGGAGCTGGCGCTGATGAAGCGGTCCGCATGCATAGTCAATATGGCGCGCGGCGCCGTCATTGACGAAGCGGCCTTGGCCGAAGCTCTATATGCGGGACAGATCGGCGGGGCCGGGCTCGACACGTTCACCCGGGAGCCTCTGCCTTCGGACAGTCCGCTTTGGGACGCGCCGAACACGCTGATTACACCGCATACAACGCCGCAGGTGCCCGATCGCACAGGCCGTTCCATAGACATTATCGCGGAAAATGTCAGACGTTACCGAGCCGGGGAACCGCTGCTCAACGAGTTGCGCCCTGACGATGTGTACACGCCGGAATCGCAAGGGAGCCATTACGGGAAATAACCTGTATGCAGGACATCGCGGGATATTCCGACCGCAGCTGGAATATGTGCTCCAAAGCGATCGAAATTTTAAACTAACCCAAGGAGGAAAAAAACTTGAAGCTCGCATTTATCGGTTTGGGAAATATGGGATTGCCTATGGCGCGGAATCTGGTTAAAGCCGGGTACGAGGTGTATGGGAAAAACCGGAGCCAAGGCAGAGAAGCGGCATTTGCGGAGTCCGGGGGGAAAATCGGATTGTCCCTGAAAGAACTGGCGCAGCAGGCGGATGTGATCATGACGTGCCTGCCGATGCCGGCGGACGTGGAGCAAATGTTCCTCGGTCCCGAAGGAATTGTGGCTAACGGCCGAAAGGGTCTGGTCTTGATCGACTTCAGCACCGTATCGCCGGATCTTTGTGTCAAAATCGCCTCGGCCGCCGGGCGGGCAGGCATGGAATTTCTGGACGCGCCGGTTAGCGGCGGAACGGTGGGAGCCGAGCAGGCGACGCTGTCCATTATGGTCGGCGGCGACAAGCCGGTGTTCGATCGGGTGCTTCCCATCCTGGAGAAGGTGGGTAAAAACATCTACCACGTTGGGGAAGTCGGCAATGGAACCGTCGTCAAGCTGCTGAATCAGCTGATGGTCGGTATCCATACCCAGGCTGCGAGCGAAGCGATGGCGCTGGCCGACAAAATGAGCCTGCCCAAAGATATGCTGCATCAAATTTTAAGCAACAGCTTCGCTCAGAGCCGGATTTATGACCGGCATTATACCCAGTTTGTCGAAAAGGAACAGTTCCAACCGGGCTTCGCTCTTAATCTGCTGCACAAGGATCTGGTGCTGGTGAAAAAAATGGCGGACGATAACGGAGCCGCCCTGCCGATAGGAGCTGAGGTGGAGCGGCTGCTCCATACCGCAAAAGCCCAAGGATTCGGGGACAAAGACATGTCCGGCATGTATTTGTACATGAAAGAAATGAATGAACAACGGCCGGAGACAAAGTAAAATTACAAAACTATAATATTTGGAAATTCCGGCCCATCATTGGGCCTTTTTTTCTCGCGATTATCGATCAAGAATCACTCCCCGACACTCATTTTTTGATCTCGAAATTTCCGGGACGATTGAATCATATATTGTCTATAAAGCGCCTGCAAAGATATAGTCCATCGATATTGACACGGCCGGAAACCTGTGGGAAAATTGTTATAGATATAATAATGAACAATGTTCAATATATTGAACAACCGCTATCCAAAGTCATATTTGCCGAATTTTAGCGAGGTGATGAAATGCCTGAAACGGTCAAGCTGACAACCGATGAAATGAAGCGCGATTTGGTCGGCATGGTAGGTCCGGAGAATGTTGCGATTCGCAATGAAGAGGGAGAGCGTCAATACCGGCTCCATGCTCCCATGGTTGTGTTTCCTTCCGAAGAACGGGAAATTGAGCAAATTTTAAGCTGGGCCGCCAGCAACCATGTACGTGTCGCCCCTCAGGGGGGAGGTACGAAAGATGCGTACGGACATCCCGGCGACGAAATCGATATCATATTATCGTTGAAAAAAATGTCCGGCATCATCCACCATTCCGCCGGGGACCTCACCGTCACCGCGCTGCCGGGAACAACGCTGCGCGAGCTTCAGCAAGCTTTAGGCGTGGAAGGGCAGTTTCTGCCGCTTGATCCGGCATGGGAGGAGCAAGCGACCTTAGGCGGGATCGTCGCCGCGGGCGCTTCGGGACCCGGAAGAGCGATGTACGGATCGGCGAGAGATTATTTAATCGCGTCCCGTATTTGTTATCCGGACGGCACGCTGATTCGCACGGGCGCAAAGGTCGTCAAAAATGTGGCCGGTTACGACATGAACAAGCTTTTTATCGGTTCGATGGGCACCCTGGGGGTGTTCACCGAGCTCACCTTTAAAATCCGGCCAATCCCGCCCTATGCCGGAGCTTTGGCCATTGGCGACCCGGATCCGCTTAAGCTCCGCAAGCTGCAGGAAATTTTGCTCGACTCTCAGCTTGAACCATCCGCAGCGGAATGGATAAACGGACGGCTGGGAGCGCGAATATTCGGCAGTTCCGCCGGCGATCCGGTGCTGCTAGTGTCGTTCGAGGATGTGGAGCGTTCGGTACGATTTCAATTGAACTGGCTGCAGAACGCTTGTAACAGCTTAGGGGTTACGGTGCTGGAGCGGATATCGGGGTATAAAGAAACCCGGGCCGTACTCTTCGGATTGCGGGAGCATCTTCCGAATTCGCACGACATTCCGGACGATAAGCTTGTGATCGGCGTCAAGCTGCTCTCCATGATTGCGGAAGTACCGGCCGTTTACGAAGCCGTGCAGCAGGCAGCGGATGAAAAAGGGCTGCCGCTGGATTTCCATGGGGGTCTGTATACAGGCATCAGCAGAGCAACGGTTCGGGCGGAATGGGGACAGCAGCAGGCGGTTTTCGAATGGCTTCGCACCGCCGAGTCGTTCCTCGGCAGCCTGAACGGACGGTCGGTGATCGAAATCGCTCCTCGCAAAATGAGGACAAAGCTGAACGTATGGGGCGCTGAAGCGGAAGATTGGAAATTGATGAAAGGGATCAAGGAGAAAATCGATCCGAAGCGCATCTTGAACCCGGGTCGGTTTGTAGGAGGTATTTGAGATGGCGCAGCAAGGTGTCAAAAAACCGCAGGCGGCTCCCCAAGCATGCCACGATATTTCGTTAACGCGTTCCAATTATTTATGGGAGGATGCCCCCGATCCGGAGAAGTTTTCGCAATGCGTGCATTGCGGGATGTGCCTCGAGGCGTGCCCGACCTACCAGGAAACCGCATTGGAACCGCATTCTCCGCGGGGACGGGTCTATCTGATTAAATCCGTTGCGGAAGGAAAAATGCAGCTGAACGAGTTTTTCAAAAATCCGGTGTCCACCTGTCTGGACTGCCGGGCCTGCGAAACCGCATGTCCGTCCGGCGTTCAAGTGGGGGCGCTGATCGAAGAAGCGCGAGGGCAGCTGTACAAGGCCGATCCTCCGAAGGGCTTCTCCGGATTGCTGCACAAGCTGTTTTTGCACGGGCTTTTCCCGTACCCGTCCAGAATGCAAATGCTCGGGACGCTGCTGAAGCTGTACCAAAAGTCCGGACTCGCTTTTGCGGCGGATAAATTAGGTGTGATGCGCCTGTTGCCTGCGCATTTGCGCGAGATGGAGAAAGCGCTGCCCAAGCTGTCAAGGCCGCCGGTGCTGCGTTCCCATCCGGAAACGCTGCCGGCCATCGGCGCCAAACGGGCGAAGGTGGCGGTGCTTACGGGCTGCGTCATGGATGTCGTGTTCAGCGACGTCAACGAAGCGACAATCCGCGTTTTGCGCCGCAACGGCTGCGAAGTATGGATACCGAAAGCGCAAAAATGCTGCGGCGCTCTCCACGTTCACGCAGGGGACCGCGATCAAGCGAAGCAATTGGCGCGCCATAATATCGACGTATTTTTATCCGATGACATCGACGCCATTATCGTAAATGCGGCGGGCTGCGGTTCGACGCTGAAGGAATACGGGGAATTGTTCAAAAATGACGAGCGCTACCACGAGAAGGCGCATTTGTTCAGCGAAAAAATCATGGACGTCTCGCAGTTTCTCGACCGGCTCGGCCTGATCGCGCCCAAAGGGAAACTCGACATGACGGTCACTTACCATGACGCCTGCCATTTGGCGCACGCACAAGGTGTACGGGCCGAGCCGCGCCGGCTGCTTGCAGCCATTCCCGGCTTGCAGATTGCCGATTTGCCCGATGCCGATCGCTGCTGCGGCAGCGCCGGCATATACAACCTGACGCATCCCGAGATGGCCGGGCAGCTTCTGGACCGCAAGATGAACGACATCCCCGGCGGGTGCGATGCGGTGGCTATGGGCAATCCCGGCTGCATGATGCAGTTTCAGGTCGGCGTCGTGCGCCATAACCGGACGGAACAAATTGTTCACACGATTCAGCTGCTCGATTGGGCATACCGTAAGGAGGAGGCATCAGGTCATGAATGAGGCGATCCATGCCAAGAATTCGGCGTCGAACCGTTTCGTCAGTATCGAGCAGCGCGAGCAATTCGTCCGGGCGATGGTGCAGATGCTTGGCCCATCCGCCGTTCTGCACCGCTACGAGGATTTGGTGGCGTACGAATGCGACGGATATACGATCGAAAAATCGCTTCCCGCGGCCGTCGTTTTCCCCAAGTCGACGGAGGAGGTTTCCCGGGTCGTCAAGTATTTGTATGAACGGCAAATTCCTTTTTTGCCCCGGGGAGCGGGGACGGGCCTTAGCGGCGGAGCGATAGCGCAAGGCGGGGAAGTGATCGTCAGCCTGGTGCGGATGAATAAATTGCTCAGCATCGATTATTTGAATCGCAGGGCGGTCGTTCAGCCCGGCTACATCAATCTGAAGCTGTCCAATTCGATTTCGTCGAAAGGATATTATTACGCTCCCGATCCTTCCAGTCAGGCAGCCTGTACGATAGGCGGGAACGTCGGGGAAAACGCAGGCGGGGCGCACTGCCTGAAATACGGCGTGACGACCAACCACGTGCTCGGGCTCGAGCTCGTTCTCCCGAACGGCGATATCGTGAAAACCGGAGGGACGCCGGACAGCCCGGGGTACGATTTGCTCGGCATCCTGACCGGATCGGAAGGCACGATGGGCATCGTGACGGAAATTACGGTCCGCATTTTGAAGAAACCGCAGGGAGTCAAGACGGTGCTCGCCTTATATGACGATGTTAACGACGCCAGCGTGGCCGTCTCGGAGATTATTGCTGCAGGCATCGTTCCGGCGGCTCTGGAAATGATGGACAAAATCGCCATTGAAGGCGTTGAATCGGGCAACTATCCGGTCGGATATCCAAGGGATCTGGGTGCGGTGCTTATCGTCGAAGTCGACGGAATCGAGGAAGGGCTGCAGGATCAGATCGATCACATCATTGCCGTTTGCCGAAAAAATCGGGTACGGGAGGTGCGCCAAGCGGCGGATGCCTTGGAACGGGGGCGCTGGTGGGCCAACCGGAAAACCGCATTCGGCGCCATGGGCACTATTTCACCGGATTATCTGGTCCAGGACGGGGTGATTCCGCGCAGCAAGCTTCCTGAAGTTTTGGCGAAGGTGGGGGAAATCAGCGCGAAATACAAGCTGCGCATCGCCAATGTGTTTCACGCCGGTGACGGCAATCTGCATCCGCTCATTTTATTTGATTCCAGGGTGCCCGGAGAGACGGAAAGAGCGGTGGCCGCGGGCTCCGAGGTGCTGAAGGTTTGCGCGGACGTAGGCGGTTCCATTACCGGCGAGCACGGGGTGGGCATCGAGAAGATGGAGGATATGCGGTTTATTTTCAACGAGCGGGAAATTCAGGCGCAAACGGATATTCGCGACGTCTTCAACCCTTTAGGTCTTTGCAATCCGGACAAAATATTCCCGAAACCTGCCCGCTGCGCGGAAGTTAAGAAATATGTCGCCTCGTCCAAGGAATAATAGGTTTCCAATATTCCCATTGACGTTTAAAGCAATCTATGGGAATATTATTTTAAGTAATATAATGAACGATGTTCACAATGTCGAACGAAAGGTTGATAAAAAGATGAAGCTGGTTCGATTCACGATTTCCGAAGAACCGGAGATTTTGAGCGGCATTATCGAGGGAAGCACCGTAAAAGAATTTACCGGAGATTTGTTCGACGCCCGTACATTAACGGGGAGAACGTTTCCGGTGAGCGATATTCGCTTCAAAGCGCCCCTTATTCCAAGGCATATCATAGGCATCGGCAAAAACTTTGCCGCGGAAGGGGCCGAGAAGCCGCCTGTTCCCGACATGCCGATTTTATTTTTCAAACCGCTGGGAACGGTGGTAGGTCCGGAGGACCCGGTACTCCTGCCTCGCGGAACGGAAGAGATCAAGTTCGAAGCGGAGCTTGCCGTCGTTATCGGGAAAACCGCGAAAAACCTGGATCCTGCAGAGGCAGACGGGGTTATTTTCGGATATACGGTAGCGAACGACTTCGGCGCTTTCAATTATTTCCACCCGGAAGGACATTGGACGATCGGCAAAGCGTTTGATACGTTCTGTCCCCTCGGTCCGGTGCTCGAGACGGAATTCGATTACCGGTCCGCGCGCATGAAAGCGGCAGTTAACGGGATTTTGAAACAAGACAGCACTATGGAGCGCATCATTACGCCGATCGACGTCATGATATCGTACATCAGCCGGTTCATGACCCTTATGCCGGGAGACGTCATTTTGACGGGAACCCCGGCGGGATCGGAAGCCGTCCGCGACGGCGATGTGGTCGATTGTTACATTGAAGGCATAGGACACCTTCGAAATCAAGTGAAAGCTGAGTAAAATGATATGGAGGAGGAGATTATCGATGGAACAATACGTTAAAGTAGGGAATCTGCAGGTTGCTTCTGAGCTGCACCGGTTTATTTGCTCGGAAGCATTGCCCGGAAGCAGGGTGGACGAGGGGCGGTTCTGGTCCGATTTGGAACGGCTGATCGCCGACTTGGCGCCTAAAAATAAAGCGCTGCTGGCCAAACGGGATGAACTTCAAAATCGGATCAACGAATGGCACCGGAAAAACGGGGAGAACTATGATTTTAACGAATATAAGTCGTTTTTAAACGAAATCGGGTATTTGGAGCCGGAAGCGGGAGATGTGCAGATTACGACGCAAAATGTGGATGACGAAATCGCGTTTCAAGCCGGCCCGCAGCTCGTCGTGCCGGTCAATAATGCCCGCTACGCGCTTAACGCGGCGAACGCCCGCTGGGGAAGCCTGTACGACGCCCTGTACGGAACCGATGCGACGGATGACGAGGGCGGAGCCGAGCGAACGGGTGCATACAACCCGATCAGGGGCGGGAAAGTTATTGCGTATGCGAAAAGCTTTTTGGATCGGGCGGTGCCGCTAACCGAGGGGTCTCATGAGGAAGCCGTTCGTTATTCGATTGAAGAAGGGCAGCTTTCCGTTTCGCTGAGCAGCGGGAAAAAAGCGGGATTGAAAGAAACCTCCAAGCTTGCAGGTTATCAAGGCAGACCGGAAGAGCCGACATCGATTCTCTTTATAAACCATGGGCTGCATTTTGAAATCCAAATCGACCGCCGTCATCCGATCGGCCAAACGGACAAGGCGGGCATTAAAGATATTCTGATGGAAGCGGCGCTTACCACAATTATGGATTGCGAAGATTCCGTAGCGGCGGTGGATGCCGAAGATAAAGTATCGGTATACCGCAATTGGCTGGGGCTGATGAAAGGAACTTTATCCGCGACCTTCACGAAAGGCAATCAATCGATAACCCGAACGCTTCATCCGGATCGCCAATATACGTCGCCTTCGGGAGAGGAGTTCAGTTTGCCCGGGCGTTCGCTGCTGTTTGTTCGCAATGTCGGACATCTGATGACGATCGATGCGGTACTGGACCCGAATGGGCAGGAAATTCCCGAAGGGATTTTGGATGCGGTCGTGACCAGCCTTATCGCCAAACACGATCTGCTGAAAAATAGTCCGTTCACGAATTCTTCCAAAGGCTCCATCTACATCGTGAAGCCGAAGATGCACGGATCGCAGGAGGTCGCTTTTGCCGGAGAGCTGTTCGATCGGGTGGAAGACATGCTCGGCTTGGAGCGCAATACGATCAAAATCGGGGTCATGGACGAAGAACGCCGCACTTCTCTTAATTTGAAAGCCTGCATCCGGGAAGTGAAGGATCGCATCGTGTTTATCAATACCGGTTTCCTGGATCGAACCGGGGACGAGATGCATACCTCGATGGAAGCGGGGCCTATGATCCGCAAAAACAATATGAAATCGGCGAAGTGGCTGCAGGGCTACGAGCAATCCAACGTAAGCATCGGGCTGGCTTGCGGGCTGCAGGGCCGCGCCCAGATCGGCAAAGGGATGTGGGCGATGCCCGATCTTATGAAGGAAATGCTGAAGTTGAAGATCGCTCAGCTTGAAGCCGGCTGCAATACGGCATGGGTGCCGTCGCCGACGGCGGCCGCGCTGCACGCGCTCCATTATCATCAAATCGATGTAAAGGCGGTGCAAAACCGGTTAAAGCAAAACAATCGGGACTACCGCGACGATATTTTGGCCATTCCGGTGGAAAAGAACCGAAATTGGAGTCCCGAAGAGATTGCGCAGGAGCTGGACAACAATGCCCAAGGCATCCTCGGCTATGTCGTTCGCTGGGTGGAGCAGGGAATCGGCTGCTCGAAGGTACCGGACATTAACAACGTAGGACTGATGGAGGACCGGGCCACCCTGCGAATTTCCAGCCAGCATATGGCAAACTGGCTGCATCACGGGATTTGTACAAAAGATCAGGTCATGGAAACGATGAAACGCATGGCCAAAGTGGTCGACGAGCAGAACGCCGGCGATCCGGCTTATCGGCCGATGGCCGAAGATTACGATCGTTCTGTGGCGTTTCAAGCGGCCTGCGAGCTGGTATTCGAAGGATACAATCAGCCGAACGGCTACACGGAGCCTATCCTTCACCGCAGACGCAAGCAATTTAAGGCGATGGTGAAGGCCTAAACCGCAAAGGGTATGGATGGAGAAAGCATGTTGCCTCGGCAGCATGCTTTTTCTCCTATATTCAAGGAAGAACGACCAGCCAGAAAAGCCCTGCCTAACAAGCTGACGCCGGTACTCAAACCGAGTCAGCTTGTTTCATTTTCTTTACGGGACGGCATTTGTTGTAAAATGCGGACAGTCATACCGGATCGTCCATCACTTTTTTTCTCTTAACCCTTGAATCATCAAAAATAAACCGATAATCATTAAACAAACGCCAACTATCGCAATATCGCGAAAATCAGGCAGGTTAAGAAAGTATAATCGCTTTGCAAAACATGATAGCAGCCTCTGTTTCCCCTTATTCTATAGGCCCCTATGCGTTTGGTTCGATTCGTACTATTGCCGGTAGCGGGTTTGAAAATTTATGATATGAAGCGTGATCGATCCGCACAGTATGAATTCAGTCAGGGGGACGACGATGAAGGAATCGCAAGTAAACCGGTTGCAATTAAGTCACAATAAGTTCATTCTAAAGAAGTCTTTGTTCGTTCGGGATGTCATCCGGGATCGCTGGCTGTACGCGATCTTATTACCCGGATTTCTTTATTTTGTCATCTTTAAATATGTACCGATGGCAGGGTTGGCGATGGCGTTTGAGGACTATAAACCCCATCTCGGTTTTATGGGCAGTCCTTGGGTCGGGTTCAAGCATTTTGAACGTTTCTTCACAGAGCCGCAGTTTTGGGAGCTTTTTCGCAACACGCTTTTGTTAGCCGTATATAATTTGCTGTTTTTCTTTCCGATTCCTATCGTTTTAGCGCTCATGCTGAATGAAGTCCGGAATCAGGTGTTCAAACGGTTTGCGCAGACGCTGCTTTATTTGCCCCATTTTGTTTCCTGGGTCGTTGCGGTAGGCATTTTTTACATTTTATTTACGACCGAAGGCGGAATTGTAAACGAATACATTCGTCAGTTGGGGCTGGAGAAAATTCCGTTCCTGCTGAGCGAGGACTGGTTCAGACCGATGATTATCGGCCAATCCATTTGGAAGGAAGCCGGTTGGGGGACCATTATTTTTCTTGCCGCGCTCTCCGGGGTGGATCTTCAGCTGTATGAAGCGGCCCGCATGGACGGGGCAGGCCGCTGGCGCCAGCTCTGGCACATTACGCTGCCCGCCATTCGCAGCACGGTCGTTATTTTGTTTATTCTTCGCTTAGGCAGCTTTCTCGATACGGGCTTCGAGCACATCTTCTTGATGCTGAATTCCATGAACCGGGAAGTCGGGGAAGTGTTCGATACGTATGTTTACACGAAAGGTTTGACACAAGGCCAGTACAGCTACAGCGCCGCGGTAGGATTGTTTAAGTCCCTGGTAGGGCTCGTCCTCGTGCTGCTGTCCAATTGGATTGCGAAAAAATTCGGCGAGGAAGGCGTTTATTAAAGCTTGAAGAGGTGACTCACACATGCCAACAGAAGACAAAAATTGGAGCAATCGATTGTTTCACACGCTGAATTATTCCGCATTGCTTCTGGTTTCGATTATCATGTTTATTCCCTTCCTGTACATCGTCTCCGTGTCGTTTGCCGCGCCGGAGGAAGTTGTCAAGGGCGGTTTGCTGCTCTTCCCGACCCACTTTACGCTGGGGGCTTATAAATATATTTTTTCAACGGATACGATGGTCCGCAGCATCCTGGTTTCGATATATATTACGGTATTCGGCACGTTCATCAATCTGCTGCTGACCTCGCTTACGGCCTATCCGCTGGCAAAAGGGTACTTGCGGGGGCGCCGGACTTTTCTGATTATGGTGTTGATTACGATGCTGTTTAGCGGAGGAATGATCCCGACTTATTTTGTCGTCAAGGCCTTCGGGATGATCGACACCTACTGGTCCTTAATGATTCCGGGAGCGATCAGCGCGTTTAATTTGATCGTTCTGAAAAACTTTTTTCAGCAAATACCCGACGGGTTGGAGGATTCGGCCAAAATCGACGGCTGCCACGACATAGGCATTTTGTTTCGCATCGTCATCCCTTTATCTATGCCGGCCATGGCCACCTTCGGACTTTTCTATGCGGTAGGACACTGGAATGCGTTCTTTAATGCGATTATGTATATCAACGATTCCCAGAAGTTCCCCGTACAGGTCATATTGAGGCAAATTATCATATTGTCGCAGGACCAAATCGGTGATACGGCGTCGCAGCAGGACCCGACCGACTATTTGCCGCAGACGATTCGTATGGCGTCGATCGTAATTGCGACGATCCCGATTGCGCTGGTGTATCCGTTTTTGCAGAAGCATTTTGCCAAAGGGGTGCTTTTGGGTTCGGTCAAAGGTTAATTTTTCTTCTTTGGCATTCACCGTTTTATATATTATATTGAGTCTTGGAGGGGTACGGAAATGAAAAAACGATTCAGTGTTTTGGCGGTTTCCTTGCTGACGGCGGCTGCGCAGTTAACGGGCTGCGCAGCCGGGAACGGCACGGCAAATGTGCCGGCGCAGGATGAACAACAGCAGCTCGAGGTGACGATAGCCACACCCCAAATAGGGGAAGCGCCGAAAAAAGGCAATGAAATCGAGCAGGCTATCGAAAAATATACGAATACCAAGCTGAACATTCAATGGATACCGGCCGCCGCGTTCGAAGATAAGAAAAACATCATGCTGGCATCCAGCGAATTGCCCAAAGCGTTTAAAATTACATGGAATGCCACTACGTTAAACGCCATTCAATCGGGAATATTTTGGGAAATAGGACCACTTTTGAAAGATTATAAAAATTTGTCCGCGTTAAATCAGCTCTATTACGACAATATCAAGGTGGACGGCAAGCTTTACGGGCTGCCGCTGTTCAGAGACATCGGACGGGCGGGGATCACCTACCGGAAGGATTGGTTTGACGCCCTGGGCTTGAAGCCTCCGGTCACTTTGGACGATTGGTATAACGTTTTGAAAACGATTGCGGAGAAGGATCCGGATAAGAACGGGCAAAACGATACGTACGGCATTTTCCTCGACAAGTCGTACAACGATCCGGCGGCAAGCAGCTCCTTCCTGACCCGATTGGCTGTATCGCAAGGCGCTCCGAACAAGTGGGGGGTCGAAGACGGAAAGCTTGTGCCTGAATTTATGACGAAGCCGTACCTGGATTCGATGAAGCTGCTTCGCCGGCTCTTTCAGGAAAAGCTGATCAATCAAGACTTTTCGGTTGTGCAGCTGGCCGATGCCGACAACAAATGGAACGTGGGGAAAGTCGGGATTCGGGTCAATACCGTTGCGTCGGCGGCCGCTACTTCGCAGGAAAATCTGAATAAAGCCGTACCGAACGGCGTTGTGGACATCGCGCCCTACAAGGGGCCTTCAGGCAATCGTGTACCCGCCGAACCGGGCAATAACGGCTTCTTCGTTTTCCCGAAGTCAAGCGTAAAGACCGAAAATGAGCTCAAGCGATTGCTGGCATTTTTCGATAAGCTTTTGGAACCGGAAATGTCGACTTTGTTGACCAGAGGAATTGAGAACAAGCATTATACGAAAACCTCCGACGGAAAAGCGCAGTTTAAAGATTTGGCTCTGTTCAATCTGGAAGTCAAGCCGTATCGCGACAGTTTGCCGTCCTTCGAGGTGACCGGAACCGGGCTGCCTTTGAGCATGACGGATTTGCAAGCCAAAGGGTGGAAGGTCGTTGCCGATAATTTGCCCAACGTCGTCAAAAATCCGGCATTGACTTTGAACTCCGGCACTTACTCGGAAAAGGGCAATGAGCTGGACACGATGATTCGCGACGCACAAACCAAATTTATTATGGGAAAAATCGACGAAGCCGGATGGCAGGCGGAAGTGAACAGATGGAAAACGGCCGGCGGAGATAAGCTCATCGAAGAATATACGGCGGAATATGCCAAAAAGAAGTAAGCAATCCTCTACCGGGCATTCTGATATAATAAGGTGATGGCGAAGCCTTCATGCGAAAAAAGGAGCGGTTTCCATGCCTAAATTTTTATATCGGCTGCTCGTCTTTTCTCTTTTGCTCAGCGCCATTCCCGTCGGTTGCATAGGATTTTTCTCCTACTACATGGCTTCCAGGGATGTCGGAGAAAAGGTAAGCGAGGGGAATGAGCAAATTTTGCTGCAAAACCAGATGCGAATTGAGCAGATTCTGAAAAATGTGGAGATGGGGGCAGTACAATATATCAACTCGTCGGTGGCAAGGGATTATTTATTCGCCGGCTTGCGCAGCGACGACTTTGAAAAGATCAACAATTTGTCCAAGGGGCTGTACAATTTGCATTCCCTTGCGGGCGTGACGGACACGCGGTTGATTAATTTGGAGCATGGCTGGATGATCAGCAAGCTTGGCTTTACCTCCTCCGATGAGCTGGGGGACCCGCGGCTGCTGAGCGAGTATGCCAAGCGTCCGCAGAACTTGTTTTGGCTGGCCTCCGTTGCCAAACCGGTCTCATCGGATATGGAGGGCGGCTTGTCCGGCGACGATGCGATCCGGCTTGTCGTCAAACTGCCGATGATCGCTGCCGCAGGCGCGCCCAAAGCACTGCTGATTATCGATTTGTCCGAAGAATCTTTACTGAGCAATTTGACAAAAAACAGTCAATTCGGAACCATTTATGTGTTAAATCGGGAACGGGAACCGTTCCTGACGAGCTTCGGCAGCGCAGATGAGCTCCAATCCTCCATACTGCAGCGGATGCATGCCGCGACGGACCCGGAAGGAGCTTTTGCAACCGGCGGTATGGAGGTCAATTACAAAGTTTCGTCGTATAACGGCTGGTCGTATGTCTCTGTAGTATCGATCAAAGAGATCACGAAGGCAACGAAAAAAATCGCTCTTCTGACGTTGTCTGTTTGTTTGATTATTTGCGTTATCGTCGCTCTCGCCGCTTTCTACGGCAGCAGCCGTATGTACAGACCGTTCCGCCGGCTGTTTATGATGCTTGAGCAATTCGGCGAAGGGGAGCTGCAGAACAAAAGGCAGGACGAATTCAAGTTGATCGAGGAGCGGTTTTCCTCTCTGTTCAGCACCAGAAACCAGCTCCAGCAGCAGCTTCAAGTTCAACACAGACAAGTAAAGGAGTTTTTCTTGCTGAAGCTGCTCATGGGCCAAGTGTCGGAAAGCGAATTTACGTACAAGTATGAAACTTATGGCTTTGGAGAGAAGGGAAAGGCGCTCGGAGTGCTCGCCCTGCAAATCGATTCGTTAACG
Source organism: Paenibacillus hamazuiensis (assembly GCF_023276405.1). Lineage (NCBI taxonomy): Bacteria > Bacillati > Bacillota > Bacilli > Caryophanales > Paenibacillaceae > Paenibacillus > Paenibacillus hamazuiensis. The sequence continues at coordinate 8,661,982 of NZ_JALRMO010000001.1, forward strand.
GACACCCGTTACTTGGAAAGCGATAAAGAGCTGCTGCTGTTTGCGATAAATAATATAGTCGGCGAATTGATCCCAAGCGGCCGGATTTTGGGCACGCTGCTCCTGGATCAGTCCCAGGTTACTTTGCTTTTGGGGGATTCGGAGCATCCGGAAAAGCTGAAAAACGATTTCTACCGAACGGCTGAGCTGATCCGATCGAAAGTGCATGAGCTGCTTCAGCTCAAGATCAGCATCGGCATAAGCCGCCCGTTTCACAGGTACACCCATGCTATGGACGCCTACTCCGAAGCGCTGGAGGCCCTCAAACGGAGAATCAGTCTGGGAAATGAGTTAATTTTAAGTTATGAAGATATCGACACGGTTCCGAGGGGGGGCGGCCAGCCCGCCGCATCCTGGAACCATTTCGAAGAAAGCCTGCTGCAATGCATGAAAACAGGCGATTCGGCAGGGGCTTTCGAATTTTTTAATCAGTATACGGCTTCCATATTGGACAATGGCGTAACGTTTAACGATTTTCAAAACCTGATGCTGCAGCTCATCTCCAAGGTTTATCAGCTCATTCAGCAGCAGGGAGGTACTTTGGACGGGCTGATGGGGACCAAATCGGTCATGAGCCGGTTTATGAAATTGAATACGGCGGAGGAAATCATCACGTGGTTCAAGACGGAGCTGATTCCGTCTTCAGTATCCTTTCTGCAAGGGCGCATCGATTCCCAGTACATTAACATCGCCCATCAAATGGTGGAGCTTATTCACAAGAAGTACGATCAGGATATTACGCTCGAGTCGTGCAGCGAGCAATTCCGTTACCATCCGGTTTATTTAAGCCGAGTGTTCAAAAAAGAGATCGGAATGACGTTTATCGATTATTTGACGAATTATCGAATGGATATGGCCAAGATGTGGCTCAGGGATAGCAATATGAAGATTTCGGAAATTGCCGAGCGGCTGAGTTACAGCAATTCCACGGGATTTATCCGTACCTTTCGGAAAGCCGCGGGCATGACTCCGGGCCAATATCGCGAGAACCATACGCGAACGCAATAATTGCCGGCAGGGAGGCGCATCGGTTGAACTATGCATTGGTAGATAAACTGAAGGAACAATACATGTATAGTACCAAATGGTACTCGATAAGATGGCATTATATCGAAGGATGCATTTTAAAAGCGTATTTGGACAGCTATAGGCAATCCGGCCGCGAACAGGAGTATCTCTTTGTAAAAGGCTTTATAGACCAGTTGTTCGATGAGCGGGGGACAATTCCGGAAATTCGGACGGAAAGCTATAATATCGATCAAATCCGCATGGCCGACATCTTGTTTACTCTCTACGAGAAGGAGCAAGAGCCCAAGTATAAAAAGATGATCGATTTGCTGTACCAACAGCTGGCCTCGTACCCGAGAACGGAATCGGGATCGTTCTGGCATAAAGAAAACTATCCTTTTCAGGTATGGCTGGACGGTCTGTACATGGGGCAGCCGTTCTATGTGCGCTATATCAAGCAGTTCGCCAAGACGGGGGATTTCACGGACCCCTTGCAGCAGTTCCAAAATGTACGCCGTTACATCTACGACGGCGCCAAACGGTTATACCGCCATGCTTATGACGAGAGCCGAAATATGTTCTGGTGCGATAAAACGACAGGACAATCGCCGAATGTATGGCTGCGCGCTATCGGTTGGTACGCGATGGCGCTGGTTGATGTGCTGGAGCTTCTGGAGGGTGAGACTGCGGATAACGCGTTCCTTGTCTCTTATCTCAAAGAGCTGGTTGACGGCATGCTGCCGTACAGACATAGCGACGGCATGTGGTATCAGGTCGTGGACCGGGGAGATTTCGCAGGAAATTATTTGGAAACCAGCGGAACGTTGATGCTCGCTTATTCCATACTGAAGAGCACGCGGCTCGGTTATTTGCCGAAGGAGTATGAACCATACGGAATCCAGTCGTTCCAAGGGACAATAGACCGTTATCTGAGAGAAGAAGCCGGCGAAGTGCTCTTGGGAGGCATATGCCGCAGCGCCGGGCTTGGAAAGAAGCCGGAAACGGGACAAATGCGCGACGGCAGCCTGGAGTATTACGTCTTCGCCGAGCAAATCGTAGATAATAACGGTCACGGCGTCGCTCCGCTGCTGATGGCTTACAATGAAGTCAAGATGACGGAAGAGGGCCGGCAATAAATCGACAGCCGGCTGATTTTTGTGGATAACCGGGGGCTCCCCCAAAAGTACCAGGAATAGGCTGCAAAGGTTCACTTCACTTTTGGGGGATTTTCTCTGCATTATCCATAAATGCCTTTCAATCTCTTGGACCAATAGTCGATTGAAAAGGCGATCAGATCTTGAGCCGGCTTGCTCAGGTAGCTATCCTTTTTATAGCTGGCGGCTATTTCCCATACCGGATTTTGTGGAAGCGAGAAATACGATACATGGGGACTCGGCTTGGCATAAGAGATGGGAAAAACGGAGCAGCAGATGCCTTCGGCGACCATTTCGTACAACGTTTGACAGCTTCTGGTTTCCAATAAAATGTGGGGGGCGATCCCTTCTTCGGCGATCAGCCGATCATAGATTTCGCGAAGCGTGGAGCCTTTTCTCATGATGGCGAAAGTATCGTTTTCGAAAAGCTTTAACCTGGTTTGGGGGAGCGTTCCACCGAGCGTTCCGCCTGCATGGGCCAGAGGATGAGCTTTAGGGACTCCCAAAATAATCGGCTCCGAGCCGACATGAACATAATGATCGCTTGTTTTCTGCCAATCCTGAAGAGTTAGAAAGCCGATGTCAAGCTTGCCCTGGGCGATTTCGTGCTGCTGTCTTTTTACCGGCACCTCAACCGGCTCTATTTTTATGTCGGGATACTTTTTATAAAAGAGAGGATATATCGCCGAAAACATTTCCGTACCGCGCTCGGGGGTCAGGCCGACGCTCAAGGTGCCTTCTTTGATTTGAATCAGATCTTTGATCCGGTTGTAGGTGTCCTTTTTGATGAGCAGCATTTGCTTGGCGTTTTCAATATAAATTTTGCCGGCCTGCGTCAAATGCCAATTGTTTCTGGAGCGGACGAAAAGGGGCGTTCCGATCTCTTTCTCCAGCTTCAGCAGCTGCTGGTTTAGGGCAGACTGGGTAATGAACAGTTTTTCCGCCGCCTTCGTGATATTGTTTTCTTCCGATATTTTAACGATATATTCGAGTTGCTTTAAATCCACGCCGCCCTCCCCTTTCGTTACTCTTAATTTAATTAAGAGAAGTATAATTATTATCACTTTTACTTTATGATGTTTTCAGATTACGATATTTATGTGAAGAGATCAAGTCATGAGGAGAGCCGGGAGGTAAATTGCCATGTCGAAACAACCATCGGAAAATCCGGTTTATATTAAGGTCAACCCCAAGGACAATATTGCGATCATAGTGAATGCGGGAGGGCTGCCGAAAGGTACGGTGTTTCCTTGCGGGCTTGAGTTAATCGGACATGTTCCGCAAGGGCATAAGGTGGCCTTGACGGATATTCCTCAAGGCGCAGCCATTATTCGTTACGGCGAAGTGATCGGACATGCGTCTCAATTGATTCCGAAAGGCGGTTGGATCGACGAGTCGCTTGTTCAACTGCCCGACCCGCCACAGCTGGAGGAATTATCGATCGCAAGCAATGTGCCGCAAACGCTTCCTCCTTTGGAAGGGTATACATTTGAAGGCTATCTGAATGAAGACGGCAGCGTCGGAACGAAAAATATTTTGGGCATAACGACCAGCGTGCAATGCGTTGCCGGTGTGCTGCAGTATGCGGTAAAACGAATTAAAAACGAACTGCTTCCCCGCTTTCCGAACGTCGAGGATGTTGTAGCATTAACCCATACTTATGGCTGCGGAGTTGCGATCAACGCACCCGACGCGGTCATTCCGGTACGAACCATTCAAAATCTCGCCCAAAACCCGAATTTTGGAGGAGAGCTTATGGTCGTCGGACTCGGCTGCGAGAAGCTGCTTCCTCAGCGATTGGTGCCGGACGGGGACGCGGGCAGTATCGTTTCCTTGCAGGACAGTCACGGGTTTATACCGATGGTGGAGGCCATCATGGAGATGGCGGAAGCCCGGCTTGAGAAATTGAATCGCCGAAAGCGCGTCACCTGCCCTGCATCCGGCTTGGTCGTCGGCCTGCAATGCGGCGGAAGCGACGCATTCTCGGGGGTGACGGCGAATCCGGCAGTCGGGTACGCCGCGGATTTGCTTGTACGGGCCGGCGCAACCGTGCTGTTCTCCGAAGTCACGGAGGTAAGGGATGCCATTCATTTGTTGACGCCGCGGGCGGTTAACAAGGAAGTCGGGCAGGCTTTGATTCGCGAGATGCAGTGGTATGACGATTATTTACAGAGAGGTTCGGCGGACCGAAGCGCGAATCCTACGCCCGGGAATAAGAAAGGCGGCTTGGCCAATATTGTCGAAAAGGCGCTTGGATCCATCGTGAAGTCGGGCACAAGTCCGATTGCCGGCGTGCTGGGTCCGGGCGAGAAGGCTGCGGAGAAGGGGCTTATTTTCGCGGCAACACCTGCCAGCGATTTTGTTTGCGGGACTTTGCAGCTGGCATCCGGCATCAACTTGCAAGTATTTACAACAGGAAGAGGCACGCCGTACGGTTTGTCCATTGCCCCTGTCATTAAGGTGTCGACAAGAAATTCGTTGGCGGAGCAATGGCACGATCTGATCGACCTGAATGCCGGCACCATTGCAACGGGAGAGTCCACCATTGAAGAAGTCGGCTGGGAGCTGTTCCGTCTCATCCTGGATGTCGCCAGCGGAAGAAAACAAACGTGGGCGGACCATTGGGGAATCCACAACGATTTGGCGTTGTTTAACCCTGCACCGGTAACCTGATTGAAAAACAAAAAAGGATGTGGAGCGAATGGATACGACATGGATTCGCGGGGTCATTCCGCCTATCGTGACCCCGGTGGATGAAGCGGAATGCGTGGACGAAGATAAGCTTAGAGGCGTCGTCGAGCACGTGCTGGCCGGCGGAGTGCATGGGATTTTATCGCTTGGCAGCAACGGCGAGTTTTACGGGCTTGACCGCGAGCAGCAGGAAAGGGCCGTTCGCACGACGGTCGAACAGGTTAACGGACGAGTTCCGGTATATATGGGCATAGGCGCAATCACCACCAAAGAATGCGTGCGGCTCGCCCAAATGGGAGAGGCTCATCGAGTTCAGGCGTTAACGGTCCTGCCCCCGATGTTTCTTACTCCGAACGAGGAGGAGCTGTACCGGCATTTCCGCCAAATAGCGGAAGCCACGGCGCTTCCCGTGCTGCTCTATAATAATCCCGACCGGGTGGGAAACAATATTTCCGCCAATTTGCTGGAAAGACTGGCCGATATTCCGAATTTGGTCGGGATCAAAGACAGCAGCGGAGATATGACGTTAACCGCAGAATACATTCGCAGAACCAGAAATAAAGGATTTAAAGTCATGGCGGGCCGGGACGTGATGATATTGGGTTCGTTGGTCTACGGAGCTGTCGGTTGTGTCGCTTCCACAGCCAATATTGTGCCGGCTCTTGTTGTGGAAATTTATGATAAATACATGAAGGGCGATCTGCAGGGAGCGCTAGAGGCTCAATTCAAGCTGGCCCCGCTGCGTATGGCCTTCAATCTGGCGAGCTTCCCTGTCGTTACCAAAGAGGCGATGAATTTGATCGGGGTACCGGTAGGCGCTTCGATTCTTCCCAACACGGAGGCGTCCGAGACGAATCGCAATAAATTGAAAGCGATTTTGAAGGAAATGGGCGCATTGCAATGATGTATAATATGAAAAATTTGGAGGGAGCATAAGTATGAAAGTAGGTTTTATTGGTCTTGGTATTATGGGCAAACCGATGAGCATGAATTTGATCAAAGCCGGTTATGAACTGGTGGTTCTTGAGAAAAATAAAGCCGCTGCCGATTTGATTGCAGCGGGAGCGGCGGCCGCCGCGACGCCCAGAGCGGTCGCGGAGCTGGCGGACATCGTCATAACCATGCTTCCGAATTCGCCTCAAGTACAAGAAGTCGTCTTGGGAGCGGACGGTATTATCGAGGGTGCCAAGCCGGGAACGGTTGTTATCGATATGAGTTCCATCGCACCGCTCGTCAGCCGGGAGATCGCTTTGAAGCTGGCCGAGAAGGGCATCGAGATGCTGGATGCTCCGGTTAGCGGCGGGGAGCCGAAAGCCATTGAAGGCACGCTCTCGGTCATGGCGGGAGGCAAACAGCACGTGTTCGACCAATGCTATGACGTCATGAAGGCGATGGCGGCCTCTGTCGTTCGTACCGGCGACATCGGATCGGGCAACGTAACGAAGCTGGCCAACCAGATCGTTGTAGCGCTCAACATTGCAGCGATGTCGGAGGCTTTTGTTTTGGCAAGCAAAGCAGGGGTGCAGCCGGAAGCGGTATATCAGGCGATTCGGGGAGGGCTCGCCGGCAGCACCGTACTGGATGCCAAGGCGCCGCTCGTGATGGACCGCAAGTTTGACCCGGGCTTCCGCATCAACCTGCATATCAAAGACTTGAATAATGTTCTGGAAACCTCGCACGAGGTAGGAGTTCCGCTGCCCTTAACGGCCAGCGTAATGGAAATGATGCAGGCATTAAAAGCGGATGGTTTGGGAGATTGCGATCATGGAAGTTTAATTCAATTTTATGAAAAGCTGGCCAAGGTTGAAGTGAAACGGTGATTGGACGCTTTAATTTAAAGGAGCCCTTGAATTCAAGGGCTTTTTTGACGTTTTGGAAGCATAATCGTTGTCTTTTGAACGATTATGCTCTATTTGTTTTGGGAGACTCGTGTGGATGGAAATTGTTACGATAAACTTAAACGTTTACTTTATAGAAGATCAAACATTCACTTTAAATCCCATTATTTACAACGTATTTATTCATAAAATGCAACTTATTTTGTGAATTTTAAAAAATAATTGACACATAATGCGCTTACATTGTATTATCATAAACGTAAACGTTTACTATATTTTAAATTGTGTTGAGGAGGATCTTCAAATGAAAAACAAAGCAAAGTGGAGTGGAGTATTTCCGGCAGTTCTTATTCCTTTTACGGATGATTACACCATCGATGAAGCGGCATTTCGTAAATTGGTAAGCTGGGTAGCAAGTCATAAAGGAATCAATGGGATTGTCGTAAACGGACATACGGGAGAAATAATGACCTTGCTTCCCGAAGAACGTGCGGAGGCTGTCCGCATTGCCGCCGATGAATTAAAAGGTCGTATTCCTGTCATTTCCGGAGTATCCGCCGAGGGAACGATCGAGGCTATCCAACATGCACAAGCGGTTGAAAAGGCGGGAGGGGAAGGAATTCTTCTAATGCCTCCGCATTCATGGTTGAGATTTGGCATGCAGCCGGAATCGCCCGTTCAATTTTTTAAAGATGTAGCCGCTGCGATTAATATCGCTATTGTAGTTCACCAATATCCAACATGGACAAAAACATCCTATAAAACAAATCAATTACTGCAAATGGCTGAAATACCGAATGTAGTTTCATTTAAAGTTGGTCAAAGGGACATGGCCCAGTATGAAGTGGATGTCAGAGCTTTGAAAAAACATGCCCCGGAAGTTTCGATTTTAACTTGCCATGATGAATATTTGCTCCCAACCTTAATTCAAGGTATTGACGGTGCGCTTGTCGGTTTTGGATGTTTCGTACCGGATTTGATTGCACAATTAGTGGAAGCGGTTAAACATAAAGATCTCGTCGCAGCCAACGAAGTGTACGACCGCATCTTTGAATTGAAACATGCCGTATACAAAATGGATGAGCCATCTTCCACTTCCCACTTGCGTATGAAAGAAGCCATGTATCAACGCGGATTAATCAGCAGCTCCCTGGCCAGGCGTCCGGTTTTGCCTTTGACGCAGCAAGAGAAAGAGGAAATTCGTCAAGGGTTACTAAAAGTCGGGTTAATTAACGGTTAACTAAAACGCATGGAAAATGGTAGTGGCCTGAGGAATTCTTCTGCCGCTACCAATCTATAGCATTTAGGCGGGTCTGGTGTATAATTACAATTATAAAATCTATACTGGACCCGCGGAGGTATGCAACTTGACTGTCAGCATAAAAGATGTGGCGCGTGCAGCAGGGGTTTCCATTGCTTCCGTATCACGCGTATTAAGCGGTAAACCCGGTGTCGGTGCGGATACGGCGGACCGGATTCGTAAAGTAATTGAAGAAATGGACTATCGCCCCAATCTGGGAGCCAGAGGATTGGCGAAGCGAACTACAGGAAATATTGCCGTTGTGGTTCCGAGGGGCTCGTTCATTCTAAATAACCCGTTTTTTTCAACTACTATAGAAGGTATAGCCAAAGGTATCGATCAAACAGACTATAATTTGCTCATGTCGTTTACTTCAGCACAACAAAAACGATTGCTGGAAACCCAATCTGTGGACGGTGTTATTCTTTTTTCTCCTCGTAACGAGGAACTAAGTTTGGAATGGCTGATCAGCATCGGTCTGCCTATTGTTGTAGTGGGAAGTTATTTGGAAGAATCGCCATTCCCTTGTGTACGTCCGGACGACGAGGATGGGATAAGACAAGCGGTGGCCGCTCTTTATCAATTGGGACATCGAAACATCGGGATCATCAATGGTCCGATGAGCTCCATGCATAGTGTAAGGTGTTTGAAAGGATACCAAAGTATGATGCAGGAACTCGGATTGGACTATTCATCTAAAAATATGTTTGAGATCGATGAATTTGATGTGTTTAAAGCAACTAAAGGGGTGTCCGCATTTTTAAATGAGCGCAGAGATATCACCGGAGTTGTATGCGCTTCGGACTACTTGGCAATAGGCGTGATAAAAGCCGCCAAGACGATAGGGTTAAGGGTACCGGAAGATTTATCGGTTATAGGTGCTGATGATGTTCCAATTTCTGAATTTATAACACCTTCTTTATCGTCCGTTCATGTGGATTTGGTTGGTATTGGCAGAAGAGCAACTTCAATACTGCTCGATATGATTCAAGGGAAGCAAATTAGAAAAAAAGACGTGGTGTTCAAAATGGAATACATAAATAGAGAAACAACAGCTGCAAAAAAAGATTAAGCTCTTATAGAGCAAATGTCTTTTTTGCGGCTAATGAAAACGCTTACATTCAATGGTTTCAATTCTTTAAATATCCCCTGTTTAAGGAGGGTTAAAATGAATGTAGAATTGAACAAAAATGTCGTGGGAGTTTCTGAGGAAGTCAACCATAAAAAAGAAGATTCCCATCTATCGAATGTTGCTTCAGATCTGATTGCTCGCATGGAAAGTATTCCGTTTTCCCGCTGGCACATTAAGCCAAGGGTGGTTATGGGCAGCGCCACGTTTTTCGATGCTTTCGACGCATTATCTCTTGCCTTTGTTTTACCGGTATTGATTGGACTGTGGAAGCTCACGCCGGGGCAAATCGGAATTATCATTGGTGCCGGGTACCTTGGGCAAGCCATTGGCGCAATATTTTTCGGATGGCTGGCGGAGCGGTTTGGACGATTATATAGTGCAAAATATACCGTCTTTTTAATGTCTGTGATGTGCATTACATGTATGTTTGCGGGCAATTTTAACACTCTGCTTCTGTTTCGATTTGTGCAAGGGATCGGAATTGGCGGTGAAGTTCCGGTTGCTGCGGCCTATATCAACGAGCTTTCGCGGGCTCATGGGCGAGGGCGCTTCTTCATGCTGTATGAGCTCATTTTCCCGCTTGGACTCATGATTAGCGCGCAAGTCGGAACCTTGGTGGTTCCCAGCTTGGGCTGGAAGTGGATGTTCTTGATCGGAGGAGCCGGCGGGTTGGTCGTTTTCTTGCTGTTGTTTACTTTACGCGAGTCTCCCCGCTGGTTGATTTCAAAAGGCAGATTTGAAGAAGCCGATCGCGTTATTAAAGAGATCGAAGCGAGCACTGATAAACGCATTCCCGTGACGATTACCGCACCGCAATCGGTCGCCAAAGGCAATTGGAAAGAATTATTTTCTTCCTTTTATCGAACCAGAACATTGGTCGTATGGACATTGTGGTTTTCCGCATATTTTGTCTCTAACGGATTAAATAATTGGCTCCCGAGCTTGTACAAAACAGTATACCATCTTCCCTTGGAGGAATCTTTGCGCGCGGCTTCGATCTCAAATATGATACAAACCGCTGCCGTTGTTGCTTGCGCATTTCTGATTGACAGGGTTGGCCGTAGAAATTGGGCAATTACTGCATTTATCGTTGCATGCATTTTGCTCAGTATGCTTTGGGTGAACGGTGCCGAGACCGCTGAAAGCGTAATGTACCTTGGATCATCCGCTTATGGCGTAATAGGGACGATTACGGTACTGCTTTACTTGTATACTCCCGAAATATATCCAACCCGGATAAGGGCTATTGGCACAGCGTTCGCAACAGCCTGGTTGCGTCTCGCTTCCGCGATTGCGCCAACTATTGTAGGGTTTGTGCTGGGTGCTAAAGGAATTGCATCGGTTTTTCTGCTTTTTGCGGCTGTTGGCGTTATTGGTGCATTACTTGCTTTACGAATGATTGAAACGCGTGAAAAAATGCTGGAGGACATTGCCCCATAGGTAGAAGATCCAGCCGGTACTTAAGATATTCTAAAAGACCCTTCCGCGGGTCTTTTTTTAAACAATAAGCGAAATGAGGCTGTGATACAATGACACTCAAATCGATCGGAAACGTATATTGTGTGGTTCGCAACTACAGTTTGCATACTGCGGAGTCGGGTAACGCAGTCCCGGAAAGTCCAATGGTTTTTTTAAAGCCGACATACTCTGTGGTGGATATGGGCGAAGGCGAGATCGGGCTTCCGGGTGATCAGGGAGAAGTGCATTACGAAGCCGAGCTGGTGCTGCGAATCAGCCGGACGTATAGGCCGGGCTTGCCGGTAGATGAGCTGGTGGATGCGATGACATTAGGAATCGACTTTACGCTGCGGGAAGTCCAGACCAAAATGAAATTAAAAGGCTACCCCTGGCTGCCCGCCAAAGGGTTCTTGAATTCAGCGCCGATCGGCAAATGGCGGCCGTTTCCCGGGGCTGAGGCCGTCGCAACCGGAGAATTCATTCTGTACCGAAACGGCGAAATCGCTCAACTCGGACGCCCGTCCGATATGATTTTCGAGCTGCAGAAACTGATCGATTTTATCGGAACCCGTTTTGGTTTGGGCGAAGGTGATATCATCTTTACCGGTACCCCTTCCGGAGCAGCGGCGATAGCCGATGGCGATTTATTTGAACTGTTCTGGGGAGAAGAGCCGATTGGCAAGTTTCGTTCAACGCTTCGTCCAACCTTGTAGGGTAAGCCGTGTAATTACTCGTCTTTACGGTGCCGCTGTTCCCTGATTTTCTCAAACCAGTTATGAAGGTTTACCTCGTCCGGGGCGGCGGCGGAGTTATCGAACCGAAATATCTCAATCCCATCCCACAAGCATTGTTTCTCTTGAACGCTTTGCACATATTCGTCCCAGTGAGCAAGCTTCCACGCGTCTCTTTCCAAGCCGCGCAAGCGCAATCTCTCCTTCAGCACGGGGAAGTCGACGGTAACCTGGAGCACCAGCGGATGTACATGCTCCCAGCCGTAGCGGCTTTTCAACTCCACAATGTAGTCTTTATTCGAAAAATACTTAATAAAAGGGGCATCGAGTATGACGGATAATCCGAGCTCCAGATTGGAATTTGCGACATCAAGCAAGGTTCGGTATTCAAGTTCCATGACCGTATCCTGATAAAAATCACAGCCGTCCCGGTCAAAAGGGGAATATCCGTTGGATTGCAGCAGCATGCCGGTAAAGTGATTGCACACCGTATCTTTATCCAGATAAACCAGATTGTATTTGGCCGCAAGCAGCTTACCGGCCGTGGATTTGCCGGATCCGGCGGACCCGATTAAAAAAATGACAGCAGGCTTCAAGCGAGTTCCTCCAATCGAACGATTTAAGGTGGTTCGCATATACGAACTTATTTCGGCTAATTGAACGATGTGTATTGAATATACTTGTTTTATTTTGCATTTTCAATAATTGAAATAATGCCCATGTTATTTTATACTAAATACTGTTCGTCATATCGAATTAAGTTCGCATATGTGAACTTTGGAATAATCACTTATTAGAAACGGAGGTACCATGGAAAAATTTCGCGTGAACAAATCGGCCGACCGGGCGTTGGATGTTCTGGTTTTGTTTGCTCAAAGCAATGTCCCGCTCACTTTAAACGAAATATGCATGAGCCTGAATATGCCCAAGAGCAGCGGGTTCGAGCTGATCCAGACGATGCTGGCCAAACGGTTCATCGAACTCGACGACCCGAGGGTGAAGACGTACCGTTTAGGACTTGCGGCATTCGAAACCGGCATGGCTTATTTATCCAACCTGGAGATCACCCATCTGGCAAGGCCTGTCCTGCAGGAGCTGAACAGACAAACCGGAAGCACCGCTTTTCTCGGTATGGAGGACAAGGGGAATGTCGTCTACCTGGATAAAGCCGAAAATCATTCCGTGATGAGACCGACCGCGAAGCTCGGTTCCAGACGGAATCTGCATACTACCGGTTTGGGCAAAGCGCTGCTCGCCGCCATGCCTCTCGAGAAGGTGCGATATATGTTCAGCGACGGGGAAATCGCAGGGAAAACCCCTTATTCCAAGGTCACGTTGCCGGACATCCTGGAGGATATTCGGCAAACCCGTTTGCGCGGGTACTCGATCGACGACCGTGAGGACAATCTCGAAATGTATTGTATCGGCTCAGCCATATTCGATCAATCGAACCAGGCGGCAGCGGCCGTCAGCGTGGCAAGCGTTTCCTCCGCCATGACGCCCGAGCGCGAGCAGGCGATTGCGAGGCTGGTTACCGAAGCGGCCTTGAAGATTTCCAGGCAGCTCGGTTATGTCGGAGAACGGTTGTACATCAATCTTGAATAGTGAGGAGAATATCATAGATGTGGAGAAAACTGGACAATTTGAATAAAATATCCGAAACGGGCGTTGTGCTCATCATTCGTTCCGATAGCGACAAGGAGGCATTGGCTGTTGCCGAGGCCGCCATCGAAGGCGGGATTGCCGTGCTGGAAATTACGATGAGCGTGCCGAATGCGCTGCAAGTCATAGGCGCTTTGTCTGCAAAATATAAGGATGTCTTGATCGGAGCCGGCACGATTTTGGACGGTGAGACAGCCCGGGCGGCCATCCTTGCCGGGGCCGAACTGCTCGTAAGCCCGCAGCTGAATCCGGATATGATCAAAGTGGCCAACCGGTATCAGGCGGTTACGATGAGCGGGGCTTATACTCCTAAAGAGGTGTACGAAACGTTGGAAGCCGGCGCGGATATTGTGAAGCTGTTTCCGGCGGAGGTGGGAGGACCTGCCTACGTGAAAGCGATCAAAGCTCCGTTGTCGCAGGCGCCGATTGCGCCGACGGGCGGCGTTACGCCGGACAACGTTCATGAGTGGCTGAACGCCGGCTGCGTAGCGGTTGGCGTAGGCAGCTATATTTCCAAAGCGGCCGGAAAAGAAGCGGATTACCGCAAAGTGACCGCTGCGGCAAAGGAATTTCTGCAGGCCGTTGCGAAAGCCCGCTAATCTCCGATAGCGGCGCCGGCGGATCCAAAGTCCCGAGGAACGTTTCCTTCGGGACTTTTCCTGTTGTTGAGCCCGGAAAAAAGAATCGTGTTAAATTTCTGTAGGGAAAGTTAAATTGTTATCATATCTTCCTTCTGGAATGCCGTATTACAATCTAATCGTAGACAGCCATTACAGGGAGGTTGAAAGAGATGTATCCAAACAGATTAAAGAAAATCATTGCCGTAACGGCCGGAGTATCCGTCTTGGGCTCTATGCTTGCAGCCTGCGGAGACGCCGGAGCAGGCGACAAAGGCAAAGACGCCGCATCGGGCGAAGCCGGCGCGAAACCGTTTGCCGGTAAAAGAATTACCGCTTATTTGGGCAATACCGGAACGACGGACATCATCAAAGCCCAGTTGCCCGAATTTGAAGCAAAAACGGGCATGAAGGTGGAAATTCAAAACTTCGCCAACGACCAGCTCAGCCAGAAGATCACGGTTCAAATGACTTCGGGAAGCGCCGAACCGGATGTCGCCATGATCCGTCCGGCGCAGGAAGTGAAGCTGTTTAACAAGAACGGCTGGATGCAGCCGCTGGACGAATACGTCAAGAAAAACCCGGGCTTCGAGTTTGAAGATTTGACCAAAGCGGCTCTGGACTCGACAACCGACAACGGCAAAGTCGTCGCCATCCCGATGGTGACGGAGCAGGCGATGTTCTACTACCGCAAGGATTTGCTGGAGAAAGCCGGATTATCCGTACCGAAAACATTGGACGAGCTTGAAGCGGCCGTGAAGAAGCTGCATGATCCGGCGAACGGCATTTACGGTTTTGTCGCGAGAGGGCAGAAAGCCGCACTGGTTACGCAGCTGTCCTCCTTCATCTACTCGGAGGGGGGAGACTTCCAGAAAGGCGATACGGCAGCGGTCAATACGCCCGAGGCGCTGAAGGGAATCAACCGGTACGTCAATCTGCTGAAAAATTACGGCCCTCCCGGGGTGCTGAACATGGACTGGCCGCAAGCGCTGGGTGTTTTCTCGCAAGGCAAGGCGGCGTTCTTCACCGACACGAGCTCGATTCTTCCAAGCGTCATCGACAAAGATAAATCGACCGTTGTCGATAAAATCGGCTATGCCATGTTCCCGGCCGGTTCGGCGGGATCGAAACCGTACAACAATACGGCTTGGGGCATGATGATGAATGCGAGGACGGCAAACAAAGACGCGGCATGGGCATTTATCGAATGGGCGACGGGCAAGGAGATCATGACCAAGGCGCAGGCTATGGGCGTTCCGGGGGCGCGCAACTCGATCTGGAACGATCCGGGCGCGAACGCGAAATTCCCTAAAGAGTTCATTCCGATTATCCAGGAATCCATTAAAGCTGCCGTAGGCCACGACCGGCCGATGGTGATCAATGTCGGCGAAGCGCGCGACATGATCGGAGATGTCGTTGTGAAAGGGATTTTGAACGAAGACGTGAAGACGGCGGCCGACAAGGCGAATAAGGATTTTCAGGCGCTGATCGATAAAGAGAAAAGCAGCAAATAATCGAAACGGGAGAGAGTGGAGAACATGCGTACAGGCTGGTTGGATAGAAATATCAAGTGGGCCTTCACCTTGCCGGCAGTTTTATTCGTCTTGATCATGATGGCCTTTCCGATCGCATATACGTTCCGGACCAGCTTCTACAATTGGAGTATGTCTGCGGCCAACCCATCGACATGGGTTGGTCTGGACAACTACAGGATCCTGCTGTCGGAGCAAAGATTTTGGAATGCGGTCGGCTCCACCTTCTACTTTACGGGACTGGCTTTGGCTTTGGAAACCGTATTGGGTACGGCCATCGCTTTGGTGCTGTACAGAAATTTCGCAGGCAAAAATGTGGCCAAAACGCTGTTCCTTCTGCCGATGGTGGCTACACCGGTGGCGATGGGGCTCGTATGGCTGCTCATTTACGAGCCGTCCATCGGCGGTGCGAACGCCTTCCTCCAGCTGTTGGGCCTCAAACCGGTCGATTGGCTCGGAAACCCCAAAAACGTAATACCTTCGTTAGCTATTGTCGACATTTGGCAATGGACGCCAATGATCAGCTTGATCGTCATGGCCGGATTATCGACGCTGCCTCATGAACCTTATGAAGCTGCGGACGTCGATGGAGCCACCGGATGGCAGAAGCTGACGCAAATTACGCTGCCGCTCGTTCGGCCGACGATTATGGTTGCCGTCATGCTTCGGCTCATCGATGTTTTGAAAACCTTTGACATTATATATTCCACCACCCAGGGCGGGCCTGGGAACGCCTCGGAAACGTTGAACATCTATTCGTACGTGCAGGGCTTCCAATATTTCAAGCTGGGAATGGCTTCCTCGCTGCTCGTGATGTTTTTTATGCTTGTTATGGGGCTTACCCTGATCTTTATCTGGATGCGTAAGCGATTGGGGGTACAATAAAAAATGGAGCAACAAGCCAAGTCCTCGAAGACGATTACGGTTCTGGCCTGGTTGATTGTGCTGGCGTTCTCCATGCCGTTCATCTGGATGATTCTTGCCTCCTTCAAAACACAGGCTCAGATCATGTCGCCGGCCCAAACCTTTATTTTTAAACCGACGCTCAAAAATTATTCGGCTGTATTCGAGCAATACAACTTTATCAAATATATTACGAACAGCTTGATCGTGGCCATCGGATCGACCTTGGGCTCTTTGCTGCTCGGTCTGCCGGCCGCCTATGCGATTGCCCGTTACCGTTTGCAGGGGCTCGGTCTGCTGCTGCTCGTGGCAAGAATTATACCGGCTATTACGTTCCTGATTCCATGGTTTATTTTGTTCAGCCAAATGAAGCTGATCGACACTTACATCGCACTGATCCTAAGTCATATGCTGGTCGGAATGCCGTTTATCGCATGGATCATGATTTCGTTCTTTGATGCATTGCCGCTGGAAATTGAAGAAGCGGCTTTGATCGACGGCTGCAGCAAGCTGAAAGTGTTTCTGAATATCGTGCTTCCGGTTTCGGGGCCGGGGATCATTACCGCCTCGCTCTTGTCCGTCATCTTCTCATGGAACAATTTCATGTTCTCGCTTATATTGGCCGGCGAGAAAACGAAGACGCTGCCCGTAGCGGTATTCAACTTCATCTCTTATTCCGATGTGAACTGGGGCGGCTTGATGGCGGCGGCTTGTATCATCACCCTGCCGGTTCTCGTCATCTCCCTGGTGGCGCAGCGCTACATCGTCAGCGGTCTGGCTGCGGGCGCGGTCAAAGGATAAGGTTTTATGCGCAGACGGTCTGTTCCCGTAGCTGCCCGCGGTGTTATGATGGAATAGCCTATCATTTAACGGCGAAGGAGCTTGGACATCATGACCGTTTTTCGCAAAATCAATACATTCGGCAAAGTCGTAACGCTGCTGTGCTTGCTGCTCATTCCCATCATTGCGTTGTACGCTTATTCCCATCAGGTCAGCGTCAATGTCGTTCGCAGCAATATCGAAGCGGAGAACCGCAACCATTTGACCTTTTTCATGAGTCAAATGGAATCCGAGGTGGAGCGGCTCGGCAAATTTTCCGTCATCGGTACACGGTATTCGGGGATCAAGGAGTTTCTGGCCGAACGAAACCTCATGTCGCCGGTCGAACAGCTGCAGAAGCAGACGCGGATTCTCGAGCTGCTGAACCTGCAAATTTTAACAAGCGGCTGGAACAATCAGATCGCCTTGTATTTGCAGGATACGAAAGAAGCGATCTCTACGGATTACTCCGTGCTCTACGATAAAACGTATTTGCAAACGGCGAAGCCCGGCGAATGGTCGCATAAGGTCAACGTCGTTTACGGCTCCGACCAATCCTATTTCTCGCTGATCCGACAGTCGGATGTGCCGGGGCTGCTGATCGAAGTCCGGTTTACGGACGATAACATCAAAAATATGCTGAAGCAGCTCAAGCAGGGGGGTTCCGGAGAACCGTTTCTGTATTTCCCCGGCCAGGAGCCGGTGATGAATATCAGTCCGGAGCACCAGGTTGTGAAGGAACTCGCCGCTTACCTGAACGGCAGGGAACTGTCCAAGTCGGGGTCCGAAATCGTTACGATGGACAAGAAGAAGTATATGGTCAATTTTATCCGATCCGAGAGCCTGCAGTGGTATTTAGTCGATTACGTTCCGCTGGAAAGCGTGCTTTTTCCGATTACGATGAGCCGAAATTTATTTTATTCTTCGCTGGCGCTGCTGCTCGGACTCAGCATTTTGGCGACGCTGCTGCTTTACCGCAACGTTCAGCGGCCGATCCAGATGCTGGTGCGCGGCGTGCGGCGCCTGAAGGGCGGCCAATATTCCGTCCGTTTGGAAAAGCAGCCGAACAACGAGTTCGATTATTTGTTCGCCAGCTTTAACGAAATGGCGGAGCGGATTCAGGAGCTCATCGAAAATGTGTACGCGGAAAAGCTTCGTTCCAGCGAAGCGATTTTGAAGCAGCTGCAGTCGCAGATCAACCCTCATTTTTTGTACAACTGTTTGTTTTATATTAAAAACATGGCGAATTTGGGCCAAAAGGACGCCGTCGTGGCGATGGCTCTGAATTTGGGCGAATATTACCGCTCGACCATTCGCATTGAAAGCGGCATGACGACGATTCGCGACGAGCTGAAGCTGGTTACCAACTATTTGACGATTCAAAACTTGCGGATTCAGCGCTTTGATTACGAGATCGCCATACCGGAAGCGATGATGGAGCTGGAAATCCCCAGGCTGCTGATCCAGCCGATTGTGGAAAATGCGGTGATCCACGGCATCGAAGCCAATCCGGATTACGGTGTGATCGAAATCGGCGGAAGCCGGACGGGAGACGAGCAGTACCGGATCGTCATCGACGACAACGGCGGCGGGATGTCCACCGAAGCGATGGCCGCTTTGCAAAAGAAGCTGTCATTGCCCATGGACGACGAGACGGGATGCGGCGTATGGAATGTTCACCAGCGGCTTGCTCATTTGTACCAAGGCGGCTCGGGGGTGTATTTGTCCCGGTCCCCGCTGGGAGGACTGCGCGTTGAGCTGAGATGGGACGCGGGAGCAAGACAAACAGCAGGAGGAGAAAGACATGTTCCATTTGCTCTTGGTTGACGATGAGGCGAGCGTGGTCGATAGTTTGGGGGATACGCTCCCTTGGCAGGAGATCGGCATCGCGCAAGTGTTCAAAGCTTATTCCGGTTACGAAGCACTGGATATATTGAAGACGAATTCCATCGATATTATGATCACGGACATCCGGATGCCGGGCATCAGCGGCTTGCAGCTGCTGGAGAAGGTCCGGAAAAATTGGCGGCATATCAAATGCATCCTGCTTTCGGGGTATGCGGAATTTTCTTACGCCCGGGAAGCGATTCATCTGAATACGGCGGATTATTTGCTGAAGCCGATCGGCGATAACGAGATCATGAGCAAGGTCCGGGGCGTCGTCGAGCAGCTGCAAACGGAGCATGAGCAGGACAAGACATACCGGAATGCGATGAAGGCGTTTCGGGAGCATTTGCCCGGCATTCAGGGGGATTTGCTGAACGAACTGCTTCAGGGCCGAAGGTACTCCGCTTCCCGGCTGCAGGAGAAGCTCGATCTGCTGAGCATTCCCGCCGCTTTGTCCGAGCCTTTTGCGTGCATGCTGGTCCGCCTGGAGGGGGCTTTTACCGAAATGGACACCTCCAGCTTGTCCCTGATGGAATATGCGGTCGGCAACATGGCGGAAGAGCTGTTTGCGGGGAAATTCCGCCTCTGGAAATGCAAGGATGTCCACGATTATCTGGTGTTTCTCGTGACTGCGTCCGAGCGGGACGGGGACCCGGCGGATTCAGGCGAAGGCAACCTGCCGGATCAGTTTCATTTGGCGGCTTCCCGGCTGCAAAACAGCATCAAGCATTATTTGAAAGGTACGGCTTCCGTTCTGGTCAGCCCGTGGGGGAAGTTTCCCGAAGACGTTCATGAACTTTACCAAGGGATGTTGTCTTCGCTGCGGAAGCAGATCGGCACCAGCAGCGAACTGTTCATTGCCGTATCCGGAGATAAGGAGGCGGCAAGCGTCCCTTCGCTGCAAACTCTTTATGAGCCGCCTACGTTCATTCATTTGCTGGAAGCCGGAGATTGGGAGGCTATCCGCGAGAAGCTGGAGACGCTTTTTGAAGAGCTCATCGGTAAAAAGGCGGATTCCCCCGAATATTTGACCGAGATGTACTTCGGGATGTATTCGGCGATCAGCTCGTTTGCGCACAAAAACGGCCTCCGCCTGGAGGAAGCGGTCGGGGCCAAGCTGGCGGATGCCGGCGGTTTCATGCCGGCGCGCTCCAGCCATGAGCTGAAGAAATGGGCGTTTCAATCGTTCGAGATGCTGCGGACATTTCTGGACAACGAGATGAAAAGCAACCGGGAAACCATGATCAACCGAATCCAGACATACGTGCAAAAGCATTTAATGGAAGACGTTTCCCTGCAGGCGATCGCGGATTCGATGTACATGCATCCCGTGCACGTATCCAGAGTGTATAAGCTGGAAACCGGGGAGAATTTAAGCGATTACGTCCTGAGGCTGAAGATGGATAAAGCTGCCGCGCTCCTCAAATCCGGCTCGCTCAAAAATTATGAAATTGCGCTCCAGCTCGGATACCAGAATCCGAATTATTTTAATAAAGTGTTCAAAAAATATTATGCCCTCACGCCCCAGGAATTTCGGCTCAAACATATGGAGGGCAACTAAAGCGAAGGAGCATGTCCCATGAACAAAAAGGTGCTTGTGACGGCTACGAATTATTCCCGCCTCTGTGCGGAGGCCAAGGCGCTGCTGGAATCAAGCGGCTGCGAAGTGATTGAAAACCGGGTGGGCAGACCCCATACCTTCGAGGAGCTGAAAGAGCTGGTCACCGATATCGACGCGGTGGTCGCCGGAGTGGACACGTGGAACGAGGAAGTATTCAAGCTCGCACCGAAGCT
Source organism: Paenibacillus hamazuiensis (assembly GCF_023276405.1). Lineage (NCBI taxonomy): Bacteria > Bacillati > Bacillota > Bacilli > Caryophanales > Paenibacillaceae > Paenibacillus > Paenibacillus hamazuiensis. The sequence continues at coordinate 8,682,547 of NZ_JALRMO010000001.1, forward strand.
GAAGGCGATTGCCCGATTCGGCGTCGGGGTCGACAATATCGACCTGGAGCAAGCCAAAGCCTACGGCATTAAAGTGTCCAATGTGCCGGGCGGAAACGCCAATGCCGTTGCCGAACTGGCAGTCGGACTCATCTTGTGCGCGGTGAGAAACATTCCTTCCCTTCACGAGTCCGCAAGACGCGGGTACTGGGATCGGTTCGTAGGCATGGAGCTGTCCGGAAAAACCGTCGGCTTTCTCGGATTCGGCAATATTGCGCAAATGGTTGCCAAAAAATTAAGCGGATTCGATATGGAAATGATCGCTTACGATAAATATCCCAATCCCGATAAAGCCAAGCAGCTCGGCGTCCACCTGGTTTCCTGCGAGGAAGTTCTGCAGGGCAGCGACATTGTCAGCATGCACCTGCCGAGCATGAAGGAAACTTACCATATGATGAGCGACCGCGAATTCGGCATGATGAAAAAAACGGCGTATTTTATCAATACGGCCCGAGGGGCTTTGGTGGACGAGCAGGCGCTTTCCCGCGCGCTCAGCAGCGGAAGCATTGCCGGAGCGGCCGTCGATGTGTATGAACAGGAACCGGTGTCCAAGGACAATCCGCTGTTTGGGCTGAGCAACATCGTGACCACTCCGCATACGGCGGCAGAGACGTACGAGACTTACCACAAGGTGGGGCTCGCGACGGCCCAGGCGATTTTGGATGTATTCGACGGAAAAGATCCGGCCCATCTGCTGAACGGATAAGATCTTGAGCAGCCGAAATAAGAAGGAGCCAATGAAGATGAACAACCCGAACGGCATTTGGCCGACGATGATCACCCCTTTTACAAGGGAAAACGAAATTGATTACGGCGCACTCGAAAGACTGATCGAATGGTACGCCGGCAAGCAGGTTGACGGTTTGTTTGCCGTCTGTCAATCGAGCGAAATGTTTTTCCTCAGCTTGGAGGAGCGCGTTAAACTCGCTGCGTTCGTGAAAGAAAAAGCTGCGGGACGTGTTCCGGTTATCGCCTCGGGGCATATTTCCGATTCCTTGGACGAGCAGGCCGAGGAGCTGACGGCCATGGCGGGAACCGGGATCGACGCGCTCATTCTGATTTCCAACCGGCTCGCCAAGGAGGAGGAGTCGGACGAGGTATGGATGGGCAATCTGGAAAAGCTGCTCGCGCGGATTCCGGAGGACATTCCTTTAGGTTTCTACGAATGCCCGTATCCTTACAAACGGATTCTTTCCCCCGGCCTGCTGAAAACGTGTGCCGAAACCGGAAGGTTCTTGTTTCTGAAGGATACGAGCTGCGATATCGGCAATATCAAGGCGAAGGCGGAAGCGGTTCAAGGCACGCCGTTAAACATATATAACGCCAATTCCGCCACTTTGTATGAGACCCTGAGGTTGGGCGTGGGAGGCTACAGCGGCATCATGGCCAATTTCCATCCGGAGCTTTATGTATGGCTGCACCGGAATTGGCGCGAAAAGCCGCAGGAGGCCGAGCGGCTGTCGGATTTCCTGAGCATCGCTTCCCTCATTGAGAAGCAGCTGTACCCGGTCAATGCGAAGTATTATTTGATGCTGGAGGGCGTGCTGGACAATTATCATTGCCGATCCAAGGATCACGGGGATTTTACGGCAACCAACAAGCTGGAAGTGGAGCAGCTGCAGCGGTTGAGCCGTGCGTGGCTCGAGTCATATGGAGGGGGACAATAAGATGAGCGCTGTTAAAATCGTCAATCGCCTGCAGGGCGACATGCCGAAGATCGGAATCCGGCCCGTCGTTGACGGCCGGCGGGGTGGGATCCGCGAATCCCTTGAGGAGCCGACGATGAATATGGCGAAGGCGTGCGCGCAATTGTTGAGCAGCCGCCTCCGCCACGCAAACGGACTGCCGGTGGAGTGCGTCATCGCCGATACGACGATCGGCGGCGTCGGCGAAGCCGCGCGGACGGCGGAGAAGTTCCGCAAGGAGGGCGTCGGCCTGACCGTTACGGTCACTCCGTCTTGGTGTTACCCGCTGGAGACGATCGATACGGATCCGCTGATGCCTAAAGCGATCTGGGGCTTCAACGGCACGGAGCGGCCGGGAGCGGTTTATCTCGCATCCGCGTTGGCTGCGCATAATCAAAAAGGGCTGCCGGCTTTCGGCATCTACGGCAAGGACGTGCAGGACATCGGCGACAGCACGATTCCCGCAGATGTGCAGGAAAAGCTGCTGCAATTCGCCAAGGCGGGACTCGCCGTGGCGACGATGCGTGGGAAATCGTACCTGGCGATGGGCACCGTATCGATGGGGATTGCCGGCTGCATCGTCGACGAAAGCTTTTTCCAGGATTACCTGGGGATGCGCAATGAATATGTCGACATGTCGGAATTCATCCGCAGGATGGAGCGCGGCATTTACGATCATGAGGAATACGAGCGGGCACTGACCTGGACGAAGGCGAACTGCCGCGTCGGAGCGGATGTGAATCCCGCCGTATTGCAGCGGACGGACCGGCAGAAAGATCAGGACTGGGAAACCGTCGTGAAGATGACTCTGATCGCCCGCGACCTGATGGTCGGCAATCCGAAGCTTGCGGATATGGGCTACGAGGAAGAAGCGCTCGGTCACAACGCGATCGCCGCCGGATTCCAGGGGCAGCGGGCTTGGACCGACCATTTCCCGAACGGGGACTTCATGGAAGCGATCCTGACGAGCTCGTTCGATTGGAACGGTATCCGCGAGCCGTTTATGCTGGCGACGGAAAACGATAACCTGAACGCGGTCACGATGCTGTTCGGGCATCTGCTGACCGGCGGCGCGCAAATTTTCGCCGACGTGCGGACTTATTGGAGCCCGGAGGCAGTGGAACGGGTCACCGGAAAGAAACTGGAGGGGGCCGCTGCCGGCGGCGTCATCCATCTGATCAACTCGGGTCCTGCGGCGCTGGACGGCACCGGAGAACAGACTATCGGCGGCTCACCGGCGATGAAGCCTTTCTGGGACATAACCCAAGAGGAAGCGAACAAGTGCCTCGAGGCGACGTTATGGTGCCCTGCGGTCGACTTCTTCCGCGGCGGCGGGTATTCGACCGACTTCACGACACGCGGCGGCATGCCGATGACGATGGCCCGCATCAACCTGATCAAGGGGCTCGGACCGGTGCTGCAAATCGCCGAAGGTTATTCGGTCGAGCTGCCGGCAGACATTCACGATGCGCTCGACCGGCGGTCCAATCCGACGTGGCCGACGACGTGGTTTGTGCCGAGGCTGACGGGAGAAGGCGCGTTTAAGGACGTGTATACGGTGATGAACAACTGGGGCTCCAACCACTGCGCGTTCAGCTACGGCCATGTCGGCGGCGATTTGATCACGCTCGCCTCGATGCTGCGGATTCCGGTGTGCATGCACAACGTGCCGGAAGAGCGGCTGTTCCGTCCGAGCGCATGGACCGCCTTCGGCGCCGGCGAGCCCGTCGGTGCCGATTACCGGGCATGCGCGGCCTTCGGTCCATTATACCGATAAGGACGTGAAGACGGTGGAAAAACGCTGTGTTATCGGGATTGATTTCGGAACCGAGTCGGGAAGGGCCGTCCTGGTTGATGCGGCTGACGGGCAGGAATTGGCTTTTCACGTAACCCGGTATCCACATGGGGTTATCGACGAAGCTTTGCCTGTTTCCGGCAAGCGGCTCGGGCCAAATTGGGCGCTGCAGCATCCTGACGATTATGTGGAGGTGCTGCGCCGATCGGTTCCGGAGGTGCTGCGGATTGCCGGAGTGCCGCCGGCTTGGGTAATCGGCATAGGCATCGATTTTACCGCTTGTACGGTGATGCCCGTCGATGCGGAAGGGACTCCGCTCTGCATGCTGGAGACGTATGCGGACGAGCCTCATGCGTATGTGAAGCTTTGGAAGCATCATGCGGCGCAAGCGGAGGCCGATATGCTGAACGAGATTGCGGCGCAAAGAGGGGAAGTTTTCCTGAGGCGCTACGGCGGCAAAACCTCCTCGGAGTGGATGATAGCCAAAGTATGGCAGGTGCTGCGGGAAGCGCCGGAAATCTACGAGGCGGCGGATATGTTCGTGGAAGCTGCGGATTGGATCGTCCGCGTCATGACGGGAAGCTTGGCCCGAAGCAGCTGCTGCGCCGGGTACAAGGCTTTATGGCATAAGGCGGACGGATATCCGTCGGCCGACTTTTTTCATGCGCTGGATCCGCGTTTGCGGCAAATCGCGGAGACGAAGCTGCGCGGAAACGTCGTTTCTTTGGGCGCCAAAGCGGGGGAGCTGTCTGCGCATGCCGCGGACATGATGGGACTGCTGCCGGGAACGGCGGTGGCGGTCGGCCTGATCGACGCCCATGCGGGGGCTGTCGGGACAGGGGCCGTTAAGCCCGGTCAAATGGCGATGGCGATGGGGACGTCGCTGTGCCATATGCTGCTCAGCGATCGGGAGGTTCATGTCGAAGGAATCTGCGGTGTCGTGAGAGACGGCATCGTGCCCGGCTTGTTCGGCTATGAAGCCGGCCAGCCTGCGGTGGGCGATATGTTCGGTTGGTTCGTCGAGCATGCCGTTCCGGGGCAGCTGCAGCGTGAGGCCGGGGCGGCAAACCTTGGCGTCCACGCGCTCCTGGAAAACCGGGCAAGCCGGCTGAAGCCCGGTGAACACGGATTGCTGGCGCTCGACTGGTGGAATGGGAACCGTTCCGTTCTGGTCAATTCGGAATTAAGCGGACTGATCGTAGGCCTGACGCTTCATACCAAGCCGGAGGAGATATACCGGGCGCTGCTCGAGGCGGCGGCCTTCGGAACGCGTCGAATCATCGAAACGTTTGAAGAGGCGGGCGTCAAGGTAAACGAGCTCTTTGCCTGCGGCGGGCTTCCCGGCCGCAACCAGCTGCTGATGCAAATTTATGCCGATGTACTCGGAAGGGAAATTAAACTACCCGGATCGGAGCAGACGACCGCGCTCGGAGCGGCGATGTTCGGTGCGGTTGCCGCCGGTTCGGAAAGAGGCGGTTATTCGAACATAGCGGAGGCGGCAGCCAAGATGGTCCGACTGCGCGAGCAGACGTATCGCCCGATACCGGAGCATAAGATCGTGTATGATGAAATCTACGGTGAATATGTGAAGCTTCACGATATTTTCGGCAGAAGAGAGGATCGGCTCATGAGAAAGTTGAAGGAGCTGAGCGCACGAATAAGGACCGCAGAATAAGTTTTTCTCTTTGGTTTTATCAAAGAAGCCCTTGAATTCAAGGGCTTCTTTGCGTTGAAGATTAAGTTCACCAAAGCGTTAAAGAACGAACGAGGTCTTTTTTACCAAGAATAACGAATGTTACAAAAGAAATAATTGAAAAATGATGCAAAATAAGCTAGTATTTCATTATATATGACATACTAAATTATTTTATGTCGCATCATAAAATGATAAAAGATGTATTACGAGGAATTTCGAGCGATGGGAAAAGAGGGAGGAAAGTATGACAAATATCCATCATTTCAAAAAGGTATTGGTCGCCAACCGGGGGGAAATCGCGATCCGCATTTTCCGGGCATGTACGGAGTTGGGCATTCGAACGGTCGCTGTGTATTCCGAGCAGGACAATGTATCTCTTCACCGCTTTAAAGCGGATGAAGCTTATCTGATCGGCGAAGGAAAGGGCCCCATTGAAGCCTATCTGGATATCGAAAGCATTCTTGAGGTCGCCAAGCGGTACGATGTCGATGCGATTCATCCGGGTTACGGATTTTTGGCGGAGAATGCGGCATTTGCAACAAGATGTCAAGAAGAAGGAATCGTGTTTATCGGTCCGGCACCTGAGCATCTGCAAATGTTCGGAGATAAGGTTGATGCCAGAGCGATGGCCGTGAAGGCCGGAATTCCGGTCATCCCCGGCACGCCGGAACCGGTTCAATCGCTGCAGGAGGCACTGCTTTTTGCCAAACAGTACGGTTACCCGATGATCATCAAAGCGGCCTCCGGAGGCGGAGGACGCGGGATGCGCATCGTGCGAAGCGAGGAGGAATTGCAGGAAGCGCTTAATCGCGCAAGCTCGGAAGCCAAATCCGCATTCGGCAGCGGGGCTGTTTATATCGAGAAATATTTGGAGCGCCCCAAGCATATCGAGGTGCAAATTTTGGCCGATCGCTATGGCCATACGGTGCATTTGTTCGAACGGGATTGCTCGATTCAGCGCAGGCATCAGAAGGTCGTGGAAGTCGCCCCCAGCTATTCGCTTCCCGAACAACTCCGCAAACGAATCTGCGATGCCGCCTTGCAGCTCATGAAAACAGCCGGATACCGCAATGCGGGAACCGTTGAATTTCTGGTCGCTCCAGGCCAGCAATTTTATTTCATAGAGGTCAATCCCCGAGTGCAGGTGGAGCATACGATCACCGAGATGATCACGGGGATTGACATTGTCCAATCCCAAATCCGCATAGCCGAAGGTTACCGCTTGGAGGATCGGGAGATCGGCATTGCCGGGCAGGAAGAGATCAAAACGAACGGCTACGCGATCCAATGCAGGGTGACCACCGAAGATCCGGAAAAAAACTTCATGCCGGAAACCGGGCGTCTGCTCGTTTACCGTTCCGGCGAAGGGTTAGGGATTCGCCTGGATGGCGGCAACGCCTATCCGGGAGCCTTCATCACACCGCATTACGACTCTCTATTGGTCAAGGTTTGCTCCCAGGCTGTGAGCTACGAACAAGCTGCCAAAAAAGCGCTTCGAGCGCTAAAGGAATTTCGGATTCGCGGGGTCAAAACCAACATTCCGTTTCTTGAAAATGTCGTCAAGCATCCCGACTTTTTAAGCGGCGCATACGATACGTCCTTTATCGAAGGGCATCCGGAGCTGTTTGAATTCCCGACTCCCAAAGACCGCGGGACCAAGCTGCTGTCATACATCGGGCAAACGATCGTCAATGGCCACCCCGGGTTGCCTGCGGGGAAGAAGCCCATCTTTGCGGCGCCCCGGATCCCTGTCACTTCGGTGAAACAGGCATATCCGGCGGGGAGCAAGCAAATTTTGGAGCAGCACGGAGTGGACGGACTGCTGCAATGGATTCGGTCGAGTGGCAGGCTGCTCGTCACCGATACGACGTTCCGCGACGCCCATCAATCCCTTTTCGCCACCAGGGTGCGGACATACGATCTGTTGAACATTTCGGAGGCGACAGGAAAGCTGGCGGCGGATCTGTTCTCGCTCGAAATGTGGGGCGGAGCGACGTTTGATACCGGCATGCGGTTTTTGAACGAAGATCCTTGGCAGCGGCTTCGCTTGCTTCGCGAAAAGATCCCCAATATTTTGTTCCAGATGCTGTTTCGCGGAGCAAATGGAGTCGGTTATACGAATTATCCCGACAACGTCATTCGCAAATTCGTCGGGCTCGCGGCTGAAGCGGGCATCGACATATTCCGTATTTTCGACAGCTTGAATTGGATCGAGGGAATGCGCATCGCGATCGATTCGGTGCGTGAATCCGGCAAAGTTGCGGAAGCAGCGATTTGCTACACGGGCGATATTTTGGACGAGAAGAGGGATAAATACTCCCTGAGCTATTATGTTCAATTGGCCAAACAATTGGAAAAAACGGGAGCTCACATTCTTGCGATTAAAGATATGGCCGGATTGCTCAAGCCTTTCGCCGCTTATAAACTGATCAGCGTCCTCAAGCAGGAAATCGGAATCCCGATCCATCTGCATACCCACGATACGAGCGGCAACCAAATGGCCACGCTCATCAAAGCTTACGAAGCAGGCGTCGATATTGTCGACGCAGCCGTCAGCTCGATGTCCGGACTGACCTCGCAGCCCAGCTTAAACGGGCTGGTGGCTTCCTTGCAGGGCCAGGAGCGGGATACGGGACTCGATCTTTCCCAACTGCAAAAGCTGTCCGATTATTGGGAAGACGTCCGCGCCTATTATGAAGGATTTGAGAGCGGCATGAAGTCGCCGAGTTCGGAGATTTATCTCCATGAAATGCCCGGCGGGCAGTACACCAATCTTCATCAGCAGGCCAAGGGCGTAGGATTGGAAGAACGGTGGGAAGAGGTCAAGACGGCGTACTCCACCGTCAATCGGATGTTTGGCGATATCGTGAAGGTCACTCCGTCTTCCAAAGTCGTAGGGGATATGGCGCTGTTTATGGTGCAAAACCGTTTAAGCGAAGAAGACATCTATGAAAAAGGCGAGCTGCTCAATTTCCCGGAATCGGTGGTTCAGTTTTTCCAGGGCTATCTGGGACAGCCTCCCGGCGGGTTTCCGGAAAAGCTGCGCGATGTCATTCTGAAAGGCCGCGAATATTTCACCTGCCGGCCGGGCGAGCTGCTCCCCGCCGTTGATTTTGCTCAAATTCGCATGGAATTGGAACAGAAATTGGGACGTCCTGTGAACGATTATGATTTGATGAGCTACCTGATGTATCCGAAAGTATTTTTGGATAAAGAAAAGGTAACCGGAGAGTTCGGCGATATTTCCGTGCTGGATACGCCTACGTTCTTTTACGGGCTTCGTCTTGGCGAAGAGATTGCCGTCAACATTGAACAGGGGAAGACGCTCATGGTGAAGCTGATCGCCATAGGGCCGCTCGCCCCTGACGGAACGAAAACGATATACTTCGAACTGAACGGCCAGCCGCGTGAAATTCCCGTTCGCGACCTGTCCGCCGAAGTGAGCGCCGAAGTTCGCCGCAAGGCCGACTCCGGCGACCGTGGGCAAATCGGAGCGCCCATGCCGGGCAAAGTCGTTAAAGTGATGGTGGAACCGGGAGATAAGGTGAAAAAAGGGGAGCATCTCTTTATTACCGAATCGATGAAAATGGAAACCAACATTCAAGCGCCGATGAATGGACAGGTGAAGGCGGTATACGTAAAAGCCGGCGATGTGATTCAAACGGGGGATTTATTGATTGAACTTCAGCCTTAAATTAGCGATGAAGAGGGGGAAACCTCTCTTCTTTTATTTCCGAACGTACCGGTGGAGGTGCCGACGCATATTGCCGGCACGCTCGATTTCGCATGACGGAGCCGAGGGCACGATTATTCGACCCGACCTCAGCATGAACCGCGAAGCCGCGACGATAAGTATTTCAGTTCTTCCCTGTATTTCATCACCGTTCTTCGGGAGATTTGAATCTTTTCCTTTACCAATATTTCCATGATCTGCTGATCGGAGAGAGGGTTTCTTTTATCTTCATTTTGAATAATCGTCTTAATTCTTTCTTTCACACTTTCTGCGGATGTCGCCATGCCATCGTCCGTCGACAAACCGGATGCAAAAAAGTAACCTAATTCAAATAAGCCATGCTGAGTTTGAACATATTTGTTTTGCACGGCGCGGCTTACGGTCGATTCGTGCAACTTCAAAATTTCCGCAACGGCCTTCAAATTCATAGGCTTCAAATGGGATTTGCCTTTTTCAAAAAATGCGAACTGCTCTTGTACAATGGTTTCAATGACTTTATACAAAGTTTTTTGTCTTTCTTCAAGGCCGCGAATAAGTCCGTTGGCGGTTTGCAAGTAAGAACGCAAAAAATGCTTGGCTTCTTTGCATTCGTTTCCGCTTAAAAGCTGTTGATAATAATGATTAATCGATAATGTAGGGAATCCGCTCTCATTCATGATAATTTGACAGCCGTTTTGTCGTTTTAGAATAATGGCATCCGGTACGATATATTTCTGGGATACGTTACTGTAAGGAAGGCCTGGGCGCGGGTTCAAGCTGCGAATATAACGAAGTGAATGGTTCACTTCTTCAATGGATATGTTCAACTTATCCGAGATCCGCTTGTGTTTTCCGCCAGCCAAATCCTTTAAGAAATCGCTTACAATCCGATATGCCCAAGGACTCGCGTTACGGTCTCTGCCGATTTGCAGCAGCAAGCATTCTCTCAGGTCTCTGGCGCCTACACCCGGGGGGTCCAAAGATTGCAAACAACGAAGCGCAGACTGAGCTTCCTCTATGCTTGCATGAAAAAGGGCTCCAGCTTCATGAATATCAACGCTCAAATATCCGTGCTCGTTTAAGTTGCCCGCAAAATATCGGGCAATTTTCCTGATTTTATCGGGAATATCGATCAGTTGGAGCTGATTCAGAAGCATGATTTCGAGTGTTTCTTCCGGCCCCCTGACATTGTTAAGCCAATCCTGTTCACTGTCCTTTGAAAGTGCTTGCGAACGTAAACGAATTTTTTTACCGGGGTCTAAGGTCGGCCAAGCGATATCCAGCAGAGGATTTTCTACAGACTGTTCCTGCAAATAATTGACCAGTTCCGCCGATGAAAGATGCATAATATGGACAGATTGCATGAATTGCGGGGAAATGTTTAATTTATTCGTTTGCACTTGCGTTAATGAAACGGAAGGATTCATATTCGCCCACCCAATCTATAGTCAGAGATAATTCCCCTGCATTGAGAATGCAGGGGAATCCGTCATCAACCACCGATATGCTTATTCGAGTAGCTCCGCGCCTCCGCCGCGAGCGGGGCCGCTGGCAGGATCGATTAACGGGTCCGGCTTATTGGTAATCAGCGACTCCGTCGTAATAATTAAAGCGGCTATGGATGCGGCATTTTCGAGAGCGGAACAGGTGACTTTAACGGGATCCATAATTCCATTCGCAATCATGTCGAAGTATTGTTCCGTAAGAACGTTGAATCCATGTCCCTTGGGCAGAGCTTTCACCTTATCCGCAATGGAATTCCCGTCGAAGCCGCAGTTAGCGGCAATGGTTTGCAGCGGCGTAGGCAGCACGTTCAGGACAAGCTGGGCCCCGATTTTTTCATCGCCCTGCAGAGGCTGAAGCCATTTTTCCAATGCGGATGAAGCCTGCAATAAGGCAGTGCCCCCTCCGGCGACAACGCCTTCTTCCAATGCGGCTTGCGTAGCATGTAAGGCGTCTTCGACTCTAAGCAGCTTTTCCCGGCGCTCAACATTCGTTGCGCCGCCTACCAGAATGATGGCTATGCCGCTGGACATATTGGATAATCGCTGCTGTAATTTCTCCTTTTCCCATTCCTGGGTCGTATCTTCGAACTGCTTTTGAATCTGATTTCTTCTGCCTTTAATTTCATTCTTGTCTCCATGCCCGTTAGTAATCGAGGTGTTGTCTTTCGTGACCCGCACCTGCTGCGCAGAGCCCAAATCTTTTACGGTGATATGTTCCAAGGTTATCCCGGTTTCCACGGAGACAATCTGTGCGCCTGTAAGAATTGCAATATCTTCCAATACCAATTTACGGTTATAACCAAACTCAGGCGTGCGAACAGCGACAATCTTCAATTTGTTCGAAATCTGATTTACCAGGCTGCCTAACACCTGGCTCTCGATCTCTTCCGCAATGAGGAGCAGCGGACGGTCTTTGTGAGTTAATTGGTCAATGATAGGCGAAATTTGTTGAACGGAGGTAATTTTTTGATCGGCGATGAGAATGTATGGGTGATGAAGAACCGCCTCCATGGTTTCAGGATCAGTGACCATTTTATGTGATATATAACCGCGCTCGAATTGCATGCCTTCCATAAATTCGAGTGTCGTGAACGGGAGTTTGGATTCAATGACATTGATAATTCCGTCCTTGCCTACCTTCTCTATGGCATCGGCAATGAATTCCCCTATCTCTTCGTCTTTTGCGGCGAGCGACGCTACCTTGGCTATGAACTTGTTGTTATCAACGGAAACGGCGGACTCTTTAAGATGATGAACGACTTCTTTGACCGCGAGTTCCATCCCTTTTTTTAAAAAAATCGGATTGGCGCCATTGCGAACGGACTTCAGACCTTCCTTCACCATAGCCTGGGCAAGTACGGTAGCGGTGGTTGTGCCGTCACCCGCACTATTATTCGTATGATTGGCTACTTCCTTAACCAGCATGGCGCCCATATTCTCGAAGGGATCCTCGAGTTCAATTTCACCTGCGATAAATACTCCATCGTTGGAGACCAAGGGAGTGGAAAACGGTCGATCGATGATGACATTGCGGCCCTTCGGTCCGAGTGTGGATTTGACGATCGCGGCCAGTTTATCGACACCTCGTTCAAGAGCAGCCCGTGCCTCCTCATGCAGCAAAAAAAGCTTTGCCATATTGTTCAATCCCTTCGAGGTGTTTTTATTTTTATGGGACAAGAACGGCTCGGCCGTTTATTTTTCCATGATGAAGCAAATTCAGCACATCGTTCGCCTCGTCCAGCGAATATTTCGTGGAATGAAGCTTTACCTTGCCTCGGGCATGAAGTTCCATCAACTGATACAGCTCGTTATAGTTTCCGACCAAACTGCCGAGAATGCTGAACTCATTGTTGATGAGTTTAAGCGAAGGAAGTTGTACCGTCCCCCCGTAACCGACAACGATATAGGTTCCCCCCTTGCGAAGCATTTGCAGGCTCTCCTCGTGGGTTTGGTCATTGCCGACAAAGTCGATAATGATATCGGCTCCTTGCCCGGCGGTCAGACTCCGAACCTGAGAAACGGCTTTATGATTGGCCTCGACGGCGTGAACGGCCCCGAGCTCCAAGGACATGTTCAGACGCTCCTTGTTCTTATCCAGCGCAATGATATCCGCATTCCCCAGCTCTCTCATGACTTGAACGCCAATATGGCCGAGTCCTCCCATCCCGATCATAACAACATGGGTACCGGGCTTGGCTAAAGGAGCCGCTTTGCGTACAGCGCGGTAGGCGGTGATGCCGGCATCGGCAAACGGCGCTACATCGGCGGGATTTACACCCTTCGGCAGCGGAATCAAGGCCCGTTCGGAAGTTTTCAAATATTGGGCATATCCGCCATTAACGGTGAGACCGCAAAACTTCAGATTGGGGCAGTGCATGTCCTCGCCGGAACGGCAGCTCAGACATTTTCCACAGCTCATCACAGGGTGCAGAATAACAGGATCGCCTACCTGGAAATTGGTAACGCCGGAACCGATTTCGTGGACCCAACCGGCGTTTTCGTGGCCGATGATGTAGGGAAGCGGCGTGCCGAGAGTTTCCGCCCAAACGCCTTCGATCAGATGCAGGTCGGTATGGCAAACGCCGGCTCCCCCGACTTTCACGATAACATCGCTTGGGTCCGTAATGACCGGGTCCGGAACTTGCTCAATTCGTAAAGGCTCATTGTAATTATACAAAAGCGCTGCTTTCATTTTTGCATGCCTCCATTTCGGAAAGTGGTTCCGTACCGTATCGTGTTTGAAACAAGCCTTGGCAATGGTGCCCGTTGAATTCCATACTGAGGCGGATCAGCCGCGCGCTCGCCAGGTAATCGGGAAAGCTCTCCGGATCCAGCTCGCTGCCGTCCGGCCGAATAAACGCTGTTTGCTCCGGTTGATTGCCCTGTCCGAATTCCTCGCGAATGGCCAAATATCGTTCCGCCAGTACGGTTCCTTCCGCTTCAAAAAACGGCAGTTCCGACAAACCTTGAATGGTCAAATTCAAGATAGCCGCATGTTCCAATCCCGAACGGATGAGATATTGAATTAACTTTTCTTGACGGGAAAAATAGGCTTTGATTCGAAATGATTCCCGCAGCTCTTGAAGTTCGCCCTTAGCCATATTCGGGAACGTCTCGAAGAACGATTTGCGCGACGAAACCCCTTCATTGATTTCGGCTGCGGCGCAGTGATCTTCGAGTCTGACGACCACGTTGCTTACCCACGGAAGCTCCGATACCCGGTCGCGTATATCCTCCGCCATGATGAAAGCGAAGTTTGTGGAACACCAATAAGTGGGAAGACGGAATGAAACCGTGACGGATGAATCCTGGATGGTTACTTCATTGATAAATTCCAGTTCGGTAAGCGATCGGTCCAATTCGGGATCGTTGACCAGAGCTAATTTCTTAAAAACTTCTTCCCGCTGCTGCATGTTATCCCTCCCAACTCGATTAACGGCTTACTGCGAGCTTATCTTGACTTAACAACGACTTCTGGGCGGCGATATCGATACCATACAATCGTGCGGCATTTTCGCCCAAAATTTTTCTTTTGACCGCCAAAGTTAAATCGGTTCCGGTTTCCTGTTTGAGATCTTCCGGAAGCTCAAAGGCCATAAATTTCTCAATCAGCCAACCCGGCTCCCAAAGCGCATAGTCGCTTCCAAACAGCATTCTATCCTCACCCACCCAGTAGAGCAGCTCACTGATAATTTGCGCGAAATACCGGGGGCGGGTATGAATGAAAGGCATTGCTACGGACAAGCCGGCATAAACATTCTTTTCCTGCGTGGCGATCCAGCAAAAGTCCTCCAATCGAGGGAGACCGCAGTGTTCCACGATAAAGTTCAATCCCGGGAAGTTGGAAGCCGCCCCGTCAATATCCGCCACATCAAAAGCATCCCGATCGAGCGGGGTTAATGTGGGACCTTTATGCGCGTGAATATTAACGATGCCCAGCTCTTCGCATTTTGCCAAATACCGTTCCGCCCATGGGTCGGTAAGCTTATAACCTCGAGACGAGCCTCTCCATTCGGCCGTGTACAATTTTACTCCTTTAATGCCGTAGGTTTTCGCCATAAATTCCAAATATTCGAGTCCTTGTTCCCCGTCGCGCGGATCAAAAGATCCGTTGCCAATCAATCTCCCCGGGTACATCTTCACAAGCTCGGCATTTTTTTCAATATCCCCGAACGGTTTTTTATAAAAATCCGTCAAAAAGACGGGCTGGAAAATAGCCATGTCCGCATACCCTTTCGTGAACACATCGTGTATCAGCGTTTCCGCATCGTATTTGAGAAATTTCTCCTTCGGCCATAAATACTGAGCCGGACTAAGGTTTTTATGATAATCATAGAAACAGTTGATAAACTGCTCGCCATGGATGTTCAGCTGGTTTTCCGGACTTGCGTCCCATAACGCAATATGACTGTCAATGACAAAAATTTCTTCTCCGTTTGCCGTTTTAAACATGGTGCACTCCTCCAATATTTTAGTTTTGTTTAAACAAGGGGTTTAGCGATTATCGTTTCAGCAATTTAATGAATTCCTTCATATATCCGGGATGATCGATCCAAGCGCGCGACGTTACAAAACTTCCGTCCACCACAACCTCCTCATCGACAAATGTGGCTCCGGCAGCGGTCAGGTCAGGCTTGAGCGACCAAAAAGCCGCACATCGGCGCCCTTTCAGATGACCTTGAGGAAGCAGGGCCAAAGCGGCGTGGCACTCAAAGGCCAAAGGTTTCTTCGTCTCTACAAAATGGTTTAAAATCTTGTTGAATGCGCTGTCATTTCGAATGTGCTCGGGAGCGCGTCCGCCGGGAATTACGGCGCCATCGTATTCGGCGGGGTTGACCTCTTGAAACGCAAGATCGGCTTGAACGCGATAACCGTATTTTTCGGTAAAGGTTTCAAAACCCGGTTCAAAGTCATGGACAACCGTTTGGATCACCTTCTTTGTGGGCGCTGCAATATCAACCGTATAACCTTCCTCCCGCAGGCGGTGCAGAGGATACATCACCTCCAACGACTCCGCCATGTCTCCCGTAATCATCAATACTTTCCTGCTCATTTGTTAAACGCTCCTTTCTTCTGACAACAAATTTTGAGGAGAAGAACTTCCCCCTTGCCTAAATTCCAAGCAAAATCCATGCCAATCTGTTTTTCGCCGATGAAACCCGTCACAACGGCGCGCAGCAGCGCATTTTGAATGCGCGTTAAATGCGAACTGTCGCATGTTGTCGCAATCATTTCGCAACTGTCGCAGAAAATATGAATTTGTGCGACAGGGAAGACTGTCTCATTAACTGGAAGAGGTGGAGCATTGATTCTTAAACTTTATAAATAATAATTCTAAATAATATGGATAAAAAGCGACTTTTTTCATGGACTTTGTTTATTTCGGATGGTTTGCATAATGACAGTACATCATTTGGCATATAAATTGCTGAATCAAATAGTGTGAAGGGAATCTTGATCAGTCCCTTTTTCAAAACCAAATTGATTAGGAGGCGTTTTTTATGGCAAGCTCGTTGTCGAAAATTAAAGCTCAGCCCGGGATCAGCATTTCCGAAGCTCACAGCCGGGTCAAGGAGCTGGCATGGCTTCCCAGCTATGCGAAGGAATCCTTGAAGTATCCGACCGACTACAAATTTTCCAAGGCCCCTAAGGACACGATGAAACAGGTTTTGCGTTCCTACTTCGCCATGGAGGAGGAGAAGGACAACCGGGTGTACGGTGCGTTGGATGCGGCGCTTCGCGGAAATATGTTCCGAAATGCCGAGCCTCGCTGGATTGAGTGGATGAAGCTCTTCCTGGCCATTATTCCATTTCCGGAAATCTCCGCTGCCCGGGCCATGGCGCTGTTAACCAATGTGGTGCCCAATGACGAGTTGAAAAACGGTTATACGATGCAGATGATCGATGAATTCAGACATTCCACGATTCAAATGAACCTGAAAAAGTGGTATATGGAAAATTATATTGACCCGGCAGGTTTTGATATTACCCAAAAGGCATTCGGACAATGCTATGCGACAACCATCGGCCGTCAGTTTGGCGAAGGATTTATTACCGGCGATGCGATTACAGCCGCTAATATCTATTTGCAGATCGTTGCCGAAACCGCTTTCACAAATACGCTGTTTGTAGCCATGCCTTCCGAGGCTGCGGCGAACGGGGATTATGTGCTTCCGACCGTCTTCTTGTCCGTGCAGTCGGACGAGTCGCGTCACATTAATAACGGATACGGTACATTAATGATGGTGTTGGGCGATTCGGACAACCACGATCTGTTGGAACGCGATATCAGATACGCTTTTTGGCAAAATCACGCCATTGTCGATGCAGCGATAGGTACCATTATTGAATACGGAAGCAAGGATCGCAGCAAGAGCAAAGAATCCTATGCCGAGCTGTGGCGGAAATGGATTTATGACGATTATTATCGCAGCTATCTGATTCCTTTGGAGAAATATGGAATCAAAATTCATCATGACGATGTGGAAGCCGCTTGGGATCGCATCACCAAAAACTTCTATACGCATAAGGTTGCTCAGTTTTTTGCAACGGGCTGGCCGCTCAATTTCTGGCGAATCGATCCGCTCGAAGAGCGCGATTATGAATGGTTCGAAAGCAAATATCCGGGCTGGTACAAGGAATTCGGAGCATGGTGGGATCATTACCGCGAGCTTTCCAAAGCCGGCAGCACGCCAATCGCTTGGGCCGATACGGGTTATGTATATCCGCACCGCTGCTGGAGTTGCATGGTTCCTTGTGTCATTCGCGAAGATCTGGTGGTTGACGAAGTAGACGGTCAATTATACACCTATTGCTCCGAACAATGCTGCTGGACGCATAAGGTGGCGTTTGCAGACAAGTATAAAGGCCGCGAGACTCCGGCGATGGGACGCTTCAGCGGACGCCGGCAATGGGAAGAAGTATATCACGGCAGAGATTTGGCCGATGTGATTCAGGATATGGGATTTGTTCGTCCGGATGGGAAAACGTTAATTCCACAACCGCATTTGCACTTTGAGGACAGCAAAATGTGGACGCTGGACCATGTGAAAGGTTATCAGGTCAGAAGCCCGTTGGTGGATCTCCGCGCCATGTCCAAAGAGCAGAGAGAGAAGCATATTCTGGAATATCGCGCCGGATTTAAGATTCACTGATAGTCACATCCAGGCCCAAACGAGGAGGAAATACTGTGCCATATACAATTACACTTGAACCTGTAGGGGTTCAGATGGAGGTCGAAGAGGGCGAAACCATTTTGGACGCGGCTTTCCGTCAAGGGATCGCTTTAATGCACGGTTGCAAGGAGGGTCAGTGTTCCACCTGCAAGTCCATCCTTGTCGATGGCGATGTCGAGATGGAGCGGTATTCCACCTTTGCTCTGCCGGATTTTGAAAAAGAGGAAGGCTACATTTTGCTGTGCAAAGCCGTGCCATACAGCGATATGACCGTGCAGCTTCTGCAATATGACGAAGAAGCTCTTAAAGTGACGGTTCCGATCAAAACCTACCGGACGGTCGTTTCGGAAATGGAATCTCTCACGCATGATATCCGGCGTATCGTTTTAAAGCTGGAGGAACCGAATCAGATTACTTTCCATGCCGGACAATTTATGGATGTCTATTTGCCCGGGACAGATGTTTACCGTTCCTACTCAATGGCGAATACCCCGAGACAGTCGGACCGGCTTGAATTTATGATCAAAATCTTTAAAGGGGGCAAGTTTTCCACGTTTTTGGAAGAACAATTGAAAGTCGGAGATGCCATGGAGGTTCGGGGACCTTTCGGGAATTGCATTCGCCGAGAAGAAAACACCGGTGATATTTTTCTCATCGGCGGCGGATCGGGCATGGCTCCGCTTTGGTCTATCCTGAATGACATCGTCGAAAAAGGAGTGGACCGCAAGGTTACCTTTTTCTACGGCGCCCGTTCGAAACGCGATTTGTTTTATTTGGATAAATTCGTCGAGATCGCCGAGCGCTTTCCGAAATTCAGGTTTATTCCGGCCCTTTCGGAACCGCAGCCGGAAGACAACTGGAACGGTGAAACCGGATTCATCACAAAGGTCGTGGAGGCTCATCTGGATCCCGTTACCGCCGGGAAAGATTTGGAAGTCTTCTTGTGCGGGCCTGCGCCGATGATTGACTCCACGATTCCGCTGCTGAAAAATCATGGGGTTTCAGCCGATCGCATTTTCTTCGATAAATTTGTACCCGCTTCCAATTAATGCCCAATCTTTTTCCATTCTGAATCGGAGGTAGAAAAAATGAGAAGCTCTACGGAACAATCTGCCGAAGCCGGCGCGAAAAAGTTCGCGGGCAGTGAAAGCCGCAAATTCAATTATTATCAGCCCAAAAGCCGTCGCGCGACATTATACGAAGATGTTACGGTCGATGTCCAGCCGGATCCCAAACGGTATCTGCTGCAGGACTGGATCATTTCCTTCGCTGACGGAAGGCCTGCCTATTCTGAGAAGAACACGAAAATCAAGTCCTCGGATTGGCATTTGTTCCGCGATCCCAACGGAGAGTGGGAACGCACCCACTATATTCGCCAGGCCGACATTGAAAAGCAGGTCTCTCTGACGATTCAAAATGCCAGGGCGGAAAATGCCTTTGAGAGCCTTGACAAAACGTGGATTAAAATACTGCAAGATCATCTGGGAGCTTCCAAACATCCCGAATACGGTCTTGGCATGCTGTTTCAATCGGCTCAGCGCGACGGGATGTCGCAAATGATCAACACTGCCATTCTGATCAACTCGTCGGATAAACTTCGCTACGCTCAGGATATTGCTTTGTATATGATGGAAATGGCCCAAGATGTCAAGGAGTTAAATGAACAAGCGGGTAAGGAGAACTGGCTGAATAATCCATTGTGGCAAGGAGCCCGCGAAGCGGTAGAGAACTTCTACGCTACAACGGATTGGGCGGAGCAAGTGTTTGCGGCAAACCTCGTATATGAACCGCTGGTCGGGGAATTGTTTCGAAGCGGCTTCTTGATGCAATTCGCCGCGAGTCATGGCGATTATGTAACGCCGACTGTCGTTTCTACGGCAGAAGCCGACTTGGAGCGCAATCTGTCTTATTCCTTGGACCTATTTTCCGTATTTCTTAAAGATCCTCAATACGGCGATCACAATAAAGAAGTCGCTCAGGGCTGGTTGAAAAAGTGGACGCCTATGTGCGTTAACGCCGCAAAACAGCTGCAGCCGATCTGGTCGCAACCCCGCAAAAAGGTGACGACCTTCGCCGCTTCGTATACGCGGGCGCAAGAAAAGTTCAACTCCATTTGGGAATACCTTCAATTGGATTTGCCGGAGGAGGTAAAACTATGAGCAGCAATTTCGCTCTGGATAAAGGGTTTTCGAACAAATGCGGTGTCACGTTAAGCGACAGTGTCGAGGGTAGAGTTATTGCCGACATCATGCGTGAAAAACCTAATGTGGAAATCACGCAATATCCCGCTATGATCCGCATCGATGGAGTAGGAATACTCGAGTTTGATATGTCCGAGATCAGCGAAGCATTGGGGCGAAGCTTCGATCCCTACGCCTTTCAGGTAGAGATGTCGACCCACTATGGCCGCATGATATTGCTGGATGATAAAGTTCTGCTGTTTGCCAATCCCGACGATGCCAATAAATATGTCGGCGTTTAGGTAATGGACCGGGAGGAGGGCGGTTCATCCCGTTCTCCCGACCGGTTATCGCGGAAAGTTTAAGCAGGAATGCGAGCTGACTAGGGGAGGGATTTTTATCAAAGCGTTAATTTATCAAGGTCCGGGAAAAAAAGAATTGGTTGACAAACCGACGCCAACCATTCAAGAGCCGACAGATGCGATCGTTAAAATGGTGAAGACAACGATTTGCGGCAGCGACCTGCACATTTTGAAAGGCGATGTTCCGACGGTTGCCAAGGGGCGCACTTTGGGACATGAAGGGGTAGGAGTGATTGTCGAAGTCGGGGCCGGCGTTCATCAGTTTCGGCCGGGAGATAAGGTATTGATCTCTTGCATCACATCGTGCGGAAAATGCCGTTACTGTAAAAAGAGCATGTATTCCCATTGTGAGAAAGCCGGTTGGGTGCTCGGACATACGATTGATGGCACACAGGCCGAATACGTTCGGATACCTTATGCCGATACAAGTTTGCATTCCATTCCGGCCGGCGCCGATGAAGAAGCGTTGGTTATGTTAAGCGATATATTGCCTACCGGCTTTGAAGTCGGCGTGATGAAGGGACAAGTAAAACCCGGGGATACCGTTGCGGTTGTCGGGGCGGGACCGGTCGGACTTGCCGCTGTGCTGACTTCCCAGTTTTACTCTCCTTCTGAAATTATAGTGATTGATCTCGATGATAACCGTCTTGAAGTATCGAAAAAATTTGGAGCAACGCAAGTGATCAACAGCAAAGCTGGAAAATCCGTGGAAAAAGTAATGGAGCTGACGGATGGCAAAGGCGTGGACGTAGCGATAGAAGCTGTCGGAATTCCCGAGACATTCGACATTTGCCAAAATATTGTTACAGCCGGCGGGCATATAGCGAATGTAGGGGTTCACGGAAAAGGCGTTCAATTGAATTTGCAGAAGTTGTGGATCCATAACATTACGTTAACGACAGGCTTGGTGGATACCAATACGACGCCGATGCTTTTGAAAATAGTGGAATCCAATAAGCTTGAGCCTTGGAAGTTGATTACTCACCATTTTAAACTTGGGGAAATCATGAAGGCTTACGAAGTATTTGGAAATGCCTCAAAGGAAAGGGCGTTGAAAGTGATTATTTCCAACGAGTAAAGACTTAAATCTTTTCTTATCAAGCTGTAAGGGAGGGGGGAGTTTCCGGTATGTATGACGTCATCATCATAGGCGGCGGACCTGCGGGCGCGTCTGCAGCGGTGTATGCAGCCAGAGGCGGTTTACGCACGCTGGTTTTGGACAAATCGCCGAATAGCGGAGCTTTGGCGATCACACATAAAATCGCTAATTACCCGGGAGTGCCCGGAGAACCGACCGGACGCGAACTGCTGACCCTGATCAGGAAGCAGGCGGAAAGCTTCGGGGCCGAATTCAGGCAAACTTCCATAACGGCTGTGGATGTTGAAGGGAAGGTAAAATATTTGTTCACCTCCGACGGAATGTACGAAGCGAAAGCCGTCATCGTCGCAACGGGTTCGAAAGGGAGAAACCGGATGCTGCCGGGGGAGGAGAGACTGCTCGGCAAAGGGGTCAGCACTTGCGCCACCTGCGACGGAGCATTTTTTGCCGGTAAAGAGGTAGCGGTGATCGGCGAGTCGGCGGAAGCGCTGGAGGAGGCCATGGCATTAAGCGAATTTGCGGCAAAAATCCATTTCATCGTTCCGCGACCCGAGCTCCAGGGCGTATCTTATCCGGTGGAGCTTGACCATACGCAAATGTACTTTCGAACCCGGCCCATTGAAATCATGGGAGAAGAGCATGTCAGCGGACTAAAGATTAAGTCGAATACGGGCGAAGACCAGCTTCTTGAGGTGGATGGAGTTTTCATCTTTTTAACCGGCAGCAAACCCGGTACTGATTTCCTGGAAGACCAGGTGCCGTTGGATGAAAACGGGTATATGGTGCTGAATGAATATATGGAATCAGCGGTACCGGGTGTGTTTGGAGCGGGGGAAGTTCGCCGCTCCCCGGTGAAGCAGGCGGTTGTCGCAGCGGCGGATGGCGTAATCGCAGCCATGTCCGCCGACAAGTTCGTCCGCGGGCGCAAGCAAATTCTCGCCCAATATAAATAAGTGGAGGTGAGACGCCATATGTCCGTTAACAGTTGCGTTACGGTATATTCGGGAACGGATTGCATTTATTGCGCTCAATTAAAGGAATACCTGAATCAGCAAAATATCGTCTTTGTGGAAAAGAACATTGATCTAAACGAGCAATACGCCGCGGAATTAAAGGAAATGGGCATGGCGACGGTACCGCTTACGGTTATCGGCGATAAGAAGATTTTGGGACTAAACCCCACTCGAATTAAAAAAGCGTTGGCCGAGCTTAATGGCACGGCATCCTGACAAAATATTCAAATAAAGGAGATTATAACAATGTCGAACACAACTGCAATGGAGCAAGTAAATTTAAATCAGCAGATAGCCAAGGTCGGTCTGCCGGCGCCATCGTTTAAGCTGAAATCGACCAAAAACATGAAGACGCTGGATGAAGACGTTTCATTGGAGGATTATCGCGGCAAGTGGCTGCTGCTTTTCTTCTGGCCGTTTGATTTTACCTTTATTTGCCCCACGGAAATTATAGCCTTCAGCGACCATTATAAGGAGTTTGCAGAGTTGGACTGCGAAATTCTCGGCGCTTCGGTAGACAGCGTTTTTACGCACCGTGCATGGACGCAAACGCCGCGCGATCAGAAAGGGATCGGCGAGGTTAACTATCCGATGGCATCGGATTTTCACAAAGAAGCGGCGCGCGCCTACGGCATACTGGACGATGAAACCGGCGCGGCCCACCGTGGACTGTTTATCATCGATCCGGAAGGAATTCTCCGCTATCAGGTGGTAACAGACATGAACGTAGGCCGGAGCGTTGATGAAACTTTACGTGTGCTGCAGGCGCTGCAGGCCGGAGGTCTATGTCCCGCCAACTGGAAACCCGGGGAGAAAACGTTATAAATACCGAGAATTATGCTTCCTGCAATCAAAACCCCTTTAATCCTTGACATAAGGTTTTTTGGGGTTTTGATAATCATGATTACATAGGATGTATTCAAATTGATTTAAAATTCAAAATATTATATATTAATCGTAGGCTGCATGAGAACCGGTTAATTTTTCCAAGTGCCTGATAAAGAAATGTTGATTTCAGGAGGTGGCTTGCAAGATGAATCCGTATCATGCTTTAGACTTACACAATTCGCCGATGATTACAAGGTCAAAACTGGAAGCGGCTTGGGAGAGCTTTAATTTCCGGGAGGATGCCGGCTTTGAAGTTCGGCCTTTGATAGTTGAATCGTGGAAGCGCTGTCAAATGCAAGGGATTCAACCTCTGCAAATAAACTTGCCCACTCCTGTATCCACAGAATATATTCAACATTCCATGTCGGACAATCCATTGATTTATGAACAGGACCAGATTTTATCCGGAATGAAGGATCTGGCCCAAGATTCCGGTCATTTAGCAGTAATAACCGATGCAAATGGAACGATTTTAAGAATTGACGGCGATGTGAAATTAAGAATGAAGGCAGAGCAAATGCAGTTTGTTACCGGCTCCTCTTGGGCGGAAGGTCATGCAGGGACAAATGCAATAGGTGTGGCGCTTTTTAACCGTTCGCCCGTACAGATATTTGCGGCCGAGCACTTTTGCAAAGATGTGCACAATTGGACTTGTTCGGCATCGCCAATTCGAGACCCTGCAACCAATCAGATTTTGGGGGTCCTGGACTTAACGGGACCGTGGGAAGTTGCTCACCCGTCTTTGCTCCCTGCAGTTGTTTCAGCCGTAAGGGCTATAGAAGAGCGACTGCGTTATAAATTGGAATTCCAACGGGCCAAAGTTATGGAATTTTGCATGAACGAGATGTACCGCGGCCGGAACACAATGATCGTCGCACTTGACCGTGGATACAACGTAATCAAAGCATCGCCGAAAATATATGAGCAGGGTTGGATTGATACCAATCATCGTTTGGTTGGCTGTCCGGTCGGAGAACCCCATATAACGGCGTTGGAACGGATTTGGGAAGTCGACAGAGAAGATGGAAAGTGGGGTTTCGTCCTTCGCACCTGTTTATATCAAGGCGAGCCCATCGGAGCAATTATTCAAGTCATATCGCCAAACGAAAAGAGTCGGGCTTCCGTTAAACTTTCAACGAAGTATTCGTTCGCTTCTTTGATCGGACGTTCGCCGCAATTTTTATCCGCTCTTTCCAAAGCGCAAACTGCCGCGAGAAGCGATCTGCCGGTACTGATCGAAGGGGAAAGCGGAACGGGCAAAGAGCTGCTGGCTCAGTCCATACATGCGGCCGGTTATCGGGCGACAGGACCCTTTATTGCCGTTAATTGCGGCGCCATACCGAAGGAGCTTGCCGCCAGCGAATTTTTCGGTTATGAAGGCGGTGCATTTACGGGCGCATCCAAAGAGGGAAGAGCGGGCAAATTCGAACTGGCCCATGGAGGAACTATATTCCTTGATGAAATCGGGGAATTGCCGCCCGATTTGCAAGCTTTGATGCTCCGGGTCCTGGAGGAGAAGGAAGTTGTTCGATTGGGAGGAAGAACACCGATTCCGGTAAATATACGGATCATCGCCGCAACCAATCGTAGATTATACGCTGAAGTTGAACAGGGGAGATTCCGTCGGGATTTGTACTATCGGTTAAATGTACTGTCGCAATACGTTCCCCCGCTGCGGGAAAGGCAGGGTGATATTGTTCTGTTGCTGGAACATTTCTTGAAAAAAATATGCAATGAGATCGGACGTCCGCCCGTTAAGGTGGATGAAGAAGCGATGAGAGTTTTGCAGGAATACTCTTGGCCCGGAAACGTACGCGAGCTGCGGAATGTGGCTTATCGTCTCGCCGCCGGTTTAACGGGAGATGTCGTTCAAACGATTCATTTGCCGGAAGAAGTACTGGAAAGCAGGAAAGAAACGAGTGAAGTCAAAATGGATTTTTCCAAGACGAGAAGCTCCCGTAAAAATCAAGAAATACAACTTATTCGCGAGGTACTGCATGAGTTAAACGGAAACGTATCGGAGGCGGCAGCCAGGTTGGGGATACATCGGAGCACCATTTATCGAAAACTCGGCCGCGATCTGCAGGACTGATCTTTATATGAGGAGTGACTTTATGACTGCAAAAAGAGTGAAATGGGGTGTATTGAGCGCAGAAAATTCAGACCGTGAAGCATTTAGGGCTGTTTTTAACCGCACTTCCAATGCAGAACTGGTTCATAAGGAATATGTTCATTTCGAGCGGGTGATTAACGATCCTGATATCGATGCGGTCTATATTCAGCTGCCAAGCAAACACCGCCTGGAATGGATACGAAAGGCCGCCCACGCCGGGAAACATATATTGTGCGAAAAGCCGGCAGCTTTACACGTACAAGATGCGGCACAAATTATGAATGTTTGTAAGGAGAACGGAGTTATTTTCCTGGAATCGTTCCCTCATCTTTTCCATCCCCAACATGAAAAGGCTAAGCAATTGATTCAAAGCGGCTTGATTGGCGAGGTCAAAATGATGAGAGCCGGTTATTCGTTCCCGGCAAGGGCAAGGGAAGATGAATTGGATGCAGGAATTCTGTACCATGTCGGCTCCGACTGTATAAACTCCGTTCGTTACATTTTTGAGAGCGAGCCTGTAGGTGCCGTCGCCATTGGTGAAAGCAATCCAGCCGGCATGGTACAAACGGTTGGGGTTATTTTGCATTATCCGGGGCATCTTTACGCAATGGTCGATTGCAGCTCGGAAATGACGATGCGAAATGAATATGAAGTCGTTGGTACGGAGGGAGTTATCACACTCCCTTTTGCTTATCGTCCCGATCTGAACGGCGGAGACGGTATGATTGTGATTCAAACAAAGCAAACCAGGACAGAACTCATTGTAAAAGATGATCGGAATGTGCATTTGATTGATCACATTTCCGATTGTATTTTGCAGGGAGCTTTTGCTGAATATATCGGCGGGGAATATTTGTTGAAAAATATGAAGGTTTTGGATGCGATTATGCAATCTTTACGTCATGGCTCTATGATGACGCAAGTGGAACGCCAAACATTAGCGGAAGATAGTTGGAATGCCGAATGCGGCATTGCTTTTTTGCTGAGAAGATGAGCCCCGGATAACTATAAATCACCCGGAACGGCAGCTGGTTTGCGGCTGCCGTTTTCTCGCCTTACGGCAGATTACTCTTTGTGATCCTGTCACAGTAACCCCTCACAAACTCTTTAAAACGGACCGCCGCCGGTGGCATGTACCTTCCTTCTATCGCCGCTATCCCTATCACCCGTTCGCACTTCGGTGCTTTAATCCGAACCGGAGCAATTTTGCTTTTATCGAGCCCCACGTCGGGGAGCAGCGAAACGCCCAGGCCGGCGGCGACGAACCCCGCAACGGTGGCGACTTCTTCTCCTTCAAAAGTAATCCTGGGACTGATTCCATACTGCCCGAACAGCTGGTCGGTGGTGCTGCGCAGCGCATATCCTTTCTTCAGAAAGATGAACGGTTCGTCAGCTATTTCATCCAATCCGATGCTTTCCGCGTTGGCGAGAGGATGTTCCCGCGGGAAGGTGGCGAAAATCTCCTCGCTCCAAAGAGGAATCCATTGGACCGGATATTTGGATTCGGTCGGCTGAGCCATCAGACAAATATCCAGTTCTCCGGCATTCAGCTGTTCCAGAAGCGAATAGCTGTGATTTTGGGTCAGCTGGAAGCCGATTGTCGGGAATTGACGGCGGAAAGCGCTGAGTAAATCAGGGATTACGCCGGTGCCCAGCGTATGAAGGAACCCGAATGCGATCTCCCCATACTCGGGGTGAACCAGGTCATGCAGCTCTTGCTTCCCCATGTGAAATTCCATGAGCATCCGATTCACACGCTTCAAAAAGAGCCGGCCGTATCGGTTGAGTACGATGGTGCGGCCTTGTCGATCAAACAGCGGAACTCCCAGTTCTTCTTCCAGCCGGGCGATGGAACGGCTTAGGGCCGGCTGGGAAAGGCAAAGGTGCTCGGCGGCGCGCGTCACATGCTGCATCTGTGCCAACGTTTGAAAATATTCGAGCTGCTGCCATTCCATATGCAAACCCTCCGTTATAAAGATATGGTCAATGATTACCATCATGCATGAAAACAATAATTATAATAAATTATACATCATGATTTGTCGATGGTAGTATAAAAGCAAGCACGGAATGAATTCGGGGGGGTCACATCATGGGTTACATCCAGCAAGGCACATCCGCTTTTCGTAAATCCAATCTGGCTTTTTTTGCCGCGGGATTCAATACTTTTGCCATCCTGTACAGCACACAACCGCTTATGCCGGAATATACGAAGGAATTTCATATTTCACCCACAGCGGCCAGTCTGTCACTTTCCATGACCACTATTTCTTTGGCGGTCAGCATGCTGTTGATGGGTTCTTTATCGGAAGTATGGGGCCGCAAGCCGGTCATGATTTTCTCCATGCTCGCCGCTTCCCTCTTGTCCATTCTGACTGCACTCAGCACGACGTATGAAGAGCTGCTTGCATTCCGGGTGATATTGGGCTTCGCATTAGGCGGGCTGCCTTCCATTGCAATGGCGTATCTGGGAGAAGAGATGGAACCGGACAGCCTTGGTGTGGCGATGGGGCTTTACATTAGCGGAAATGCGTTAGGAGCCGTATGCGGAAGGGTCGTTTCCGGTATACTGACGGACATCTTCAACTGGCATGCGGCGATAGGAACGATCAGCTTCATCAGCCTGATAGCCAGCTTTATTTTTTTTGTAAGCCTGCCGAAGTCTCAAAATTTTCATCCGCGTTCGTTGGAAATAGGCAAGCTGCTTGTCTCCCTGACGAACCATCTGAAAGATCCCGGGATGCTGATATTGTTCGGCATCGGATTTCTCATCCTCGGCAGCAATGTCGCCTTGTTTAATTATATCGGTTATGTGCTGACAGCTCCGCCATACTCGCTCAGTCAGACGCTGGTCGGTTGGATCTTTATCGTATTTCTTGTAGGAACGTTCAGCTCTGTTTGGGCAGCGAAGCTGGCGACGAGGCATGGGAGACAAAAGGCGCTTACGTATTCGCTGCTCATTACGCTTGCCGGGGTTATTCTGACTTTGAATTCTCATCTGTGGATAAAGATACTTGGACTGCCCATCATGACATTCGGATTTTTCGGAAGTCATTCCATCGCAAGCGGCTGGGTAGGGCGGCGTGCCCTTCGCGACAAAGCGCAAGCTTCCTCGCTTTATCTGTTTTTTTATTACGCAGGTTCCGGTATCGGAGGGACAATGGCCGGTGGATTTTGGACCTCGTTTGGTTGGGGCGGAGTCGTCGGCATGATCACGGGATTTTTGCTGATAGCGCTCGCGATAGCGTTCCTTCTGGCAAAAGTGGCCCCGGCGGGTTCGGTTCAGACGCGGAATTCAGCGGTTTCATAGGCCATTCTCAGGCGCACGACTTATCGGCAACCATACTCGTCCCGTTACCCGGGAGGAGTTTTTTTTCTTTCGGATCGGATTCAATCGTACAATATTGCAACAAAAACACAAAATAATACAACAAAAATATTTCGCCATCATCGAGTTCGAACGAGCAAACAGGATTCCGACGAAAAACAGTTTGAATTTACAACGAAACCATTCAACATTCCATGGGTTCGCAAAACAAACAACCTTATAATGAGTACAACGATGTGTTTGTTATGTAAAGAGGTTGGCCGGGGGTGGCGAATATGGACGAAGAATTGCTGAGAATCAACAATTTAAGCACGGAATTCAAGACGGAACACGGCGTATTCCCGGCAGTCAGCGGCATCAACCTGACGATAAAAAAAGGTGAAATTTTATGTATTGTCGGCGAGAGCGGCAGCGGCAAAACGGTAGCCTCTCTATCTCTGATGCAGCTGCTTCCGGCGGCGGGGAAAATTACGTCCGGTGAAATCCGGTTTGAAGGCCGCGATCTGCTGAAAGTAAAAAAGAAAGACATGACGCAATATCGGGGCAAGTCTATTGCTATGATTTTCCAAGACCCGATGATGGCGCTGGATCCCGTTTATACGTGCGGCAGTCAAATTATAGAAGCGATTCGCATCCATGAAAAAATGTCGCGTAGAGGCGCATACAAGAAGGCGCTGGAGCTGCTCGGCCATGTCGGAATCGCGCACCCGGAACGGTGCATGGAAGCTTACCCTCATGAGCTGTCGGGCGGGATGTGCCAGCGGGTCAGCATTGCGATGGCGCTTTCGTGCAATCCGAAGCTGCTTATCGCCGATGAACCGACGACCGCTCTTGACGTAACGGTGCAGGCGCAAATCCTCGATTTACTTAAGAAAATCAGAGACGAGCTGAATATGAGCATCATGCTGATCACGCACGATCTGGGAGTTGTGGCGGAGATGGCCGACAGGGTTGCCGTCATGTATGCGGGCAAAATCATGGAGGAGGGCGATGTCAGGTCCATTTTTCACCGGCCTCGGCATCCATATACGCAGGGATTAATCCGATCGATTCCGCACCTGAACCGGACGAATGAAAAACTGTACAGCATCAGCGGCACCGTGCCGAGCATCGGCTCGATGCCGAGCGGCTGCCGGTTCCATCCCCGATGTCCGAATGCGGACGAGACGTGCAGGCAGTCGGAGCCGGAAATGCTGCGGGGGGATGGCGGAACGTTTGTTCGCTGCTTAAAACCGGAAATGGCTTGGAGGGAAGGCGAGGCGGGATGAACGACATTTTATTGGATGTAAAACACGTCAAAAAATATTTTCCATTGAAAAAAACGATCTTTTCCGGGCGCCATGGATTCGTTAAGGCTGTGGACGATGTCAGTTTCTCGATCTTCAGAGGAGAAACGTTCGGATTGGTAGGCGAATCCGGTTGCGGGAAAAGCACGTTGTCACGGGTCATTATGCGGCTCATCGACGCCGACAGCGGCGAAATCCGTTTCGATAACAGCGATCTGTTAAGGTTGAAGGGCAAGGAACTGAGGAACCAGCGGTCCAAGCTGCAGATGGTGTTCCAGAAGCCGTTTGAGTCGTTGAATCCGCGTCAAACGGTGGGACAAATTATCGGAGCGCCTTTTGAAATCCATGGAGTCGCCGGCGGCGCGGAAAAGGAAGTGAAAGTAAAAAGGCTGCTGGAGCTGGTCGGGCTCAGTCCGCAATATATAAACCGCTATCCGCACGAATTCTCGGGAGGTCAGCGGCAGCGAATCGGAATTGCCCGCGCCATCGCCTTGAATCCGAAGCTTATCGTATGCGATGAAGCCGTGTCCGCCTTGGATGTATCGATTCAATCGCAGATTCTGAATTTGTTAAATGATCTGCAGAAAGAATTCGGATTGACATATTTGTTCATTTCCCATAATTTATCGGTCGTTAAGCATATGAGCAGCAGAATCGCGGTCATGTACCTCGGCAAAATCGTTGAAATCGCCGACGCCGACGAGCTGTATGCGAACGCGAGACATCCGTATACGAAAGCGCTTTTATCGGCTATCCCGGTACCGGATCCCGATTATAACAAGGAGCGGATCGTTTTATCGGGCGACGTTCCGAGTCCGGTCAATCCGCCCAAGGGCTGCCGGTTTTGCACCCGCTGCCGGGAAGCGATGCCGATTTGCAGCGAAGTCGCTCCGGATTTTGTGAAAATCAGCGAAAAGCATGCCGTAGCATGCCATTTATACGCAAGCGGCCTGCCTACGTCCGGCTCTGCGGAATAGAAGGTGATCGAATTGTTGCCATATTTATCAACCAAGCTGCTTCAGGTCATCGTTCAGGTTATCGTAGTGGCCACCTTGGTATTCTCATTGATTCATTTCATGCCGGGAGATCCGGCGGTACTCGTCCTTGGCACGGAACGCGGCGCCGACGCGGCCGCGGTGGCTGAAATGCGTCATACGCTCGGGTTGGACCGGCCGCTGATGGAGCAATATTTCAATTGGATCGCCAAATTTGCGCGTTTTGACTTCGGCGTCTCCCTGTACGATACGACTCCCGTGAAAACGTATATTGCACAGCGGCTGCCGAATACGATCGAACTGGCGCTCGTATCGATCCTATTGGCCACGATCATCGGGGTCCCGCTCGGCATCATCGCGGCTTTACGGCGGCAAAGCATCCTTGACTTGGCTTTATCCTCGCTCGCCGCGCTGGGAGTGTCATTCCCTGTTTATGTGCTCGGCGCGTTTATGATTCTCGTGTTCAGCTTCAAGCTTCATTGGCTGCCGGCCAGCGGCTTCGTGGCATTTTCGGACAATCCCGGCAAACATATGCTTCGCCTCGCCTTGCCTGCGGTTACGCTCGCGCTGGGGCTTGCGGCATCGATCGCCAGAATGACGCGCTCTTCGATGCTGGAGGTGCTGAATAAGGAGTTCATCCAGACCTTAAGAGCCAAAGGGGTTTCCGAATGGTCCGTCATTTTCAAGCACGCCTTTCGCAACGCAATCATACCGGTCGTTACCATTATAGGCTTGCAGCTCGGCAACTTGATCGGCGGCACGGTGCTGCTCGAATATTTGTTCAATTGGCCGGGGATGAGCACACTGCTGGTCAAGTCGATTGCAAGCCGCGATTATCCGCTCATCCAAGGCTGTATCGTCGTCATGGCTGCATTTTTCATCCTGATCAATATGCTGGTCGATCTGCTGTACGGTCTTATGGATCCGAGAGTGCGTTAAGGAGTTGAAGACATGCTGAAAAAGTTTTTGCGAAACAAGATGTTCGTCGTCAGCTCGCTCCTATTGCTGCCCATATTGATCGTTGCGGCGATCGGGCCGTGGATTATTCCGCACGACCCGCTGGAGCTGCATCCGGACAACGTGCTGAAGCCGTCGCTGCCGGGTTATCCCTTGGGGACGGACGAATTCGGCAGGGATATTTTGAGCCGATTGATATTGGGAATACGTCCTTCCCTCACCGTCGCTTTAGGCTCCACCTTGCTGGCGTTCGCACTGGGCTTGCTGCTGGGGACACTGTCCGGTTATTTTCGCGGTTTTGTCGAGAAAACGATCATGCGGACCGTGGACATCATATTATGCTTTCCGCCGATCCTGCTGGCGCTTATGGTCGTAGGCTTTTGGGGGGCTGGAGTGAAAAATTTGATCGTCATTATCGGCATCGTCTATGCTCCGCATTTCGCCCGAATTGCGTATTCATCGACCCTTCAGGTCAAAAAGCAGGAATACGTCGAGAGCGAGCTGTCGCTCGGCGCGTCCCATCTGCGCGTATTGACGGGGAGTATTTTGCCCAACATCATGTCCCCGCTTATTATTCAAATCAGTTTGACGATCGCTGCGGCGATTTTGCTGGAATCGGGGCTCAGCTTCCTCGGACTGGGAGTAGTTCCGCCGGAGCCGTCATGGGGACAAATGATCGGACAATCGCGGGGTTATATCAGCTTGAACCCGATGTATGCGGTTTGGCCGTCGCTTTGTCTGGGCATTACGATCCTGGCTGTCAATTTGCTCGGCGACAGTTTGCGGGATATATTGGATCCGAAGCTGAATCGCTCATAAATTTGGCAATAATAAGGGTTGCTTCGGATACGCGGCTGCCCTCATTATACATATTAAAGGGAGGTTAACAGAAATGATGAAAGCGTTATCGAAAGTTATGCTTCTGGCATTGGCCGTTGCAATCATTGTCAGCGGCTGCACGTCGTCCAATACGGCATCCGATGCGACCAAGCCGGAAACAGCGGACAGGAAGGATGCCCAAAAAGCAAGCGAGCTGATTTTCGGCTTGTCCGGCGAACCGGCAACAATGGATCCGCTTGTGCAAAATGCCACTCACGGAAGGACAATCAAGCTTGCCATTTACCGGGGACTGGTCAATTACGACAAGGAAGGCAAGCTGAGCAACGAGCTGGCGGAGTCCTATTCCGTATCTGCAGACAAGAAAACATACACGTTCAAGCTTCGCGACGCCAAATTCCAAAATGGCGATCCGGTAACGGCCGAAGATGTGAAATTCACCTTCGAACGCATCGCAAATCCGAAAAATAACGCCACGTTCCGCAACGAGCTGTCCGTTATCGACAAAATCGAAGCTCCCGATGCCAAAACCGCAGTTTTTACCCTTAAGGAGCCTTACGCTCCGCTGGTTCACTATTTGGCGCTTCCGGAATCGGTTATCGTATCGAAGAAATGGACGGAGGAGAAAAACGGCGATCTGAACGCAAACCCGATGGGAGCCGGGCCGTTCCAATTCGTGAAGTGGACCAAAGGCCAGGAATTTGTCGTTAAGAAGTTTGACGGTTACTACAAGAAAGATAAAGCGAAAGTGAATTCGATTCGCTTCATTTTCTATCCGGATGAAAATACAAGGGTGAACGCTCTGAAAGCGGGGGACGTCGATTTAATCGACTATGTGCCCTGGAAGGACGCGGCGTCCATTGAGCAGGACCCTAACCTGAAGCTGGATAGCGTCAGCGGTCCGTTCATGATGATTCAGTTCAACACGCAATTTGCGCCGTTCAGCGATCCGCGGGTCAGAAAAGCGATCTCGTATGCGATCGATCGGAATACGATCATCAATACGGCGTTTAACGGAAGAGGCAAGCCCATCTACGGTCTCGCCATACCTCAAGGATATATGGGTTATAACCCGAAGAATGACAACTATTTCGAATACAGCGTCGAAAAGGCGAAGAAGCTGCTTGCGGAAGCCGGATATCCGAACGGCTTCAAAGCGCGCCTGCTGTCTACGTCCCAATTCTCGTATCACCAGCAAACCGCCGTGGCCGTACAGTCCGAGTTGAAAAAGATAGGCATTGAAGTGGAGTTGGATCTTCCCGATTGGGCTACCCGTACGAAGAAAAATACGGACGGCAATTACGATTTTCTCATCGCCGGCACTTCCGGCGACATTACGGACGCAGATTGGCTCAGCAACTTCTATACCGGAGGTGCGGTAAGACTGAACAACTCGGCTTACTTTAACGATGCGGAAATCAACAAATTGCTGGTCGACGGACGCAAAGAGCAGGACGAAGCTAAGCGTAAGGAAATATACGAGAAATTGATCGACCGCGCCCTCGATTTGTCCCCGTTCGTGTACTTGTCCTGGCGCGAGCAGGCATACGCCATGAAGAAAAATGTGGACGGCTTCAAAAATATGCCCGGCTTCCTGTCGTTCCAATCCGGCATTACGCTGGAAGATGCGGCGGTCAAGTAACGTGAGGATTGCTTTCCCCCCGGACATCTCCGGGGGGTTCCTTCGTATTGAAGATGGATCTAAACTCCAGTACAATGATGAGTACGAGCAGTAACGCGGCTTCGAGGAGGGGATGACGATTCCGTACAAGTTGAAGCAATGGATCATGCTGCTGTTTCGCAATTTACAAATACGGATCATCGTCTCTATCGTTATTTTCGTATTTTGCGCCGTATTTCTATCGCTGCAATTCAGCTTTCAACATACGGAGACATTGTTCGAGAAAGAAACGTCCGACTTGCTGCTCAGCAACTTGGAGCAGGTCGGAACCCAGGTTGAAAACGTGACGCTTGACATGCTGAAGTTATCGAATGTGCTCAGCTCGGACGACGTCGTTTTCTCGAATTTGAATGCCTTCCATCGTGACCCGGGATTCAAGCCGTTCGACAAAATGAAATCTCCGCAAGAGCTGACGCCCGCCGATTATTTAAGAATGTCCAAGCTTGAGAATCATTTGAATTACGCCAAAAACAATATATTTTTTAATTATACCGCCCATATGATATTAATCAGCTCCGACGGCATCGTCTGCAATGTGATGGGCAATATTGTAAGCGATCTCGAGATGAGCCAGGAAGATTTAAACTTCAAACAGGAATTCGCTTCGCGGCTCAAGCAGGAAAAATGGTTTCAAACGCTTGTCGATCGCGAAAGCGAAACGTTATGGACGGTTCCGTTCAGTTATCATATACCGACCATGGATTCGGCCAAAAAGTATGCTTCCCTGGCCAGACCCGTGAAAAACAGCTATACGGGCGAAATGCTCGGCATCGTCATGATCAATGTCGATCTGGACGATTTCGTTTCCTTGTTCACCGTTCGTTCCCGAGGCACCGTGCTGCTGCTGGACAGCCGGGATCAAATCATCAAATCATCCGGGGATGTCGGGATGAGCGATATCGACAAGATTTTGAATAAATTAACGCTGTACGGCAACCAGAAAGGGTACTACATCGGCGCTTCGAACGATAAATCCTATATGGTTAATTATTATAACTTGAACCGTCTCGGATGGACGATCGTTTCCGTCATCCCTTATGAAGATGTTATGAAAAATACGACAAGCCTGAAACAAAAAGTGCTTGCGATCAATTACGTCGTATTCGGCTTGTTTCTATTCATGAGCGTGATGCTGATCCTGCTGATTACAAATCCGCTTAAGCGGCTCATCAAAGACTTGCGAAAGAAGAAGATCGGCATTTACAGTCTCGGTACGAAAGGTGTTTCCTACTCCAACGATGTGTACGACATTACCAAAAGCTTCGATCATTTGTTCAAACGGGTGGATGAGCTGGTGCTGAAAGTAGTGGAGGACGAGAGAAGGGAGCAGGAGCTGAAATACGAGGCTCTGAAGGCGCAAATCAATCCCCATTTTTTATTCAATACGCTGAATATTATCAAATGGACGGCCATGATGAACGGTGCGGTTAACGCATCCAACATGATTGCAGATCTCGGACAGCTGCTTGAGGTCAGCATGAACAAGGGCAGCGAGGAAATTACATTAAAGGAAGAAAAGCAGCTTGTCATCGCTTATATGAACATTCAAAACGCCCGTTTTAACGATAGTGTGGAGCTTGTCTTCGAAATCGCTCCGGAGCTGGAAGATTATAAAATTATTAAACTGCTGCTGCAGCCGATCGTCGAGAACTGCGTCCTGCATGGCTTGAAGAACAGGAAAAGCGGCGGGATCATTCGAATTTCGGCACATGTTCATGATGGGCGTTACTTACAGATCGATGTGAGCGACAATGGAGAAGGAATGACGGAGCGCCGAATACACGAGGTGCTCAGCGATACGAATACGGAGTCGGATTACCGTCATAAATTCAGCGGGCTGGGGCTTCGCAACATTCACGAGCGCTTGCAGCTGAGATACGGTGAGCAGTACGGACTCAACATCGCATCGCCCCGGGAGCAAGGTACGACGGTTTCCGTTACGTTTCCGGCGCTTCGGAATAAGG
The DNA here is from genome assembly GCF_023276405.1 of Paenibacillus hamazuiensis. Lineage (NCBI taxonomy): Bacteria > Bacillati > Bacillota > Bacilli > Caryophanales > Paenibacillaceae > Paenibacillus > Paenibacillus hamazuiensis. The sequence continues at coordinate 8,718,857 of NZ_JALRMO010000001.1, forward strand.
AAGAGAAGGTGGGCCAATCATGCTGAAGGTATTGATCGTAGATGACGAGGCGCTTGTCAGAGTCGGTATTCAGTCATGCATTCAGTGGGAAAAATACGATATGGAATTCGTCGGACAGGCGGAAGACGGTATGCAAGCGCTATCGCTGATCGATACAACGAAGCCGGATATCGTTCTGACCGATATTTTGATGCCGAATATGACCGGCCTTGAGTTAATTGAACATCTTTCTGTCCATTATCCGCACATCAAGACCATCGTGCTGAGCTGTCACAATGAGATGGATGCCGTAAAAAGAGCCATGAAGCTCGGTGCCGAGGATTATATTTTGAAGCTGTCCATGAAGCCCGACAGTCTTTTGGAGCTGCTTCTGAAAGTGAAGGGACAAGTTGAAAATGAACGGCTTCAAAAGGAAGTAAAAATTACCTTTGAATCCTCCCTTCGGGCGAACAAACAGGTCATCAAAAACAACCTGTACAAAAAATTGATCGGCGGCTCCATTACGCCCGCCGAATTCGAGAAGGAATCGGCGATCATGCAGGTGCCGCTCGGGTTCGGGCAAATGCTCGTGATATATGGCCAAATCGACGACTACTATTATGCGCCAACAAGAAGCCGGCTGAAGGACAGCCATCTGCTTAGCGTATCATTCCTGAACATTCTCAAGGAAGGTGTCGCGGAAAACGCCAAGGGCTCTTTCGCGGAACTGAGCGAAGGGGAATATTTGATTTTGCTGGATGCTTCGGGCCATACCGCTTTGAGCGATACCCAATTGACCGGGCTGCTTCAGAAGATAAACGCTTCCCTTAAGCGCTATTTGAATATTACCGTTACATTCAGCGTGGGAGGCAGGGCGGCCGGTTTGCGCGACGTTCCCGGTCTTTATTCGAAGGCGAAATACACGGCGGAGTATCGGTTTTATCATGGCAATGAGAGCATCTTTTTCGCCCGGAAGATGCCGGATTTTATCGATAAGGAAGTCATTTTCGATATGGAAGAAGAGAAGCTGCTGATCGAATATATTGGTGCCAACGACGATGAGGGAGTAAGAGCGGTTATCGACCGTTTCTTTAATTCCCTCTTATCCGGCAGCAAGTACCATCCGCTGCGGATCAAAACGGCGGTGCTTAATGTGCTGTACATTTTCAAAAAAGTGTTCAAGCCTTATGAGGATTCGCTGTTCCCCGTTCAGGACGATGCGAATTCGAAGTGGACGGAAACGATCCTGGAAGCGGAAACGCTTATGGATATACGCAAAACCGTGGACGAATACGTTGCCGGAATGATGCGGTCGATGCTGATCATCAAAGGCCAAGGGACAAGAACGGAAATTGCCGGCATCAAGAGGTACGTGTTCGAAAATATCGATAAAAATATTACACTTGACGACGCCGCAAAATTTTCGAACATGAGCAGAAGTTATTTCTCTTATATTTTCAAGAAAGCGATCGGTGAGAGCTTCACCAATTTTGTTAATCGCACCAAGATGGAGAAAGCCAGGGAGCTCATACTGAAGCAAAATTTGAAAGTGTATGAGGCGGCTGAGAAAGTCGGCATTAAAGACGAGGCTTACTTCAGCAAGCTGTTCAAGAAATTTATCGGAGTCAACCCGGGAAAAATCAAACACAGAGAATAGCCATTCACTCCCCGCGATACATGCTTAACCATTGGCAGAGCCCCGGATTTCCGGGGCTTTTGTCGTACCCGGTAATCGGTCTTTGCAAAGACAAGACGATTTGACAAGTAATACGTGAGATATTACATTCATTTCCCCATATCCGAGCTATATAATTCACTTGGGGAACGATTGATAGGCATTCAAATGCATGATACTGGCAAAAAAGAGGGAGGCAAGCGGCATGCGTTACATGGTTGGTGTCGACGTAGGAGGCACCTTTACGGATGTGACGTTGGTGGAAACGTCGTCCGGCAAAGTGTTGAATCATAAAGTACCTTCTACGCCTGCAGATCCGTCTCGCGCCATAATGACAGGCGTCGAACAAATTTTGGCTCAAAACGGTATCGCGGTTTCGGAAGTCGGGTATTTGGCCCACGGAACAACGGTAGCAACGAATGCGCTCATTGAAAGAAAAGGTGTAAAAACCGGGTTGCTCGTAACCAAGGGCTTTCGCGACTTGCTTGAGATCGCCCGCCAAACCCGACCGAAACTTTACGATCTGTTTGCAGAGAAACCTGAAACGGTCATTCCCGGATTTTTGCGCCACGAAGTGGACGAGCGCTTATATGCAGACGGATCCGTGCGCAAGGAAATCGACATGGACAGTTTGCGTGAAGCGGTGGATGCATTGAAGAAAGAAGGAGTTAGGTCCATTGCCGTCTGCTTCCTGTTCTCGTACATCAATCCGGTTCATGAGAAGATCGCAGTGGAAGAGATCAAACGGTTGCTGCCGGACGTGTATGTGTCGGCGTCCCATCAGGTGGTGCCTGAATTCAGAGAGTACCCCAGGTTGTCCACGACTTCGCTCAACGCTTACCTCGGCCCGGTCATGGAGCATTACATGGTGAATTTCCAAAACTCCGTGCGTGCTGCGGGGCTTCCGGTCGATCCGTATATCACTCAATCAAGCGGAGGCATTATTTCGATTCAGGAGTCGGTAGCGAATCCGGTTCGTACGGCCGTGTCAGGCCCGGCTGCGGGTGTGGTGGCGGCTGCGTATGTTTCGGAGCTGACCGGCCTCAAAAATATGATTACCTTCGATATGGGCGGAACTTCGGCGGATTTCAGCCTTATTGAGAACGGAGAGCCCAAAGTTTCCATGGAAAGAGAGATCGAAGGTTTCCCGGCCAGGGTTCCCATGCTGGATATTTATGCCTGCGGTGCGGGAGGCGGTTCCATCGCATGGCTGGACGCCGGGGGAGCATTAAAGGTCGGCCCTCAAAGTGCGGGAGCCACTCCCGGCCCGGCCTGTTACGGCCACGGCGGCCTGCTCCCGACCGTAACCGACGCGAATGCGCTGCTCGGCAGATTAAATCCCGGCGGTATTCTTGGCGGCCGGATGGCGCTCGATCTCGATGCGGCTGCGAAGGTGATTCAGGATAACATCTGCTCGAAAACGAATTTGTCCGTTCTGGAAGCTGCGAGCGGAATCATTTCGGTCGTCAACGCCAACATGGTCAGGGGGATTCGGCGCATTTCCGTGCAAAAAGGATATGATCCGAGAGAGTTTACGCTGGTATCGTTTGGCGGCGGCGGCGGTCTTCATTGCGGAGCGCTGGCCAGGGACCTGAATATTCCCAAAGTGCTTATTCCACCGGCGCCCGGCACGTTTTGCTCGCTTGGACTTTTGGTTACCGACATCCGCTCGGATTACGTTCGCACGGCATTGTTTGAACCAAGCGAGAAACATTTGAAAGACGTGCAAGCTCTTTTTGACAGCATGCAGGAGGAAGGCGCAAAATTGCTGGAGAAAGAGGGGATCGAGCCGTCCAAACGGAGATTTATACTGCATATGGATATTCGGTTCGTCGGTCAAAACTATGAACTGTCGATTCCTGTGGATCGGGAAGAATTGACAGCGGGCGGACTGGACATGATTGTCCGGCGTTTTCACGAGCAGCATGAAAAAAGCTACGGATATTCGAATAAAGCCGGCAAAATTGAATTTGTCAACTATCGATTGACCGCACTCGGCGAACTGCCGAAGGCCAAAATCGAAAAACGGGAAGCCGGTCAAGTTCGCACGCCCGAACCTGTATCCAAACGCCAGGTATATTATTCGGAAGTCGAAAAACCGGGCTTCTACGAAACGGCCATTTATGAAAGAACTCAATTGGCGCCGGGCGACCGTATTCATGGGCCGGCCATTATCGAGCAAATGGACACGACAACCTTGATATTGCCCGGACAATCGGCACAAGTGGATGAGTATTTAAATCTGCTGATCCATACTTTTGGCGAGGTGATATAAATGAAGCGGCGAATTGATCCGATTACCCTCGAAATTATAAGCAACCTGTTGCTTTCCGTTTCGGAAGAGATGGGGATCACCCTGATCAAAACGGCTTATTCCACGAGCATTAAGGAAAGAAAAGACGCGGCAACTGCAATTTTCGATGCCAAGGGGCAGTTGATAGCACAAATGGAAAACGTTCCGATGCTGCTTGGTTCGATGCTGAGCGTGGTGCAGGAGCTTCTCAAGAAAGAGCCGCCCGATAACATTAAACCGGGAGATATGTTTATTACAAACGATCCGTATGCAGGCGGCGGAACCCATTTGCCGGATATTACCATGGTCGCTCCGGTTTTCGTACAAGGGAAGTTGGCTGCCTTTGTTGCCAACATCGCACACCATTCCGATCTTGGCGGTATGGTTCCCGGGAGCACATCGGCAAATGCGGACAGCATTTTTCAAGAGGGTATCCGAATTCCTTTGGTGCGAATTTGCCGTAACGATGAAGTGCTGCAGGAGACGTTTCAATTCATCCTGCTCAACAGCCGGACTCCCCGGGAGCGCAGCGGGGACCTGCTGGCGCAAATCTCAAGCAATAAGGCCGGCGTTAAGCGGCTTGCCGAGGTCATAGCCAAGTATGGTCCGGATTATTTTGCGGAATGTACGGATGCGCTTTTGGATTATGCCGAAGAATTAATGCGGGCGGGGATAAGAACCATTCCCAACGGGATCTATACGTTTGAGGATTATTTGGATGATGACGGACGGGATTTGGAGCGGACCATTCCGATTCGGGCTTCCATCACGGTTAAAGACGATTCCATAAAAGTGGATTTCACAGGCACAAGCCCTCAAGTGACCGGCCCGCTGAATTTGGTTTATTCCGGCACACTGACTGCGGTTTTTTATTGCCTGAAAGCGATTGCGGGCCAAGAAACATTCTCCAACGCCGGGATTTATCGGGCTATCGAGCTCGTTGCACCGGAAGGTACGATCGTCAATTGTTCCCAGCCTGCTCCTGTCGGTGTGCGTGTGGACACAAGCCAGAGGGTATGCGACGTATTGTTCGGCGCATTCGGCCAAGCCGTTCCCGAACGCGTGCTGGCGGCTTGCAACAGTTCGGTTACTTCAGCTATTTTCTCAGGCGTTAATCCCGCCACAAATCATTATTTTGTTTACCTCGAAACGATTGCCGGCGGCGCCGGGGCGCACAGCAGCGGAGACGGGTTGAGCGGGGTACAGGTTCATATGACGAATACGTCGAATCTGCCCGTTGAAGCGTTGGAACGCGAATATCCGATTTTGATAGAACGGTATCAATTGTGTACGGATTCGGGCGGTCCGGGGAAATTCAGAGGCGGATTGGGCATTCAAAGAGATTACCGCATCCTTGCGGATCACCTTGAATTTACCGGACTCGGCGAGCGGCACAAATTGGCGCCCTGGGGTTTGGCCGGCGGAGGAGAAGGGGAAAGAGGCAGCTTCTGGTTAACCCGCAGCGGCCAGCAGACGGAAAAATTGAAGTCCAAGCTTTCAGGATTGGTATTAAACAAAGAAGACTTGATCAGCGTTCGTACACCCGGCGCCGGCGGCCACGGCACTCCTTCGGAACGCCCTCCGGAACAAGTTTTGCATGATGTTCGGGAGTCTAAAGTATCCCTGGACAAAGCTCGCAGCGAATATGGCGTTGTATTGGAAAGGACTTACGACGGGGAACTGTTGATGGACGAGGTGGCGACCAGTCAACTGCGAAAGTCCTTGTCCTTGCAGCCATCCGCTGAAAATCGGAAGACACATGCGGAAGGCAGCTTATTGAAATGAAATTGTTGGCTATCGGAGATAACGTTGTCGACTTTTACAAAGACCAGGGAATGATGTATCCGGGGGGCAATGCGCTGAATGTCGCGGTCATAAGCAAGCGATACGGTGCGAAAGCTGCCGGTTATTTAGGGGTTATCGGGACAGATGCAGCTGCGGATCATGTCGTTCATTGTATGGAAGACGAGGGAATCGATTTCTCCCGTATCCGGGTGGTGGTTGGCGAGAACGGCGAGGCGCAGGTCGCTGTCAACGAAGAAGGCGACCGCGTTTTTATCGGGACCAATCGTGGAGTTCGGGTTCAATCATTGGTCACTTTACAATTAACGGCAGACGATATCGAGTATATAAATGGCTACGATGTGATCCATTCCAGTGTAAACAGCGATTTCGAGAACGAACTGCCGAAAGTTTCGCATAAGGAAGTTTCTTTTGATTTTTCCACCTCAAAAAAATGGAATCCGGAGTATTTGGAGCGCATTTGCCCACATATCAACTATGCGTTTTTCTCGGGCAGCGATATGCAGCTGCAGAGCATGAAAGACCTGTTTGAGCTTGTTCACCGATTTGGCGTTGAGGTTGTGGGGGTGACACGCGGTGAAAGGTCTGCGCTGTTTTCAATAAACGGAGACATCTTTGAACAACCGACTCTTCCAACAAAAGTCGTGGATACAATGGGAGCCGGCGATTCGTTTATTGCCGGGTTTCTTACGCATTATGCGGATGCCAAAGATGCTCGTTATGCTTTGTCCAAAGCGGCGGAAATCGCGGCCCATACATGCACTTATTACGGCGCATTCGGTTACGGGAAAACAAAGTAGCCGAGAAAGGAAATGGCGAGACATTCCGGTTTTTCCGGGATGTCTTTCTTTTTGTCAGAGGAGAAACGCAATGCAGCGTTATTTTTATCGCATTAGAGAAGGACAAATCAATCGGTATATTGGTTATCATTAATTTGAAAACAAGATTCCGGAGTTAAACAAGCGGAGGGGTGCAAATGTTAAAGGTAGCCATTATCGGCGCAGGGGCCATTTCGACAAGTCATATCGAAGGTTATCTGCAATTCAAGGATCGCTGTAAAATCGTCGCCATAAGCGATGTTTACCCCGAAAAAGCTCAGGCGAGGGTTGAAAAATACGGGCTCGATGCGAAAATCGTGCAGGATTACAAAGATCTGCTTCATGACGGAATCGATCTTGTATCCATATGCACTCCGCCTTATGTGCATGCCGAAATCGCCATTGATTTTCTGAATGCGGGCAGCCATGTGGTGATTGAAAAGCCGATGGCGGCTTCGCTGAAGGAATGCGACGATATTAACGAAGCGGCCGGTAAAAACGGTAAAATTGTGTCCGTCATTGCACAAAATCGTTTTAGAAATGCGATGATGAAATTGAAATCCGTTCTGGACAGCGGTTTGGCCGGGAAAATTCTTCACGCCCAGGTTGACTCCTATTGGTGGCGCGGACATTGCTATTATGACTTGTGGTGGCGCGGAACATGGGAGAAGGAAGGCGGGGGCCCAACCTTGAACCATGCGGTTCACCATATCGATGCTCTGCTTTGGATGCGGGGGCGTCCGAGCCAGGTGCAGGCTTTCATGAGCAACGTTGCTCACGATAATGCCGAAATCGAAGATTTATCCATTGCCATGCTGCGTTATCCGGATGGAACTTTGGGTCAGGTCACAAGCTCGGTAGTCCATCACGGGGAGGAACAGCAGATCGTTTTCCAAGGATTAAACGCCCGTATATCCGCTCCATGGAAACTGAAGGCGTCGGTCTCCAAGCCAAACGGATTCCCTGAACCGGATACGGAACTGGAAACGAAAATTCAGCAGTATTATGACAGCCTACCCGATCTTCCCTATCAAGGGCATACGGCACAAATCGATAACGTGCTTACGGCCATTGAGACCGGTTCGCCCGTGCTTATCGACGGAATCAGCGGTCGCGACACTTTGGAATTGATCATGAGTATTTACAAATCGGCAAGCACCGGCGAAATCGTTCAACTGCCGCTGCAGCCGGACGATCCGTTTTATACCCGAGAAGGGGTGCTGAAACATGTCACCTACTTCTATGAGAAAAATAGCCACGTTGAAAACTTTGCGGATATGGCCATTACTACAGGAAGTCTTGAGGAAGGGAAAAAATAAGATGGATCATAAGAGCGGAATGTTTTACGCCCCTAAGGGGAAGCCGAATCCGGTTTGCGCCCCCGGGGAATTTCGATTTGCGGCAATCGGTTTGGATCATGGGCACATCTATGGAATGAGTCAAGGTTTGATCGAAGCCGGCGGCCAACTGGATTGGGTGTACGATCCGGACCCGGCGAAGGTGGCGGCATTTCAGAATAAATTCCCTCATGTAAAGGCTGCCCGTTCGGAGCAGGAGATCTTGCAGGACAGCGGCATCCGCCTCGTTGCGGGAGCGGCTATCCCTTCGGAACGATGCGCGTTGGGGCTCCGCGTCATGTCGCACGGGAAAGACTATTTTACCGATAAGGCGCCGCTTACGACATTGGAACAATTGGAGCAGGCGAAGCAAAAGGCGGCCGAAACGAAGCAAAAATATGCGGTCTATTACAGCGAACGTCTTCACGTGGAGAGCGCGGTTTATGCAGGCCAGCTTATTGAACAGGGAGCCATCGGGCGTGTAGTGCAGGTGATAGGCTTGGGGCCGCATCGAATCAATGCCAATAGCCGGCCGGACTGGTTTTTCGACCGCGACCGCTTCGGAGGAATCCTTTGCGATATCGGCAGCCATCAGATCGAGCAGTTTTTGTATTATACCGGCGCGAAGAACGCCGCTATTGCTCACAGCAAGAAGGCGAATTATCATCATAAGCAGTATCCCCAATTCGAGGATTTCGGCGATGCGACCTTGGTCGGAGAAAACGGCGCCACCGGATATTTCCGGGTAGACTGGTTTACTCCGGACGGTCTATCCACCTGGGGCGACGGGCGTACGACGATTCTCGGCACGGACGGTTACATTGAGCTGCGTAAATATGTGGACATCGGCAGAAATCAGAAGGGCGACAACGTTTATCTGGTCAATTCCGAAGGGGAGCATTACTGGAATGTGTCCGGCCAGGTCGGTTACCCTTATTTTGGGCAGTTGATTCTCGATTGCATCAACCGTACGGAAAACGCGATGACGCAGGAGCACGCATTCAAGGCGGCCGAGCTCAGCGTGATTGCCCAGCGCAATGCGGCACACATAGAATAGCGGAAAGGCTCGTATGCCTGCTTGGCAGGTTACGAGCTTTTTTGTTGCCCCCAAAAAGTACCGGGAATAAGCTACAAAGGTTTATTTTTCGGGGGATTTGTTCTGCTCCACCTTTTGCGGTATTGGTGGGGCGTCGTGCCCATGCGGGATTTAAAAAATTTGCAGAAATACGAGCTGTTCGTAATCCCGATTTCTTCGGCGATCAGGGTGATCGGCTTATCGGTTGTGGTCAGCAGCATGACGGCCTGATGCGTCCTTCGGGTAGCGATGTATTCCGTGATGCTGATGCCGACCGCTTCCTTAAACAAATGGGACAAATGATAGGTCGTCAGATGAAGCTCCTTCGACATGTCCTCCAAATGGAAGGGCATGGCATAATGGCGTTCGATCCAGATCAGTATTTGTTCCACATGGCGATTTTTGCGGGTGCGCAGCGGCGTGATTTGATCCCGCTGTGTTTGCCATAATGGCTTTAGACTGCGGAATGCCGATACGAGAAACAAAGAAATTTCCTCAAGCTGCTCCGCTTCCGTTAAGGTGGGGACCTTTTGCTGCATACTCTGAAACACGGTTACCAGCTCATGTGTGTCTTCTACTCCATATATACAGGGAGATGGAAGTTTACTTAAATACATGTTTCTGTAAAATGCATTAAGGGCGGGCCATTTTTCAAAATAGGAATCAAACGTCGCCGGCTCGAAGATGGCAATGGAACGCTCAAAGGTCTGGTTATCGGAATAATCGAGCTGGAGATGGTGAAACTGGTAAGGCTGGAAAATGCAAACCATCCCCGGTCTGATCGCATAGCTGACATTGTTCACGATCATGGTCCCTTTGCCTTGATGGATCAGCAATATTTCGAGGCCCCGATGGGAATGAAACGTTTCCTTGTGTTGGTTATTCGCACTGAGACGTCTATAAGCAAAATATAAAGGCCCTTCGCTTAAATCTCTGCTTCTGCTCTCACGGGAAGACAAACGGATCCACTCCAGTTAAGCCGGTTTAAATAGTTTAATTTCAATATATCCAATCATATAAGTGTAAACAAGACCTGGTTTATACCCCGCACTCGCCGAAGTCATTTCACTTATAAATCGGAGAATGTGGTGGTATTTTTCTAAAGACTTGATTTGTAACGATATCTTAGTACAATAGTTTTATGACTACTCAAATAATAACAAATGATGAGCTCAGAATCAAAATATTCAAAGCATTAGCTGATGAAACAAGACTGGATATCATTCGAGCTCTATACGCCGGCAAGAAGGAAATGAATTGCGGAGAAGTAAGAAACATTCGCGATACTTCCAAATCGAATACTTCGTATCACTTGCGTACTTTAAAGGAGGCGAAATTAATCAACGTACGAAAAGATGCCCAAACAAAGTATACGAGTCTCGATTTGGAGACTTTTCAAACTTACTTACCTGGATTTCTGGATACGTTGTAGAAGGGAATCTCTTTTTTTTCTTCATTAGTTCAATAATCATTGAACTATAGAACAATATGAAAAGGGTGGATACCATGTTAAGATTAACAATCTTATTATTCCTCGTCATGTTTGTCATCGGTACGGATACTTTTTTGATTTCTCCGCTTATCCCCACGCTCCAACAATTGTTTCATATCCCGACCGAATCTGCCGGTTGGATGGTCGGAGCCTATGCTTTAGGGTATGCCCTATTCGCGCTGATTGCCGGACCGCTTTCCGATGGTTGGGATCGCAAAAAGGTCATGCTTTCCGGCATGGTATGCTTCTCGGTTTCAACCCTGTTGTGCGGCTTTGCCACAGGTTTTTGGTCGATGTTCTTATTCCGTTTTTTAGCCGGAGTCAGCGCGGCATTTACGGCTCCTCAAGTCTGGGCCGCGATCCCTGCCCTGTTCAGAGCGCCGAAGATCGCCAAAGTATCCGGAATCGTTATGGCCGGCGTGGCTGCTTCCCAAGCGTTCGGCATCCCTATTGGAAGTCTGCTTGCCTCCATCCATTGGTCTTATTCTTTTTTTACAATCGGAACATTCGCGTTATTTGTGGCAATATTCATCCACTATGCTTTGCCCGAAATGAAACCGGATCAAGGCCAAATAACCAAATCTCCTATTTTCAGCAGATACATCCCGCTATTGAAAAGTCCAATGGCAAGAAGAGCTTTCTTCGCTCATTTCTTGTTTCAATGCGGATTCTTTGCTGCCTTTTCTTTCATCGGAAAATGGGTGACGGATCGCTTTCACCTTTCAATCGATCAAGCGGGGTATGTGATGTTTTTTCTCGGTCTCGGGAATATAGTCGGGAGTCTCTGCGGTGCCTATGTGATCAAAACATTAAACCGTTTCAACACGTTGGTTGCGGGCTTTCTTGTCTCTATTGCATGTTTTATTGTTTTACCCCACTTGCCATCGGTTGCGGCTTTCGAAAGTGTTTACTTTTTCATATTCGTTACCATGGGAATCGCTTTTCCACTCATATTGGGAATGCTGAATTCATTAAATCCGACCATCCGCGGCACAATCTCCAGCTTGGCCAGTTCGGTCATGTACGCCGCGACAACGTTCGGTTCTTGGATCGCAGGCCTGATTTACGCATCTTTTAACGGTTTTTCCGCCGTTGGCTTGTTTGCGGCCATTTGCTTTGCCGGTTCGTTGTTATTGTTTAAATTCAGCGGTATTTTGGCCAGTGATGCGAAAACAAAGAAGGAGTTTGCAGCATAAATGCATAGAAGAAATTCAAATGGATATTTTAAATCTTTCGAAATTCAACATCTTAAGTATTTGTGAGAATGAATTCGAATTTCTAATTCAAGTGGTGGCGAACTCTCTACCTTTGACTTGCCCTCATTGTGGATGTACAGCCAACCTTTACAAACACGATAGCAGGGAACAGATTTGTATGGACTTACCAATTCACGGCAAGCGTGCAGGGCTTCTTATAAAGCGTATGAGGTATCGCTGCAAAGACTGCAATCGAACCTTTTGGGAACATCTAAACCACACCATAGACGAAAAGCGAAATTGCACCAAACGTTTATTGTCTTATATAGAAAAGCAAAGCCTTAAACGCACGTTTGTCAGTATATCCGAGGAAGTTGGATTGCATGAAAAAACGATACGCAGCATCTTTCGTGATTACATCAACCGTCTTGAAGAAACTCATCGATTTGAAACACCTAATTGGCTTGGGATTGACGAAATACACATGATTAAGCCAAGATGCGTTTTAACCAATATTGTGGAACGTACTTTGTTAGACGTTTTGCCCAATCGTAACAAGGAATCCGTAGTAGGCTACCTCTCACGCCTTCCAAATAAAGGACAAATACAATACGTTACTATGAATATGTGGCAGCCATATAAGGACGCCGTGAGAGCTGTACTGCCAAAAGCTCTTATCATTGTCGATAAGTTTCACGTTGTCCGTATGGCAAACCAAGCGTTAGAAACCATCCGCAAACAGCTTAGAGAGGGGTTATCACCGAAGGAACGGCGTGGGCTCATGCACGACCGCTTTATTCTCTTGAAACGCCATAATGAGCTAACAGAGATGGATAAGATAACTTTTGACCTATGGACGAATAAATACCCTTCTCTCAGCATTGCATATAACTTGAAGGAATCATTTTTTGACTTATGGGATAGCGATAGCAGACAAAAGGCTTACCTCAAATACCACGATTGGAAGGCCGAGATTCCAAATGAACTCCAAATGGCTTTTGAGCCTCTTACATGGGCTGTGGACAACTGGGAAGAAGAAATATTCGCCTACTTCGACCACCGCGTTACGAACGCTTATACAGAGTCACTGAATAGCCTTATTCGTCTCGTAAACCGGTTGGGTAGGGGTTATTCATTCGAAGCTTTGCGAGCCAAAATTCTCTTTACAAAAATCAAAATGCCACCTCGTGAAACGGAAGAACCGACTCTGCTTGGCGTTGATATTTCCACTTTGATTGAGATATTGGAGAAGGGCGTTTCATAAATTAATATAATAAAAAAATTTCTTCCTTCCAGGTTGTGATAGGATGATCTTATCCATTTGTGAAGGAGGAGTCACGGTGACTTCCATTATCAATGTGCAGTCACATATCCCTTGTCTTGCATCCGGATCGTATCCCGTAAGATACGGCAATTCCGTGCATCCGCTGGTTGACAGCGCTCCGACCTTTAGGCGCATTTGCGAGGCGATCGAAAACGCGCAGATTAGCGTTTGGCTCTCGATTACTTTCATGGCACCGGATTTCCGGATGCCGGACGGTCGCGGAACCATTCTGGATGTGCTGGACCGCGCGGCAGCGCGAGGGCTCGATGTTCGGATTCTCTTCTGGCGCCCCAACCCGGAGAGCAGCGGTTACGGCCAAGCTTTTGCAGGCTCCAAGGAAGACCATGATATGCTCGCCGCACGGGGATCGCGATTTCGCGCCCGTTGGGATCGGGCATTCGGTTATTATTGCCAGCATCAAAAAATTTGGCTGATCGATGCAGGCCATCCGTCCGAGACGGCCTTTATCGGAGGAATCAATCCGACCTTCCAAACCTTCGAACCCGGCCATATCGGGGAAAATCAGCGCCACGATATTTATGTCGAAGTAGCGGGGCCGTCCGCAACCGATGTGCACCACAATTTCGTGCAAAGGTGGAATGAGGCCAGCGAAAGGATGGAGGCCGACGGGGTATGGGGGCATACCGGCGACGACGAATTGCCCTTTCCGTCCCAAGTATCCGCTCCTCGAGGAAATACGTCGGTACAAATCCAAAGGAATGTCTATAAAGGCCGCTACAGCAATAGCTGCCCTACTCCCGAAGGCAGCCCGTTCGATATCGTTGAAGGCGAACATTCTGTTTCCGAGCAATACCTGCAGGCGATTGATGCGGCTCGCCGTTCCATCTACATCGAAAATCAGGCTCTCCCGATTCTGGAGATCGCTTCCAGACTGGAGGATGCGTTAAAGCGCGGCGTAGATATCGTATTGCTCGTTCCGGCCAATCCCGAGGATCATGTGCGGGCGGCCCGCAGAAACCCGGAACGCAAAGCGTTCTTCGATCGGATAGAAGCGCTCGGCCGGTATGAAAAATTCGCTTTGGTCGGAATTGCCGGTCCTGACGGACAAGGAGGACGCAGCCATATTTACGTGCATGCCAAAGTCATGCTGGTCGACGACGTGTGGATGACTATCGGGTCATGCAACCTGCACTCGAACTCGTTTTTCGGCCATACGGAAATGAATGCGGCGATATGGGATGAGGAAGCGGTGCGCGCATTTCGCAGGCAGCTTTTGTTCGAGCATCTCGGACACGATACCGGACATCTCGATGACCGCGCCGCCCTGCAGCTTTATCGGGATATTGCGTACGATAACCGCCAAAAAGCGGAGCGGGGCGACTACAACTGGCAAGGTCTTGCGTTTAGTCTGGAACCGTCAGCTTACGGCGCGTAATCAAACCTGTCTTTCGATCGCCCATATCCGGCTTGGCGATTCATTTTAACCGGGAACCAACTCCTTAAGGAGGCGGTTCCTTTTTTGTTTTTGTAAAAATCGCTTGCGGGTGACGTTACGTAATCAGATATACTGGATCTAACGTTTACTATGGTCTATACGGAGGGGGGAAATGTTCTTGAAAAAAAGCACATTTTTTACGACAGGACAGCTGGCTAAGCGGACGGGATTATCTCTTCGAACCTTGCGGTATTATGACCAGATAGGACTGTTGACTCCGGACAAGGATCAAACGGGAGCTGTGAGAAGGTATGGAGTGGACGACCTAAGCCGGCTGCAGCAAATTCAAACGCTGAAGTACGTGGGGTTGTCATTGGAGGAGATCAGGAGCATTTTGGCGGCGGAGATGGACTCAAGCGGAAAGATTCGGGACTCGCTTCTCGCTCAGTTGGATGTGCTGCGGCAAAAGATGCTCCATACCGAAAATGTCGTGAAGGCGATCCGCAGGGCGTTAGAGGAAGGAAACGCGTTAAGCGAGGGGGGATGGAACCATCTGGCGGACATTATTCAGGCTGTACAGACGGACCAGAAGTGGGGGGAACAGTATCGGAGTCCGTCCCGGTTACAATCCCGAATGCACCTGTATGACCGTTTCAGCACCAATCCGCACGGATGGTACAAATGGGTGTTTGAGCAGCTTGGGCGGGAGCCGGACGTTCATTTGCTGGAGCTGGGCTGCGGGGACGGCGCCTTGTGGCAGCGCAACGCCGATCGCATTCCGGAGAGTTGGCGTATCACATTGACAGATCTGTCCGAAGGGATGGTGGAGGAGGCGCGGAGCCGGCTCAAAGATCTGCCCCAATTTAAATTTCTGGTAGCGGACGCGCAGGACATCCCCTTCCACGACGGGCAATTCGATAAGGTTATCGCGGGCAACATGCTCTATCATGTGCAGGATATCCCAAAAGCCATTCGGGAAATACATCGAGTTATAAAAAAAGGCGGCTGCTTCTACACCACGACGATGAGCTTGCGGCATCTGCAGGAGGTGGAGCAGCTCGGTATATCTTTTGACCCGGAGATGGAGGTCCTGGACCGCGTCATTGAGAGATTTCATTTGGGTAATGCGGATGAGCTGCTCTCGCCTTTCTTTCGCGAGGTTGAACCGTTCTTTTATGAGGACAGCCTAAGAATCACCGAAGCGCAAGCTCTGATTGACTACATGATCTCCACTCCTATGAATGCGCGGTCAAGACTGCAGGGAGCGGCACTGGACCGCTTTCGGACCTATGTTGAGCAGATTCTGGAGCGCGAAGGCGCTTTGCTCGTTACGAAAGAAAACGGAATGTATAAAGGGAGGAAATAAATGATGGAAACTCGCCACGCCAGAATCCGAAATGTTACAGAGGAGGTTTTGTCGGACAATTGGTATGTTCTGAAAAAAGTCACCTTCGAGTACCGTAAAGATAACGGGGTATGGGAAAAGCAGACGCGCGAAGTGTACGATCGCGGCAACGGCGCGACCATCCTCCTCTATAACCGGGAGAATCAAACCGTTGTGCTGACCCGCCAATTTCGAATGCCGACCTACAAAAATCAAAATCCTACGGGTATGTTAATCGAAACATGCGCCGGGTTGCTGGACCGGGAAACGCCGGAAGCAACCATTATACGCGAGACGGAGGAAGAGACGGGCTACAAGCTCAAGAAGGTTCAAAAAGTCGGAGAAGCTTACATGTCGCCGGGTTCAGTTACGGAGATCGTACATTTTTACGTCGCAGAGTACGACGCAACGATGGCATCGGGAAGAGGGGGCGGTCTCGATGAGGAGCAGGAGAATATCGAAGTATTGGAATTGCCGTTCCGCCAGGCATTGGATATGATACGAACCGGCGAGATTCGGGACGGGAAGACGATCCTGCTTCTTCAATACGCTGATCTGCACGGGCTGTTTGAACGTGAGGCGGATATTACGCCGCCCGGACAAAAACCGCTGCATATTCTTGTTGCCGGACCGTACAGATCGGGAACCGGCGACGATCCGAAGAGAATCGAACAAAACGTCCGATTCATGAACGAGGTCGCCCTGCAGATCTATGAAGCCGGGCATATGCCGGTTTTAGGGGAATGGTACGCGCTGCCGCTGATCGCCACCGCGGGATCAACCGGTATCGGTGACGGGACATTCAATTGCATTTTTCACCCGTCCGCGGTGCGTCTGATCAACCACTGCGATGCCGTGCTGAGAGTAGGAGGTCCGTCGACGGGGGCGGATGAAATGGTAAAGATCGGGAAGGAGAAGGGGAAACAGATCTTCGGGAGGCTTGAGGACATTCCAAAGCTGCATTAGAAAAAGACAACATCATGAACTGAAATTCGTTTTACTTATGGCTGACCATAGATATTTCGAATTTTCCTTTTCATGAAAGCCCCATTAATATGATTTTATAAGTTGAACCAAACATTTACATGTTGCAGCGGTCGGTTACGGCTCATGCTGGTGTAACGGTTGCAGTGGAGCTTAAACGGGCTAAATGGGTCATTTCAGAACGGCAACGGTTGCCAGAGCGGTTATTTGTGAACTTTCATCGTTTTAAGGGATACAAGATGGGAAATAAGCTCTGCCACAACCGTTACGATTTATAAATGACGTTTTTGAGCCAAATAAGCTCGACAGCAACCGTTAATCAGCCCGTATCCGTGTTCACTTAAAAAAGGAGGAGACAACCGATATGCATCAAGCCAAAAGGCAAATTGCGCTTGTCCACGCGACGATGAATTCCGTTCAACCAATTGTGGAAGCGTTTCAGGAGCATGCCCCGCATGTGAAATTGCTTCATTTTCTGGATGAAGGATTGATTTCAGAGCTCAACGAGACCGGTGTCGTTTCAGAGTCCATGGTCCGCAGGCTCGTCGGTTTGATGGAGCGTGCGGAACAGAGCCGGGCGGAGGGGATTATGCTGACATGCTCGTCGTTTACGCCGCAGGTTAACGGAATCAAACATCTTTTCTCCAAGCCGGTGCTGAGTGCGGATTACAGCATGCTGGAGCACGCGGTAAAGCTCGGGAAGCGAATCGGAGTCATTGCAACGGTTCAGGCGGCCGGACCGACGACGACGGGCCTTATCCAAGAGATAGCCGGGCGGGAAGGGGCTGACGTACATGTGGAGACGATCGTGCTCACGGAAGCTTTCGATGCGCTGCAGGCAGGTGATCCGAACAAGCATGATCAGCTCATAGGACAGCGAATACATGAAATGGAAAGCCGCTGCGATGTGATCGTACTGGCCCAAATGTCGATGGCTCGCGTGTTGAAGCAAGTTCCGAAGGGATCGGTACCTGTGCTGACCAGCCCGGAAATCAGCGTGAAGTCGATGCTTTCCGTCCTTTCTTGCGGCGATTAAAGAATACGTATTCTGAAAAAGGAAATGGCTTCCATGAATGCGGAAAAAATAACGATCCACGATGTCGCGAAAAAAGCGGGGGTTTCTCAACCGACCGTATCGAAGGTTCTCAACAAGTATCCGAACGTGAAACCGTCCACTCGTCAAAAAGTGCTCGATGCGATTGCGGAGCTCGGTTTTATTCCGGACGAAATAGCCCGCAGTATGGTGACGAACAAAACGAATACGATTGGACTTATCGTACAGGATATTGCCAATCCGTTTTATGCGGAAACGGCTCAGCTGGTAATACGCCACGCCAACATGGCCGGATACGAGATCGTTGTACTGGATGCGGGCCATAGGGATCGGAACATGGAGCATGCTTTAAAGACGCTCGTATCGAAGCGGGTAGACGGTATTATCGCCGCATCGGTTACCCGTGACGAACCAAGTGTGAAACGCCTTGCTCAAACCGGATTTCCTATCGTGCTCTATAACCGGAAAATGGATGACGCGATGACAAGTTATATTGAAGTCGATAATGAACTGGGCGTCCGCATGGCGATGAGTCATTTGATGGAAAACGGACACAGGCGGATCGGATACGTTTCCGGCCCGTTGAAATATTCCACCTTCCATGAACGGTATCGGGGGTATATTTCCAGTCTGCGAGATTCGGAGTTTGTGTATACGTCCGATTGGATTTATGACGGTGTTTTTGAATATGACGCTATATATTCGTATGTGCAGCGCGTACTGGGCGAACGGGACGGTCCGACAAGTTTTGTGGCGGCTTCGGATCAGATGGCAATGGCTGTCATGGACGCCGTGGTATCGATGGGATTGTCGGTGCCGCGAGACATCTCGATCATCGGTTTTGACAATATCGGTATTGCCGCCAATCCCTTAATCAATTTGACCACCGTCTCGCAGCAAAAAAAGAAAATGGCGCAGCTTGCGTTAGAGATTTTGCTGAAGCAGCTTGGCAGCGATCATCGGGATAAGCAGCCTGTTCAAGTAACACTGGAGCCGGAACTGATCATAAGAGGAACGACGGGGCCTTGCTTAAAGGCCAATGTGTAGGGAAGGAGGTGCCATGGGTATGAAGTTGAACCAATTATTTGATTTGGCCGGGAAAACCGCCGTTGTGACGGGGGCCAGTCAAGGCATAGGAAGCGACATGGCCAAGCTCCTTGCAAACGCCGGGGCCAAGGTGGCCCTGGTGGCCAGAAACGAAACAAAATTGGAGGCGCTGGCGGAAGAAATTCGGGCGGCCGAAGGGATGGCGCTGAGTATAGGCTGCGACGTTTTATCGGTCGATGAGCTGCCGGCCGTGATGCGCAAGGTTAACGAAACTTTCGGCAGTGTGGATATTCTCGTGAACAATGCGGGCACGAACATTGCCAAACCTGCCGAAGAGGTTACGGAAGCCGATTGGGATGCGGTGCTCGATTTAAATTTAAAAAGCGCTTTTTTCTGCAGTCAAGCCGCCGCCCGATTTATGAAGGAGAACGGGCGCGGCAAAATCATCAATATATCGTCTCAGATGGCTTTTGTAGGCTATTATAAACGCAGTGCTTATTGCTCCAGCAAAGGCGGGCTGCTGCAGCTTACTAGGGCGCTGGCCATCGAATGGGCTGCCTGCGGCATCAATGTGAACGCGATTGCACCCACGTTCATCGAAACTCCGTTAACGGAGCGGATGTTGGACGATCCCGAATTCAAAGAAGACGTGCTGAGGCGTATTCCGCTGGGGCGCTTGGCGAAACCGGAGGATTTGTTCGGGGCGCTTCTTTATTTGAGCTCCCGGGCATCGGACATGGTGACCGGGCAAACGATCGTCGTGGACGGCGGATGGACGGTATGGTAAGCGATAAATGATTTTAATTTCAGGAGGTATGATGAATGAGCGCTTATTCCGATTTTCGCATGCCGGGCAACGTCCGGTTCGGTGTACAGTCATTGCAGTCGCTGCCGGAGGAAGTCACCCGTTTCTCCCCTTCCCGGATCGCACTCGTGAGCGACAAAGGTTTGGAAGGGGCCGGTGTCGTGGGCCGAATCGTCGAATTGCTGGAGAGGCTTCATATTCCGTTAGTCGTTTTCACGGACATTCAAGGGGAGCCGACGTTTAAGCTGCTTGCCGGGGCTGTCGATTCGCTGCGTCAGGAAAGCTGCGATCTGGTGGTCGGGATCGGCGGCGGCAGCGCGATGGATATGGCCAAGACGATCGCCGCTTTGCTGGATAAATCCGATATTGCCCCTTATATCAGCGGCGAGAAGGCGATTGAGAATCGCAGCGTACCTTGCATTTTGCTGCCCACCACCTCCGGTACGGGCGCGGAAATGACGATGAACGCCATTTTCGGAGATGACGAGCAGGAGCTTAAACG
The DNA here is from genome assembly GCF_023276405.1 of Paenibacillus hamazuiensis. Taxonomy (NCBI): domain Bacteria; kingdom Bacillati; phylum Bacillota; class Bacilli; order Caryophanales; family Paenibacillaceae; genus Paenibacillus; species Paenibacillus hamazuiensis. Next base: position 8,739,021 of record NZ_JALRMO010000001.1, read on the forward strand.
GGGACTGGTGAGTCCTGCGCTGCTTCCCGATGTGGCCATTATCGATCCGATGCTGACGGTCTCCTGCCCGGCCCGTGTGACGGCCGCCTCCGGAGTCGATGCTTTTACGCATGCGATCGAATCTTACGTGGCGGTGCGCGCGACACCGGCGACGAAAATGTACGCCGAGCAGGCGATGAAGCTGTTCCCCGCCCATATTGCCCGCGCCGTTCATCACGGAAGCAGCGTCGATGCCCGGATCGGGATGAGTCTCGTCAGCAACTGGGCGGGGATATCATTGGCGAACGCCGGCGTCGGCGCCGTCCATGCGCTCGCTTATCCGCTCGGCGGGAAGTTTCACATCGAGCACGGGATAGCCAATGCCCTGTTGATGCCGTTTGTGTTTGAAGTGACGGGAAAAACCTGCACGGAGCAGATGGTGAACATCGCCGGATTTCTGCAGCTGGGCGATTACGGCAGCCGGCCGCACGAAGCTTTGCAGGCGGTTACGGATTACATGTTCCGGCTGCTTGGAGAGCTCGATCTGCCCACTTCGCTAAGCGGGCTCGGAGTGGACGAGGCCGCATTGCCGGTGCTTGCCGAACAGGCGTCGAAGATCGACCGTTTGCTGCTGAATACGCCGTATAAGCTGAACAAAGACAAGATTTTGCGGATCTATGAAAAGGCCTATCGTGGTGTTTAAATATAAGCGAAAGGAGTTTGATGGTCTTGGAGGCAAAAAAATTGTTTATCGGCGGTCAATGGGTCGCTGGAAAACGGCATTACGAACTGTTTTCCCCGTATAACGGAGAAAACCTTGGGCTCATCCCGCTCGCGGACCGGGCGGATGTGGAGGCGGCGCTGGCGAGCGCCCATGCTGCGGCGAAGACGATGCGACGTCTGACGGCGCTCGAACGATCGCAAATATTGGAGAGGGTGTCCCGGCTTTTTGAGCAAAAGTCGGAGGAATGTGCGCTCATCCTGGCAGCCGAGAACGCCAAGCCGCTCAAAGCGGCCAGGGCGGAGATCGCGCGCACGATAGAAACGTACAAGTTTGCCTCGGAAGAGGCCAAACGGATTCACGGCGAAACGGTTCCGCTGGATGCGGCCAAGGGCGGAAGGGGGAAGTTCGGGTTTACGGTGCGTGAACCGCTCGGTGTCATCGCGGCGATCACTCCGTTTAATTTTCCGTTCAACCTTACGGCGCATAAGCTCGGGCCGGCCTTTGCCGCCGGCAACGCCGTCGTGCTGAAACCGGCATCGCAAACGCCGCTTAGCGCCTTCATGACGGCCGGCATCTTCGAGCAGGCGGGCTTGCCTGCGGGAGCGCTTAACGTCGTGACCGGCCGGGGTGGCGATGTCGGAGACCTGCTCGTGAAAGACAGCCGGGTCAAAATGGTCACGTTTACCGGCAGCTATGAGGTCGGGCTCGGCATAAGGGAAAAAGCGGGGCTGAAGCGGGTCACGCTGGAGCTCGGATCGAACTCCGCCGTCATTGTCGACAGCGCCGAAAATATTCAAGCGGTAGCGGCCCGCTGCGTGGAAGGCTCTTTCAATTTCGCCGGTCAAGTATGCATTTCGATTCAGCGAATTTTCGTGAAGCGGGAGTTATTCGAGCTTTTTTTGGAGGCATTCGTCGAAAACGCGAAACGGCTCGTCGTCGGCGACCCGCGCTTAGAGCAGACGGATGTGTCGGCTCTCATCCACATACGCGAAGCGGAACGGATCGAACGCTGGGTGGCGGAAGCCGGGCAGGCCGGTGCACGGATCGTGCTCGGGGGGACGCGCGAAGGGGCCGTATTTCAGCCGACGGTCATCGCGGAGGGGCGTTCCGATTTGGCGCTGTCGTGCAGCGAGGCTTTCGGGCCGGTCGTCGTGATCAACCCGTACGAAGACTGGGAAGACGCTCTCGCCCAAGTGAATGCGTCGCAATACGGCCTGCAAGCCGGCGTGTATACGACCTCGGTGCAGCGGGCGTTTGAGGCGGCCGAACGGCTGGAGGTCGGCGGGGTGATCATCAACGACATTCCCTCCTTCCGGGTGGATCATATGCCTTACGGCGGCGTGAAGAACAGCGGCATCGGCAAGGAAGGCGTCAAATATTCCACGGAAGAGATGACGGAATTGAAGTTCGTGGCGTTTCATTTATAGGAAATACAAGAGGTGCCGGGGCTTTCCCGGCACCTCTAGCTTGTCGAAAAACCCAAAAAGCGGATGAATCCATTTGTCATGGGTGGGGGCATCCCCTCCGGCCGCTCTTGAAAACGTGTAAATTTAATCAATAAGCAGCGGTTTTTACACGTTTTCAAAGGCGGCCCGTAAACTCTCCGGGGAATACCCCTCACCTTATCAAGGGATTCATCTTGGAGTTGGGGTTTTCCGGGCAGCCTGGAGGTGCCGGGTATCCCGGCACCTCTTTTTACAGCTTGCGAAAGACGGTCTGCATAATGCCGCCGTTCCGATAATATTCCACGTCGACGACGTTATCGAGCCGGACGATGACGGGGAATTCGAAGCGGGTTCCATCTTCGCGCGTCGCGATGATGCGGATCGTTTGACCCGGCGCGATCCCGTCGTTCAGGCCGGCGGTGTCGAAACGCTCGCGGCCGGTAATGCCCAGCGACGCGGCGCTTGTGCCGGGGACGAACTGCAGCGGAAGAACGCCCATGCCAACCAGGTTGCTGCGGTGAATGCGTTCGAAGCTTTCCGCGATGATCATTTTGACCCCGAGCAGGTAAGGCCCCTTCGCCGCCCAATCTCTCGAACTTCCCGTGCCGTATTCCTTGCCGGCGATGACCGCCAGAGCGGTGCCGTTCTCCCGGTATTTCATCGCCGCGTCAAAGATGGACATCGTTTCGCCGGTCGGCAGATAGACCGTAACCCCGCCTTCGGAGCCCGGCACCAGCTGATTGCGGATTCGGACATTGGCAAACGCTCCGCGAATCATCACTTCGTGATTTCCGCGCCGGGAAGGGTACGAGTTGAAGTCTTCCCGCTTCACGCCATGCTGCAGCAAATACTGTCCTGCCGGACTGTCCGGTTTGATGGCGCCGGACGGGGAAGCATGGTCGGTCGTCACGGAATCGCCCAGCAAGGCGAGAACCCGGGCGGAGCCGATTTCCCGGATGCCTGGGGCATTTTTCTCAATACCTGCAAGAAAAGGCGGCTCCTGAATGTAAGTCGAACCTGCATCCCAGGCGTAAAGCTCGCCTTCCGGAACGTCCAGCTCGTTCCACCGGGGGTTCGCCTCGTAGACGTTGGCATATCGCTTGCGAAATAACTCCGGACGAACCGCGAGAGCCATCCACTCTTCGATTTCTGCGGACGAAGGCCAGATATCCTTTAAAAATACAGGTTCGCCGCGCTCATCACGGCCTATAGGTTCGCCCGCGAAATCGATATTGACGGTTCCGGCCAGCGCATAAGCGACGACAAGCGGAGGCGAAGCCAAATAGTTCGCTCTAATCTGCGGATGAATCCGGCCTTCGAAGTTGCGGTTGCCCGACAGCACTCCCGCAACGACCAGGTCGCCGCGCTGAACGGCCTCGCTGATTTCGTCGGGCAAAGGTCCCGAATTGCCGATACACGTGGCGCAGCCGTAACCTGTGATATGAAAGCCGAGCTGCTCCAAATATGGCAGAAGCCCGGATTCCGTCAAATAATCGGTCACTACGCGCGATCCCGGAGTGAGCGAGCTTTTGACGAAAAACGGCTTGCGCAGACCTTTCTCCACCGCCTTTTTGGCCAGAAGCCCTGCACCGATCAGCACGGACGGGTTGGACGTGTTGGTGCAGCTTGTTATCGCGGCCAGCACGACCGAACCGTGCGAAATAAGGCTTGTCTCTCCGTTCGGATGGCAGACGGTAACCGTTTTTTCCAGCTCTTCCTCGGTTAAGCCGTACCCTCCTTGGCTGATGGGGGAGCGTACGATGCCGTTGTAAGCTTGCTTCATGCGGGAAAGGTCGACCCGATCCTGCGGGCGCTTAGGTCCGGCCAGGCTCGGAACGACAGTGGAAAGATCAAGTTCGATGATGTCCGGGTAGACAGGTTCGGCGCGCTCCGGCGTCGCCAGCATCCCCTGTGCGCCGTAATAAGCTTCGATAAGCGCGAGTTGCTCTTCGCTGCGCCCGATTTGCCGCAAATACCGCAACGTTTCGCGGTCCACCGGGAAATACCCCATCGTCGCTCCGTATTCCGGAGCCATATTGGCGATCGTTGCCCGGTCGGCTACACTCATGCGGGCGACCCCGGGTCCGAAAAATTCGACGAACTTGCCGACAACGCCTTTTTTCCTCAGCATCTGCGTGACGGTCAGCGCAAGGTCGGTCGCCGTCGTTCCTTCCGGAAGCGAGCCGGTCAATCTGAAGCCGACCACCTCCGGCGTCACGAAATATAACGGCTGGCCAAGCATCGCCGCCTCCGCTTCAATGCCGCCTACTCCCCAGGCAACGATACCGAGTCCGTTAATCATCGTCGTGTGCGAATCGGTACCGACCAAGGAGTCGGGGTATACGACCGCGGAACCGTCGACAGCTTTGGTAACGGCAACGGACGATAACAGCTCCATATTGATCTGGTGCATGATCCCGGTCGACGGCGGTACGATGCGGATATTTTCGAAAGCCTGGCGGGCCCAGCGGAAAAACCGAAACCGTTCGCGGTTCCGCTCGAACTCCTTATCCTCGTTTAATTCCAGGGCGTCCGGCCGGGCGAAATAATCCACCGTGACGGAGTGATCGATAACCAGGTCGACCGGTATTAAAGGATTGACTTTGGAAGGGGCTCCCCCGATCCGATGCATCGCTTGACGCATGGCCGCCAGGTCGACAATGGCCGGCAGCCCCGTTGTGTCATGAAGCAGGATGCGCGCCGGTTTAAACGGAATTTCCTGGTTAGGATCCCGTTTCGTCGTCCATTGCGCCAGCTTGCGGATATGATCTTCGGTAATCCCGGTATGATCGCATTCCCGGACGGCCGCCTCCAGAAGAACCTTTATGCAATAAGGCAGGCCGGACACATTCCCAAATCCGTGCTCCTCCAAAGCTTGTATACGGTAATACGCGTATTCCTTGCCGCTGACGACTAAAGATGCCCGTGCCAGGTGATTCATCCGTGTATCCCCCCCGAATGTGTATTTCTGCGGTGTATCGCAAAGGTAGTATAAGACGAATCTCGGCTAACTGAAAAATAAGAATCTATTATCCTTTGGCATAGAAAACTTTCATGAGGGCCCGCACCCGTCCCGGCCTCGCCCGTTATTCCGGCAATGCGCTGATATCCTGCAGATCCAAGCCCTCTACAAATTCTACAAACGCTTTCACGACGTTATTGGAAAGCGATTCCTCGTAATAAAACATCCACGTTTCCCTTAGTATCGGATTGTTGTTTTTATCGTTCACCTCGAGCTTGTGCAGGTCCGGAATGTCGTTTATAAACATGGCCGGCAAAATCGCGTACCCGAGTCCGTTGACGACCATTTCCCGTCCCGTATCTCCGCGGTCGACCTTCATTGCAACTAACGGAGGTTTGGAAAAATGATCCGCCCACCAGTTGTCGATCAACGATTTGAATAAGTTATCGGTCTGGTAATCGATTTTCGGCACATTCGGAAGGTCGGCAAAATCAACGGGAAATTTGGAGACGATATAAATTTTCTCCTGGAACAAAAGATGCTTTCGTCCCGGCCAGCTGTACCCGCCGCGCACGAAACCGACATGCACCTCCTGATTGTATACGAGATTGAAAATGTCTTGGCTTTTGAGGGTTTCGACATGAAACTCCGCCTTGGGATACTGCTCCTTGAACAATCTCAAAATAATCGGCAGCTTGTACTTGCTGAAAAATGTAGAAACGCCAAGCCGGATCGTTCCTATCACTTCATCCGTCATATTGGTCAAGTCTTCCCTGATGTCCCGGTATAAGGAAAGCAGCTCGGAGGCGCGTTTGGCCAAATATTCGCCTTGAGGGGTAAAATGCACGCCCCTGATGCCGCGGTTGACGATTTTGACTCCAAGCTCTTCTTCGATGACCATGAGGCGTTTAGTCAGCGCAGGCTGGGTAATGAATAAGCTTTGCGCGGCTTTGGTAATATTTTTTTTCTCGTACAGTACATGTATGATCATCCAGTCCCGTTCATCCATGGCACCTTGCCCCCCTTGTCTCCTCTATTGTAACCTTCTGCCGTTCAAATTTCGAGGCCGCGCTTATTCCCAAAGGGGAAAAGTCCGCCGTGTTATTCATTTTTTTCATATTTGGCGATGATGAATTTGCATTTTATGACTTTTATCCCTCGTGTTAGCATGGTCATTAGACTTGATGAATACGAGGAGGATCCTATGACACAAATGATGATAAAACCCGACAAGCTGACCGAGTTTGCAGCCCGGCTGTTCATCGGCGGCGGTTTGCGGGACGAGGATGCACGTACGATTGCGGAGGATCTTGTGAAGGCGAACTTAAGAGGGCTTGACTCTCATGGCGTATCGCGGATTCCTATGTATTTGGAGCGGATTCGAAGAGGGGTTGTCCATTCGAGGCCCCATATAACGGTAAAAAATATCACCCCCGCCGTCTCGCTGGTCGACGGGGATGACGGAATGGGTTTTTTGGCAGGGCACCGGGCGATGGATGAAGCGATCCGGCTCGCCGCTCAAAGCGGAATCGGTCTGGTTGGGGTCAGACGCAGCACCCATTACGGCATGGCCGCTCTTTATGTGCAGCAGGCGATTGAAGCGGGATACATTGCGCTGGCCTATACCAACTCATCGCCGGCGATTCCGGTTTGGGGCGGGAGAACGGCGTTTCTCGGCGCGAGTCCGTTTGCTGCGGGAATTCCCGGCGGACAAGAGGTGCCATATGTGCTCGATATGGCGATGACGGTCATCGCCCGCGGAAAAATCCGGCTTGCCGCAACGCACGGAGAACCGATAGCGCTTGGGCTGGCCTTGGATAAAGACGGCGTTCCGACGACCGATGCGCGGAAAGCTTTTGAAGGGGTTTGTTTGCCCTTTGGGGGCGCCAAAGGAGCCGCGCTCGCCATGCTGATGGATTTGCTCGCCGGTGTGCTTACGGGAGCGAATTATGGCGGAGATGTGAAAAGCTTGTACTTCGATCACTCGGAGCCTCAAAACGTCGGGCATTTATTTATCGCCATAAAGCCGGATCTTTTTATACCGAAGGAAGAATTTGAGGAGCGCATGGACACTTTCGTTACGCGTGCCAAGGAATGCCCGAAGGCGCAGGGCTTCGATGAAATATTGATCCCGGGAGAACCGGAGGAAAGAACGGCGGCAAAACGCCGAGTCCAAGGAATTCCTTTGACGAGCGAGGTTGTGGACAGTCTTCGCAAAGAGGCAGAGCTGCAGGGCATGGACCCGAAAGACTACGATATCGGCGGATGATGCCAAGGAAGGGGCGATAGCCGTGAAATGGGCATACCCATATGCAACGCCGGAAACACGTCTGCCGATACTGGGATTTCGCGGCAGTCCGGATGAGGTTTTCTCCGATCTGAAGCGGCTCGGATATGACGGGATTGAAGCTTTTGTCCGCAATCCCGGCGAAATCGATATCGCTCTGCTCGAACGGCAGCTTTCCCGCTGCGGTCTCCAAATGGCCGCAGTAGGGACGGGGCCGGTCGTGAGCGAAGATAAGCTGACTTTTGCGGCGGAATCCGCCGAGGCCAGAAAGGCTGCGGTTTGGCGTGCGCTGCAAATCGTCGAGTTCGCTTCGCATTTCGGCGCTCCTGTCGCCATCGGCAAGCTTCGGGGCGATATCAATGAGGGGCAACCGGAGCGGTCTATGGGGTGGATTCGTGAAGCGCTCGAACAGGTATGTGCACGTGCGGATAAGCGCGGCATCCAAGTGCTGCTCGAGCCGCAAAACAAGTCGGTCATTAACAATTTGAACGGAACGCGGGAAACGGTACGGTTTATACGAGATTTGCAGATTCCCAATTTAAAGCTCATGCTTGATATTTACCATATGGACACTGAGGACGGATCGACGGTAAAAGGGTTCGCCGAGGGCAAAGGGCTGCTCCGTTACATTCATGCTGCGGATCATGACCGTCTGCCGCCCGGCCAGGGCGGGATGGACTTTGGTTTTATTATGCGAGAGCTACACGCAGCGGATTATACGGGTTATATCACTCCGGAAATCGTGCAAAAACCGGACAGCTTCACGGCAGCCAAACTTTCGGTCGATTTTTTGCGTTCCCTGGTTCCGGCGTGACGCCATGGAGGTTGAATGCGGGTGGTTTTAAGCACCGTTATCGTCATTGCGTTAGGCTTTACGACCATGATGAGCATTACGAGACCGCTCGTCACATTGGCCGCCTCCCAGCTCGGCGCCGGAGCTTTTGAGGTCGGTCTGTTGACGGCGGCGTACGCGTTTTTGCCGCTCCTCTTCGCCATTTACGCGGGGAAGCTCGCCGATAAGGCGGGGGATAAGCCGCCGCTCATTATTGGCACCATCGGAGCGGCCGTGGGGTTAATAATCCCTTATCTGGCACCGTCCATGCTTTCGCTGTACGTCTCTCAGATCGTCACGGGAATCGCCCACATATTAATTATGATTTCCTTGCAAAATGTACTCGGTCATGCAGCCGCCGAACACAACCGGGACCGTTACTTCAGCATGTTCAGCATGTTCGTCTCCGTCGGCGGCTTCGTCGGGCCGGCTGCAGGCGGCTATTTAGCCGAGACGGTTTCGTATTCGCATGCTTTTCTGACTGCATCCGCCATCGGGATCCTACCGATCCTATTTTCGTTTTTTATCCCTGCCGGGAGGAAAGGTACGGTCAAGGAGGACAAGACCGACGGCACCCGCTCAGGCACCTTGACCTTGCTGAAAAATCCGACCATTCGCAAAGCGCTCGCCTCGAGTGCTTTGGTGCTTTATTCCCGGGACATTTTCATAGCATACTATCCGCTGTTTGCGGCGAAGCTGGGTCACACCGAATCGCAAATCGGCTGGATTATCGCCCTTCAGGGCTTAGCTATGGTCGCTGTGCGCCTTTTTTTGGCTAGGCTCGTAGACATGTTTGAGCGCCGCTGGGTTTTGCTGGCATCCATCATGCTTGCCGGCGTCTCGTTTCTGCTTTTTCCGCTTGCCGGAGATCTTGTTATATTTGCCATTCTGAGCAGCGTGATGGGTATCGGATTAGGCTGCGGCCAACCGCTCTCGATGACAACAACGTACAACGCATCCCCGAAATCGAAAACGGGGGAAGTGCTCGGCCTGAGACTGGCGATAAATCGGCTTTCCCAGCTGATTGCTCCCTTGATTTTCGGATTGATCGGGGCTTGGGGCGGAATCGCGTTTGTGTTTTATTTCAGCGGGTTATTTCTTGTCGGCGGCGCTCTGTTCACGAGGTCCGGCTCAGGTGAAGCGAGTCATGCGAAAAAGTTATGAGGTGTAATAAAAAAACAGTATTTTATTTTAAACGCCCGCTGCTTTAACTTGTTAAGTAAGGCAAAATTAAAGCGCATTCATAAAAAGGAGGGTTTCCATGTTTTTTGAAAAGAAAAGGGTCACGACGATGATACTGGCAGGATCGCTTGCCGTAAGTTTAGCCGCATGCGGCGGCGAAGGAAAAGAAGCGGGCCCAAATTCAAACGCTTCCAAATCCGCAGGCTCGGCAGCAAGTTCGGCAAAGTCGAACTATCCGGAGAAACCGATGAGCTTGTTTGTTCCGGCCGGAGCCGGAGGCGGACTTGATGTCATGGCCAGAACGATGGCTAAAGTGCTGCCCGCCGCCAAACTGGTGGAGCAGACGATGACCGTTGAAAATAAACCGGGCGGCGGCCAGATTACCGGCACGACCGAATTTGCGATGAAAGATGCCGGAAACAATTACAAATTGATGATTACCTCCACACCTTTCGTATTGAATTATGTTAAAAAAGAAGGCGCTGCCACGGTCTCGTTCAGAGATGTGACCCCGCTCGCAAGGATGCAGGTTGATTTTGAAGGCATCGCCGTGAAAGCGGATTCAAAATATAAAGATTTAAAATCGTTCGTCGATGATTTGAAAGCGAACCCTTCGAAAGTGACGATTGTCGGCGGTGGCGCACCGGGGACGCTGGATTATCTGAATTCCATTCTGGTTGCGGACAAGTCGGGCGTCGATATTACGAAAATCAAATACGTTGCGTATGACGGCGGCGGAGAAGCGATGACGGCGCTGCTTGGCGGGAATGGCGACGCGATGACCTCCGATTTGTCCAGCTTTGCGGAGTATATTAAAGCGGGGAAAGTCAGGGTGCTCGGCATCGGCGCCCCGGAAAAAATAAAAGGCGAATTCAGCGGCATTCCAACGTATAAAGATCAGGGATTGGACCTTGTGGTCGCCAACTGGCGCGGAGTATTCGGGCCGAAAAACATGGCGGACGCCGCCAAAAAATATTGGGAAGAAAAGCTGAAAGCTCTCTCGGACAGCAAAGAGTGGAATGATGAGCTTGCCAAAATCGGTCTGCAAAACGGGTATATGAACAGTGCGGACTTCATTAAGTCAATGGAAGCCGAAGAATCGTCTTATTCGGCGACACTCAAAAAATTAGGTCTTGGAAAATAAAAGGGAGTGGCATACATTGAACAAAACGTTTGATCGCTACGCCGGTATTGTATTCCTTGCCCTGGGCGCCTTATGTATCAGCGAAAGCTTGAAAATATCGAAAGGCGCCTATGGCAGCGGCGTCGGTCCGAATACTTTGCCAATGGCACTGGGCATTGTTTTGATTTTGCTCAGCATCCGGCTCATTTACGAAACATTCCGTTATGCGAAATCGGAGAAGGCGCCCGCGAATTTGGACTATAAGCGGTTCGCCATCATTTTTGCCGCTGCCCTCCTATATGCCTTTTTCATAGAGGATCTGGGGTATGTCATCACGACTTTTCTATTTTTGTTTGTCGGTTTTCAGACGATGGAGAGGGGAAGGGTATGGTCATCTTTGATTATCGCTGCTGTTTTTTCCTTCGGCGTCTATTACCTGTACGTTGACGTGCTTGAAGGCACGCTTCCCGGCTTCCCGTCTTGGCTAAGCTGAATGTCCTAGGAGGAACTGCATGAACACCATCGACTATTTGCTGCATGGTTTTGCAACTGCATTCGAATGGCATAATCTCGTCTTTGCTTTTTTCGGGGTATTGATTGGAACGGCGGTAGGAGTGCTGCCGGGAATCGGGCCGATGAGCGGCGTGGCGCTGCTTATGCCGATCACCGCATCGCTTACCGGCGCATTGTCCCCGGAAGCGGCGGCTACCAGCTCGATTATACTGCTCGCAGGCGTCTACTACGGAGCGATGTACGGCGGTTCGACCACATCGATTTTGCTGAATACGCCCGGCGAGTCGTCATCGGTCGTAACGACTCTCGACGGCTATCAAATGGCAAGGCAGGGGCGCGCCGGGGCGGCGCTCGCTATCTCGGCGATCGGCTCTTTTACTGCCGGAATCGTTTCTTTAATCGGACTCATTTTTTTAGCAAAGCCGCTCACGGACATCGCGATCCATTTCGGTCCTGCGGAATATTTCTCCTTAATGCTGCTTGGCCTCGCTGCGGTAAGCGGGCTTGCCGGAAAATCAATGACTAAAGCATTAATTATGACGGTCTGCGGCCTAATGCTGGCCACGATCGGAATTGATCCTCTTTCGGGTGTCTCCCGGTTTACGTATAATCTTCCGGTTTTGTATTCGGGACTCGAGTTTTTGACGGTCGCCGTCGGCTTATTTGCAGTGGGTGAAGTGTTCAAAACGATCCTCGAAAGAGAAGGAAACGAAGGTTCGATAGCCAAAATCAACCGGATTTTGCCTACCAAACAAGATTTGAAGGACAGCGCTGCCCCTATACTGCGCGGATCGGTACTGGGATTTTTTATTGGCGTATTGCCCGGCGCCGGTGCCACATTGGCTTCCTTTTTCTCTTATATTATGGAGAAAAAAATCAGTAAAACTCCCGAAGAGTTCGGCAAAGGATCGATTAAAGGCGTTGCCGCGCCGGAATCCGCGAACAATGCTGCGGCCGGCGGTGCGATGATCCCGCTTCTGACTTTGGGCATCCCGGGTTCGGGGACGACGGCTATATTGCTTAGCGCGTTCATCATGTACAACATTCAACCGGGTCCGCTGCTGTTCAATCAGCACCCTCAAGTAGCGTGGGGCGTCATCGCCAGCATGTTTATCGGCAACCTGATGCTGCTTATTCTCAATATGCCTCTTGTCAAAGTGTTCGCCAAGGTCATTGAAACGCCGGCCAAATATTTGATTCCTTTTATTGTCGCTTTTTCTGTTTTTGGCGTATATGCGGTGCAATATTCCGTCTTTGATCTCGTGCTCTTAATGGGCTGCGGAGTGGCCGGTTACTTTTTAAGCAAAAATGATTTTCCTTTAGCTCCGCTAGTTCTGGGATTGGTGCTTGGCCCGATGATTGAAAACAATTTACGCAGGGCACTTACGATTTCCAACAACAGCTTGTCCATTTTTATTGAAAAGCCGATTTCGCTCACTTTTCTGATTATCGGCCTCCTCTGGCTTGCCATTCCTTTGCTGCTCAAAATAAGAGGCAGAAAAGTGCTGATTAACGAGGAAGCTTAAACGGTATCAGGAGAAAAATCGCAAATCACCGCCGCTTTCATTGGTGAATTGCGATTTTTTTGTGTTCTATAAGACAAAAGAACTTATAGAGCGTGTTCAAAAAGCGAGCGAAGGAGTTTAGGGGTATGCTAAGCGTATCCTTCCGATGCAAGTTTTCCTTCGGAAAACTCTTAGAGCGATAGCATTCGCCTTTGAGATCGTAAATAATCCGCTTTGCTCTTATATTAACCCCAAATATAAGCTAGACTATATACATACTATTTTGTTGGGGGACAACCGGATGGAAACTCGAGATTGGTTGATTCTGAAAGTTTTAAACGATGAGAAAAATATTACGAAGACAGCCGACAGTCTGTACATATCTCAGCCGGCTCTAACCAAGAGGTTGCAGCAGATCGAAAAGGAGTTTGGCGTGCAAATTGTACATCGAGGCAGAAGAGGAGTTCATTTTACGCCGCAAGGTGAGTATCTGGTGAAGTGTGCCGAAGAAATGCTTGGCCGTATGCATGAAATCAAAGATCATATCGGTAATATGAGCGATGATGTAGTAGGAACATTGAGGCTGGGGGTCACCAATTTTATTACGAGACACAAGCTTCCGAGAATACTAAAGCTGTTTAAAGACATGTATCCCAAGGTGGAGTTTCAAGTAACAAGCGGCTGGAGCGGAGACCTGTACAATCAAATATATAATCAGGAAATTCACGTGGCTTTCATCCGCGGCGATTATAAATGGCAGGATCAAAAACATTTGCTGCTGGAAGAAACGGTATGTGTCGTTTCATCCCATTCCATCGATCTTAAGGATCTCCCCGATCTTCCGCGCATCGAGTATAAAGGCGATGCCAAGCTGAAGGAATTGATCACAAGCTGGTGGACCGACAATTATTCGCGGCCTCCTTTGATCGGCATTGAAGTGGATAAGACCGACACATGCAGGGAAATGGTGATTAACGGACTGGGCTACGCCATTATGCCCAGTTTGGTAGTGGAAGATTCGAAGGATTTATATAAAATGAACATTACGAAAAAAGACGGTTCTCCGATCAAAAGGGAAACGTGGATGTTTTACCATGAAGAGTTTTTGGAATTAAAAATAGTCAACTGTTTCGTTGATTTTATCAAAAGCCTGGATTTTAGAAGCTCCTTTTAGTTCGAGCCCGGAAAGGTTTTATGGAAAAAAACCGACCGGGAGATTTCCCCTACTCCGCAGCGGCGTACCTTTTTGAACATACTCACGCTCTTAACGGGATTTTCTATTTTCTTACCATTGAAAATATTGATTGTTTGCCATAACAGATTCGTATTAGTTCCATACTGCCGACCATGATATACTTGGAAACGTTCACATTATAGTGGCTGACTACTGTTTTTTGCGTCATCGGGAGGTAGAATTATGGAAACATTGATTGTCGGATTGCTGAAAATAATCATCATCAACATTGTGCTAAGCGGCGATAATGCAGTCGTCATTGCCCTGGCTTGCCGCAACCTGCCGGCTCACCAACAGAAAAAAGCGGTTTTCTTCGGTAGCTTCGGGGCGATTGCATTAAGAATCATCCTGACCTTTATTGCCGTCTGGCTTCTGAGAATTCCTTTCGTGCAAGTAGCCGGCGGTTTGCTGCTCCTGTATATCGCCGTTAAATTATTAATAGGCGGCGAAGAAGACGAGATTCATTCCGGTGCGACCATCGGTGAAGCTATCAAAACGATTGTCATTGCCGATCTCGTAATGAGCCTGGATAATGTTCTTGCCGTAGCGGGAGCGGCCGAGGGCAGCTGGCTTCTTATCGGGCTTGGACTGGCGATCAGTATTCCGCTGATTATTTGGGGAAGTCAGCTGCTCATGACTCTTATGAACCGATTCCCTGTTATTGTGTGGCTTGGAGCGGGATTGCTCGGATATACGGCGGGAGAAATGGTGGTAAACGATAAAGCCATCGGAGCTTTGTTGGAGAAAACGCTGTATTCGATGCATTACGTTATCCCAATTGTCTCCGCGATTTTCGTCATTGTAATGGGCAGGGTTTTGAATAAGAAAAAGCACAAAGATGAGGCAGCTGAAGAAGCAAATTCGGCTGTCTTATGAAAAGAGAGGGTTCGGGAAATTTCCCGGCCCTCTCTTCTTTTTGAAGCAGTATCATTCGAAATTTTGATTGTCCCGTATAACTAATCGGTATTATTTTAATTTTCTCATCTGCTCTAAACTTAATATCGGGAAAAAAAATTACTTTAGGAGGCCGAGTGTAATGAAAACGAGAATAGGTCTTGTTCATGCAACGCTCAGCGCGGTGGACCCGCTGCTTGAAACGTTCAAAAAAATTATCCCGACACGGAAATCGTTAACTTTCTGGATGAAGGGCTCCTTTTGGCGGTAAACGAGCAGGGGGGCATTACGCCTGAATTAATGAAACGTCTAACAGATCTAATCCGGAAAGCTGTAGATACCAAAGCGGACGGAATTCTGCTTTCTTGTTCGTCATTTTCTCCTCTCATTCCGGAAATTCAAAAGCAGTTTTCCATTCCTGTGCTTAGTGTGGATGGAGCTATGCTCGATTTAGCGGTTAAGCAAGGTCGTCGGATCGGTGTGATCGCTACGGTGGCGGCCGCCGGGCCTGCTACCAGGATGCTGCTGGAAAAGGCTGCGGAAGAACTCGGAAAACCGCTGCAAATCTTTGTAGATGTTGTGCCGGAAGCTTTTGAGGCATTGAAGAGCGGAGATACCTTGAAGCACGATCAACTAATTAAAGAAAGCGCCGAGAAGCTGTTACATGACGTAGATCTGATCGTTTTGGCTCAAATTTCGATGGCGCGTACTGCAGTTGTGCTGGAAGGGGGAGGAGTTTCTGTGCTTACAAGCCCGCAAATAAGCGCCCATTCGATCATGAACGAAATTGAGCATAGACATAAATAAAACGAATGGCTCTTCATAGGAAAACGATGCAGGACAAAGAAGAAAACGCTTTAAGAATCGAATTCGACCGGATCTGGGGAGGACACCATGTTATTATCGTTACTTGGATTTTTGACGCTTGCTTTTTTTACTTATTTGGTAATGGCCAAAAGAATGATAGCTTTCACCGCAATTATTTTCGTGCCGATTGTGTTCGCTTACATAGGAGGATTCGGTCCCCAATTGGGAAGCATGATGCTTTCGGGAGTGAAAACGGTTGCTCCAACCGCCGTGCTGCTTCTTTTCGCAATTCTTTTTTTCGGCATTATGATGGATTCGGGGTTGTTTGATCCCGTAAGCAATAAAATACTTCAAATCGCCAAGGGCGACCCGGCCAAAATTGCGGTGGGGACGGGAGTTCTTGCGCTGTTATGCGCTTTGGACGGGGACGGTACGACCACATATATGATCGTATGCTCAGCAATGCTGTCCATCTACAGGCGAATTGGCATGAATCCGTTAGTACTCGCTACCGTCTCCATTCTTTCGCTCGGAAAGTGGCGGGGATGACTCCGTGGGGAGGTTCGGCGACAAGAGCCATCAGCATACTTGGAGTCGAGGCGTCCCAGTATTTTAACCCGTTTATTCCTACCATGATATGCGGCTCCTTATGGATTCTGCTTACGGCTTACATTTTGGGGCGGATGGAACGCAAGCGAATTGGGATCGCCATGTTGGAACAATCGGAAGCAGCTGCAGGTTCTGCCGAGGAACGACGTCCCCAAAAACGTTGGTTGATTTGGGTCAACTTATTATTGACCGTCGCTCTCATGGTTGTGCTGATCATGGATGTCATTCCTATTTCCATTTTGTTCATTATCGGATTTTCCATTGCACTGATCATTAATTTTCCTAATATCGAAGAACAGAAAAAAATGATTAAAGAACATGCAGGCAATGCCATTCCTGTGGTGAGCTTGGTTCTGGGGGCGGGGATTTTTACCGGAATTCTTTCGGGTACCAAAATGGTCGATGCCATGGCAGGCGATTTGGTCTCGTGGATCCCTACTTCGTTTGGTCCTTACTTTACCGTTATTACTGCGATAATCGGCATACCCTTAAGCTTTTTTATGTCTAACGATGCCTACTTCTTCGGAGTCGTTCCTGTTTTGGCAAAGTCCGCGGCGCAGTATGGGATTGCTCCTGTAGAAATCGCAAGGGCATCGACAGTGGGACAAGCTATCCATCTGATTGGTCCTACTTCCGCGCCATTGTGGGTGCTGATTGAGCTGATTCGCTCCGATCTCGGAAAACTGCAGCGTTTTTCCATCGTGTGGATTCTTCTTGCTTCAGCCGCATTAATTGTTTTCTCTCTTCTAACAGGAGCTATATCTATAGGTTAAATCCACGTTTTCCTGGAGGCGATTTCTTTATGAACAGAGGTCAAACGCAAGCGATTGTAGAAATCAATCACGCGGCCGGCAAGTTTAAGTCCAGCATAGTTCTCCGAGTAGACAATAAATACATTGATGTGAAAAGCATGCTAAGCTTGAGCATAACCTTATTCAAAAATGAGAAGTATAAGCTGGAGATACATGGACCGGATGAGATCGAAGCGAAGTCCGCTATGGCAGAGCAGTTCGCCAAACATGGATTAATCGCAGAAATCAATTAAATGGTAAAAGAGAGCGCCTCTCTTCATGAAAGGCGCTCTTGTTAATAGGAGTAATTATTTTGACCCTATCATCTCATCCAAATATTTTCTGATTGCTTCCGGATTGCCGGAAACCGAAGCTTCACGTTCCCGATCCTTGGCTAGCTTGGCGAGCGATTGCTGTAATATTTGCTGTTCCTTCTCCTGAGGAACAACGACAACTCCATCGGCATCGCCTACGACAATATCGCCGGGCCGAACGCTGACGCCTCCGCAGGAAATGGGCACATTCACCTCGCCCCAACCGGATTTATTGCTCGAAGCAACGGTTGCTCCTTTGCAAAACACCGGATAATTCAGCGCCTTCGTTGCCAAAATGTCCCGAATGACGCCGTCGGCGACGATCCCGGCAATCCCAAGCGTCTGGGCCAGGCCGATGATGAAGTCGCCTGCAACGGTGCGGTAAGTTTCGCCTTTGCTGTCGATAACGAGCACATCTCCCGGTTTGGCTTCCCGGATCGCTTTTAATACGGTCAGATTATCTCCTACGGGCATTTTGACGGTGAAGGCTCTTCCCGCCACCCTGTATTCTTCTTTTAACGGCTTGATGCTTGAATCCATATTATTCAGGCCTTGCATCGTATCGGAAATACACGTTGTAGGTATGGCTTCGAATTGTTTTACGATATCGGACATCGGTTTACCTCCCAAGTTTAATGAATGTTTAAGAAATATCCGTATTATACAGGGATAATCATCAGGTTGAAAAATACCAATATGTTATCACAGTTCATAACGGATGCTGATGATAGCGACCGGAGGCATTCCCCTACTCCGAAGCGACGTATCTTTTTGAACACGTAAAGCATAATTAAAAGCTATGGCACTCAATTCGAATTAAATATTTTAACTCATTCTCCGGGCGGTATATATTTTAGGTAGATTTTAATTACAGAAAGGGATGGCAAAACAAATGGCTACTTACAAAATCGGCGTCTTGTATGGAGACGGCATCGGTCCGGAAATCACGAAAGCGACGGTTGAGGTGCTGAAGGCTGTGGCAGAGCGCTACCCCGGCACAAAATTCGATTTTACCCCACTTCCAATGGGATGGGAAGGCATTGAAAAACATAATGATCCGATTCCTCCATATACAAAAGACGCGCTGAAAGAAACGCACGGATGGATCATGGGGCCGCACGACTCCGCCGCTTATCCGCCCGAGCATAAGGTGGGCCGGAATCCGAGCGGCGAGCTTCGCCACTATTTCGACCTGTACTCGAACGTCCGTCCGGCCAAAACCATGCCGGGCATTAAAAGCGTTGTAGGAGAAGCGGATTTGGTGATCGTCCGCGAAAATACGGAAGGCTACTACTGCGACCGAAATATGTTTTCAGGCGCGGGGGAATGGCAGGTCACCGAAGATTTGGTCATCTCCGCAGGTGTTTTTACGAGAAAAGCTGCCGAACGTATAGCGCATGAAGCGTGCCGGCTGGCGATGAAGCGCCGTAAAAAAGTAACGATCGTCCATAAGGCAAACGTCATCAAACTCGGCACCGGATTGTTCCTGAAGGTTTGCCGGGAAATCGCTCAGCAGTATCCGGAAGTGGAAGTGAACGATTTTCATATCGATGCGATGACGGCTCACTTGGTAAGGCGCGCCCGCGATTTCGACGTGATCGTGACGGAGAATATGTTCGGCGACATACTTTCCGATTTGGCGGGGGAGCTCGTCGGAAGCCTGGGACTCGCCCCGTCCATCAACACAAATAACGACCAAGCTATGGCGCAAGCGGCTCATGGTTCGGCACCGGACATTGCCGGCAAAAACATTGCAAATCCGATAGGAATCATGTTATCTACGGTGATGTTCCTGGATTGGCTCTCTGCGCGCCATAAAGACCAGGAAGTAGGCCAAATCGCCCGTCATATGGAGCAATCCATCTTGACAACGGTCGCCGAAGGAGAGTGTACCCGCGATTTGGGAGGCCAAGCCACGACTTCCGAATTTGCCGAAGCCATTGTCAGAAGAGTGGCCCGCGTATGAACGAAACGAAGAACCGGCTGATCAAGGCGGGACGTTACATGCTGTCCAACCGGCTCGCTTGGGGCACATCCGGCAATATAAGCGCCAGACTCGATAAAGACCGGATGCTGATCACCGCATCGGGGACGTTTATGGGGGAGCTTGCGGAGGACGATTTTGTGGAATTTGACATCGTCGCCGGCACGGCCAAAGGCACAAGAAAAGCGTCCAAAGAAACGCCGATGCATACGGGAATCTACAAAACGCGTGAAGATGCAGGAGCGATCCTGCACTCTTCGCCTTTTTACACGACACTGTTTTCTTGCAGCAATGAACCGATATACTCCGAGATGTTTATTGAGACCATGTATTATCTCGAAAATATCGCTTATGTCGATTACTGCCATCCAGGCACGAAAGAGCTGGGGGAAGCGATCGCTGAGCAAACGTCTTATGCCAATGTCATCATGATGCGTAACCACGGTGTGGTTGTTTTCGACGACAACGTCGACGAAGCGATGATGCGGCTGGAGACATTGGAGATGGCTTGCCGCATGATTTTACAGGCCAAAGCTTCAGGCGTTCAATTGGTCCGGATTCCGGACCAGGTCGTCCGCAGTTTCTTGGAAGAATCCAAGTACAAGCCCAGAAAAGCAATGAAAGGCAGGTTGCCGGAATGATCGGAATTGTTGCGGACGATACGACAGGGGCCAACGACATCGGACTCATGTTCAGCGGAAATCGCTATTCGGTGAAAGTGGTCACTTTTCACGAGACGATGCAGCTGGAGAAGGATGCGGATGTGCTGATCATCGATACGGACAGCCGTCTCGATTCGCCGGAGCTTAGCTACGACAAGGTGTATAAGGCGACCAAGAAGCTGCAGGAGCTGGGCTGCCGTATGTACTACAACAAAACCTGCTCCGTTTTCCGCGGGAATATCGGGAAAGAGCTCGATGCCATGCTGGATGCGCTGGGAGAGGATTTCGCCGTCATTACGCTCGCGTTTCCCAAAAATGGAAGAAAGACCTTATACGGTCTCCATACGGTGCATGGGAAGCTTTTGGAGCATTCGGAATTCGCCAACGATCCGGTTCATCCGATGAAGCAGTCGAATTTGGTTTCCATTTTGCAGGAACAAACGGAGCGCAAGGTAACTCTTATCGACATAGATACGGTTAGGCAGGGAGTTGAAACGCTTCGGAAAGCGATCGAAACGGTTCGCGGCGAGTACAATTACGTGATTATCGATTCGGAAAGCCAGTCTGATTTAAGCATTGTAGCCGAAGCCGTCCGCGATTTCCCTGTGCTCTGCGGCAGCTCGGCGATAGGGGAAGAGCTGCCCAAGTTTTGGCCGGCTAAACAAGGAGAAAATATACTTGATCGGGTGGACGTGTCCGACAGCAACGGGGTGCTGATTGTTTCGGGCAGCTTGACCCCGCAGACCCGGGCCCAAACGACCTATCTGATCGACGCCGGGTACCCTGCGATTGTTTTGGACTCGCGAAACGTGCTTGCCGCCGACCGTCAGGAGGATGAGATCGCATCCGTTACCGGTCGCGCTCAAGCACTTTTGGCAGAAGGCAAAGACGTTCTCGTCATGGCGGATAACCGAGAAGAAGTCGTTGCCCAAACGAAAGTAATCGGCGCCACGCTGAGGATGGATCCATTGACGGTCAGCAAGGCTATATCCGCCGCTCTGGCGGAGGCTGCTGCCCGGTTGGTTAATCGGACGGGGCTTAAGCGGCTCGTTGTAGCGGGGGGAGATACCTCCGGCACCGTTTGCCGCAAGCTGGGGATTCAAGGGAACTATGTCCTTAAGGAGATTGAAACCGGACTTCCCTCGGGTCTGGCGATCGGGCGGGATATGCTCATCGTTCTTAAATCCGGGAGCTTCGGCCGCACCGAATTTCTCGATCATGCGGTCCGGCATTTAAAGGAGCTCTCGCAGCGCCTCTAAGAGGCGCTGCTGTTTGTGCGCTTGGCAGCGCATCGTACTAACGGGTGAAAGTCCCGAGCGCACCGCGGGGTGGCGGAAGCGCATAGCCGACTGGTAGTGCTCTGGCCGTAAGGGAGGGTGCGGAGGATCAGAAGGCAAAACCCGGAACAGGCGGCATGAACCATGTTGGCTGGCGAAGCCGGATAACCCTGCAAGAGAAGGGGACGTCCTATACCACCATAGGCTTCGAAAGTTAGGAGGACTGGATTCGGGGGAAAGACGATGACGTGACCCAAGGAGGGCTTATCGTCTTCCGCATAGCGGTAAACTCTTTTCAAGGCTTATAGGGCTAAGACAGAATGATGGATGGTGAGCAGTCATACGAAGGGATAGTAGTGAGAAAGCTTGCCGGAAAAGCCGCAATGGCAAGTGAACCGACACCAACGTTGTCGGTGCAAGCTTAGACCCAAAAGGCAAAGACTTGGTGCGAAGCCCGGAACCGTGGAAGAAAAGCATAACCACCTAGGAAGCCGTCATGTGCCAGACAGAAGCCGGGGAGCCAAGAAGAGCGAAGAGCCGGGGCTGAACAAAAGGGTAGGCCGTCTGGGGCGGAGTACCGAAGGGGAACCGGAAAGGCTGAAAGATTAGCTATACGTCCGGAAACTGAAAGGGAAGGAACACGAGACATGAAGGAAGGAAAAGGAGAGGTAGGCTTTCGTGAGGGAGTAGAAGTCCCGAGAAAACGCAGATGGCACAGCCTCATCGACAAGATATGGGCGATGCCGAACCTTGAGGAGGCATTCCGGGAGGTCAAGCGCAACCGGGGAGCAGCGGGAGTAGACGGAGTGACCATAAAGGTATTCGAGAGTGAACTGGAGCGTAACTTAAGAACGCTTCAGCAGGAGCTGCGGGCGAAGGCATACAAGCCGATGCCGGTCAGGCGCATGTACATTTCCAAGGAAAATGGGGGTCAAAGGCCGCTCGGGATACCCGCAATTCGCGATCGCGTAGTACAGGCGGCGACCCGCCGAATCCTCGAACCGATTTACGAGGCGACATTTATGGAGTGTAGTTTTGGGTTTCGCCCGGGACGCAGTGCACACATGGCGCTGGAGAACATTCGGAAAGATCTCATGGATGGATACGTTTATGTGATCGACGCCGACCTGAAATCGTATTTCGATCTCATTCCACATGACAAGTTGCTTAAGGCCGTCAAGGAAGAAGTGGTGGATGGTAGTGTCCTAAAGCTCATAGAAAGCTTCTTAAAGTCCGGAGTCATGGAGAACGGAAGTTTTCACCTGAACGAGCAAGGAAGTCCACAGGGTGGGGTTATTAGTCCGCTTTTGGCGAATATCTACCTAAACCCGCTGGATAAGCTCATGACTGAACGGAAGCACCGTATAACACGGTACGCCGATGATTTTGTGATCTGCTGCAAATCCCAAAAGGGGGCAGAGAGGGTACTCCAAGGTGTTATTCGTCTACTGGAACAAGAGCTTGGGCTCAAAGTACACCCGGAGAAAACCAAGATCGTGAACAACTTGGAACAGTCCTTTATGTTCCTAGGTCATGAGTTTAAACCGGGATTTTGGGTTACTCCATCCTCGAAAGCCAAACAGAAATTTAAAGAACGCGTGAAAGCAATTACGCGGCGGAACCAAACGGTGAATGTGGAACAGCTGATCCGAAAGAAGTTGAATCCATATTTACGTGGATGGGGTAGCTATTTTGGCTGGGGCAACGTAGGAAGTCTGATGAGAGAGTACGATGCATGGATAAGGAGAAGGCTCCGGATGGTACAGTTGCGGAGCTGGAAAAAGCCGAAGAACTTCTACAGGGCACTAAGAAAGAATAAGTGGAGGGGAGAGCTTCCCAAGATGCGTATGTTCGCATGGAGAAGCTCGCTATCCAAGCCAGCCAGTGTTGCAATGCCAAACGATTGGTTCAGAGAAAGAGGTCTCGTTTTTCTCGTAGACATCTATAATGAACATCATCCCCAGCGGGGATAAGCGCGGAGGAGCCGGATGCGATGACCCGCACGTCCGGTTCTGTGAGAGGCCCATGAATTCATTCATGGGCCTACTCGATTTTTGAAGGGTTACACGGATTCCGTCATGCCAAACGACTCCGTCATAAATTTTACAAAGGCACGAACCATGGATATCTGCAAAAATTGTTTGCGATAAAGAAGCCATGTCGGCCACATCAGGGGTTCTCCATCGCGGGTCATTAAATGGATGGTATGAAAACGGTCGTGATCTTCAAGAACGATGCCGGGCAATATGGAGTAGCCTAACCCGCTTGCAACCATCTTCTTGGCAATTTCCATATGATCCACTTTCATGCTCACTCTGGGCGGGGTGGGGAATTTAGCCTTCCACCAATTATCGATGAGCATAATCAATGCCGGATCCGGCTGGTAATCGATTCTGGGCAAAGAAGGGAGGTCGCTCAGATCGATCTTATCGTTTGAAATGACCAAAATAGGTTCTTTGCAAAGCAATGTTTTTTCATCCGCCCATTGGGGTCCCCCCGTACGATACCGATATGGACCTCTTGTTTGTACACGGAATTAAAGATATCCATGTTTAATCCGGTTCTTACAGTTAAATCGACTTGAGGATTGACTTGATTGAATTTTTTTCAATACTTGCGGCAGCTTGTACAAAGCAAAACCTCTAGAACAGGCAAGACGCAAAGTACCTTGGGCATGTCCGCTTAAATTCCATAATTTTTCTTTGGTTTCCGCCAATTTTTGCAACATCTCGTTGGCATATTGGGCGAGAACTTCGCCTTGTTCGGTAAATTCTACGCCTCTCCTTCCTCTATGGAAAAGCGTGACGCCGAACTCCTTTTCAATTTGATTCAAACGATGGGACAAGGAAGGTTGCGATAAGTATAAATGCTTCGCCGTTTTCGTAATATTTCTCTCATCGTACAGCAGCTTAAGAATAATCCAATCTTTTTCTTCCAAAAATGAACATCCTCCTTAACATAGAAGAAATCTATGAAAAAACATAAAATATGCGTATTTTATTTATTTCTAATCGTACGATACAATTCAGGTAGATTCAAGAAAATCAGCGAAAAGGATGAGAAAATCATGGCTAACTTGCGAAATCTTATTATCGAAGCATTGCCCGAATTGCAGCTGATCGGGAACGAAGATTACAAACAAGCTGTCGTCGACATTTGGGAAGAAGCGTACAGGGAATCGGGATGGGAACATATCGAAGATGTGCCTAAAAACGATATTGTAACCGCATTCAGCAATTTGCAGCATACACGCAGCGTTACGCTTCAAGCTATCGCCTGTGCGGACATTATTGAAAAGATTCACCGAATTTCGGTAAACCGGGACGATTTGATTACGGCCTCCTTGCTCCACGATATAAGCAAATGCTTTGAATATGCCAGAGAAGGCAAACATAAAACACGCTATGCGAAGCTTATGCAGCACGGAGTGTATACGGTTCACAAAGCGATCGAACATCGGCTGCCGCTCGAAATTCAACATATGATCGTGACTCATACGGTGGCATCGAAGATTTTGCCTCAGACCGTGGAGGCATTAATTCTTCATTATGTGGATTATCTGGATTCCGATATCCTTTTGCATGCGATAAACAAGCCGATATTTTTAAAGAAATAAGGATTCGCCGGATCGTTTCGAAGACAATCGATATTATACACGGGAGGGGAAGTATGCGAGCTGACCGGGTTGGGGGAATCATCAGTTTGATCTTCGGCGCTGTCTCGCTGGCGGAAGCGGTGCGTTTATATCCCGCAAAAATCAGCATGTTCGTCGGAGATCATACGCTGCCGGGAGTAATAGGTGTGTCTCTGATTATACTCGGAATCGTCATGGCCGTTGGAAAAGGTACAAAATTCGAGGTCGTTTTTCCTGAACGTAATACAATCGTAAAAATGCTTCTTGTTTTCGGACTTTTGTTTGCTTACTGGTTCAGCCTTCAATATTTGGGGTACAACATCAGCACTTTTATTGCATCCGCCTGCTTGTTCAGGATGATGGGCTCGTACAATTATACGAAATGCACGGTTTACTCCGCATGTTTGACAGCGGCTTTATATTTGATTTTTATCTATTGGTTGGAAATGCCGTTTCCAACCGGGATATTTGATATATAAGGGGGGATTCGGAATTGGAAGCTTTAGGCATGTTATTTAACGGCTTTTTGGATGCGCTTACGCCTCTCAATTTGGCCATGGCCGTGATGGGGGCTCTGGTCGGCACATTTGTCGGGATGCTGCCGGGGCTGGGACCGACCTCCGCCATTGCCATCCTGCTCCCGCTCACGACGGTACTCGGTCCGGTTCAAGGCGTGATTATGTTAGCCGGCATATATTACGGTTCCATGTATGGGGGCTCGACGACGGCGATTTTGTTAAATATTCCCGGTGAGGTTTCATCGGTGCCGACATGCTTGGACGGTTACCCGCTTGCCAAACAAGGAAGAGGAGGTCCCGCTCTCGGCATTGCAGCAATCGGATCTTTCGTCGCAGGGACGATGGGCGTGATCGGACTTGTATTTTTTGCTCCCCTGCTTGCCGATCAAGCATTGAAGTTCGGGCCGCCCGAATATTTCGCATTAATGGTGCTGGCGGTAACCGTTATCGTAAACTTGGCGGGGAATTCCATCGTCAAAGGATTGATCATGGGTCTTATCGGATATTTATTGTCCATGGTCGGACTGGGGCCGGTAGGCGGACAGATGCGGTTCACCTTTGGCGTGGATGCTCTGTCTGCCGGAATTGATATGGTTAGCGTCGTGATCGGTCTGTTTGCCCTTACCGAGGTACTGAAGGGAATGGAAGAAAAGCAAACGGCGATTTCATCGGGAAGTATTGGAAGCGTTTACCCGACGAAGGACGATTTGCGGAAAAGCTCCAAAGCCATGGTCCGGGGAGGGCTCGTCGGCTTTCTGTTAGGTTTGCTGCCGGGCTGCTCGCCGGCGGTTACCACTTTTATGGCCTACGACCTGGAGAAGAAACTGTCCAAGCACCCCGAAACTTTCGGACACGGAGCGGTGGAAGGGGTAGCGGCGCCGGAATCGGCGAATAATGCGACCAGCTCCGCCGGGTTTATCCCACTCTTTGCACTCGGTATCCCCAGTTCTCCGGCACTAGCCATTTTGCTTGCCGGTCTGATGATTTACGGACTGACCCCTGGGCCGCTCCTTTTTGAGCAAAACGGCGGTTTTGTATGGACCATTATTGCAAGCATGTTCATCGGCAATATAATGCTGCTCGTTTTGAACCTGCCTTTGGTCGGCGTGTGGGCGAAGCTGACGCAAATTCCTTACGGCATCATGGCTCCGGCCATTTTTATCCTCAGTATTATCGGAGCCTACACGGTAAGAAACAGCATGTTCGATGTGCTGGTGGCTTTAATTTTCGGGGTGCTGGGCTACATTTTCAATAAATATCGCTGGCCGGTTGTGCCTCTTGTATTGTGTTTTATTTTGGGCCCGATGCTGGAAAGGTCGTTCGTCCAGTCTTTGTCCATGTCGGCCGGCGACTTTTCGATTTTCTTCACGCATCCGATTTCGCTGACGCTGCTTATTCTTTCCGGTGTTCTGCTGATCGTTTCCATTGCGCTGATTAAACGTACGAAGCAGCAAATCAAGGCAGCCGTTGGTACGGAAGTCAGCATTGCCGAATAGGGATGTTTGTTGAATTTAAATTTGAGGGAGGATTTCGAATGAAAAAAAAGGGATTCGTTAGCTTGCTGGCCGTGGCCTTGCTTACAGTCACGATGTTATCCGGCTGCGCTGCACCTGCGGCTAAAGGTTCTGCCGGCAATGCCGCTGCGGCAAAAAAAGAAGATCCGAAATACCCGACGAAACCGATCGACTATGTTGTAAGTTTTGGTGCGGGAGGCGGCAACGATATCATCGCAAGGGCTGTGGCGGAGTATTTGTCCAAGGAATGGGGGCAGCCGATCAACGTAGTCAATAAGGCGGGAGCCGGCGGCGCCATCGGTGTCAATGAAGCTCTGAAGCATTCCAAGCCCGACGGATATACGGTATTGGGGACAAGCGTTACGAACACCTCCACTCTGCTCGCCGGAACCGTTACCTTGCCTTTCACCATTGCGGACTTTCAATTTGTTTCAAAGGTCGTGGAGGACCCTCTTGCTTTTATAGTGAAGGAAGATGCGCCTTGGAAAGACTTCAAGGAGTTTTCGGACTGGGCCAAAAACAATACGGATCAGTTGACATATGCAACCCCCGGCCCGAGCGGAATAGCGACCTTCGCCATTTCGGAATGGCTGGACCTCATCGGAGCGGATTTCTCCAAAGCACGTATGATTACAACGGTAGGGGCTTCCGAAAGCATGCCCAAAATCGCCGGGGGCCATATTACGGTCGGCGTCCTTTCCGTCAGCGAGGCGGCTACTATGGTAAAGGCGGGCAAAGCGAAAATGCTGGCTGTCGTATCAGGGAAAAGGAGCCAATATTTCCCCGATGTTCCGACTGCCGACGAATCGGGAATTAAAATGACCGTGAAATGGTGGACCGGGGTAGCCGTTCCGGTGGGCACACCCGATAGTATAGTGAAAAAGTGGGATGAAGCGATTGCCAAAATGTCAAAGGATCCGGCTTTTCTGGAGAAACTTAAATCCATCAATGCGGAATCGTCTTACTTAAGCACAGCCGAAGTGACCAAGATGGTAAAGGAAGAAACAGAGAAGTATGTGGAAGTGGCTACCAAGAAAGGGTTGAGAAAATAAAAATAAGGTTAGCAAGCGAGCAGCTAAGGGCTGCTCGCTTCAGCCTGTTGAAAAACCCAACAGGCTACTTGTGCGCTTGGCAGCGCATCGTACTAACGGGTGAAAGTCCCGAGCGCACCGCGGGGTGGCGGAAGCGCATAGCCGACTGGTAGTGCTCTGGCCGTAAGGGAGGGTGCGGAGGATCAGAAGGCAAAACCCGGAACAGGCGGCATGAACCATGTTGGCTGGCGAAGCCGGATAACCCTGCAAGAGAAGGGGACGTCCTATACCACCATAGGCTTCGAAAGTTAGGAGGACTGGATTCGGGGGAAAGACGATGACGTGACCCAAGGAGGGCTTATCGTCTTCCGCATAGCGGTAAACTCTTTTCAAGGCTTATAGGGCTAAGACAGAATGATGGATGGTGAGCAGTCATACGAAGGGATAGTAGTGAGAAAGCTTGCCGGAAAAGCCGCAATGGCAAGTGAACCGACACCAACGTTGTCGGTGCAAGCTTAGACCCAAAAGGCAAAGACTTGGTGCGAAGCCCGGAACCGTGGAAGAAAAGCATAACCACCTAGGAAGCCGTCATGTGCCAGACAGAAGCCGGGGAGCCAAGAAGAGCGAAGAGCCGGGGCTGAACAAAAGGGTAGGCCGTCTGGGGCGGAGTACCGAAGGGGAACCGGAAAGGCTGAAAGATTAGCTATACGTCCGGAAACTGAAAGGGAAGGAACACGAGACATGAAGGAAGGAAAAGGAGAGGTAGGCTTTCGTGAGGGAGTAGAAGTCCCGAGAAAACGCAGATGGCACAGCCTCATCGACAAGATATGGGCGATGCCGAACCTTGAGGAGGCATTCCGGGAGGTCAAGCGCAACCGGGGAGCAGCGGGAGTAGACGGAGTGACCATAAAGGTATTCGAGAGTGAACTGGAGCGTAACTTAAGAACGCTTCAGCAGGAGCTGCGGGCGAAGGCATACAAGCCGATGCCGGTCAGGCGCATGTACATTTCCAAGGAAAATGGGGGTCAAAGGCCGCTCGGGATACCCGCAATTCGCGATCGCGTAGTACAGGCGGCGACCCGCCGAATCCTCGAACCGATTTACGAGGCGACATTTATGGAGTGTAGTTTTGGGTTTCGCCCGGGACGCAGTGCACACATGGCGCTGGAGAACATTCGGAAAGATCTCATGGATGGATACGTTTATGTGATCGACGCCGACCTGAAATCGTATTTCGATCTCATTCCACATGACAAGTTGCTTAAGGCCGTCAAGGAAGAAGTGGTGGATGGTAGTGTCCTAAAGCTCATAGAAAGCTTCTTAAAGTCCGGAGTCATGGAGAACGGAAGTTTTCACCTGAACGAGCAAGGAAGTCCACAGGGTGGGGTTATTAGTCCGCTTTTGGCGAATATCTACCTAAACCCGCTGGATAAGCTCATGACTGAACGGAAGCACCGTATAACACGGTACGCCGATGATTTTGTGATCTGCTGCAAATCCCAAAAGGGGGCAGAGAGGGTACTCCAAGGTGTTATTCGTCTACTGGAACAAGAGCTTGGGCTCAAAGTACACCCGGAGAAAACCAAGATCGTGAACAACTTGGAACAGTCCTTTATGTTCCTAGGTCATGAGTTTAAACCGGGATTTTGGGTTACTCCATCCTCGAAAGCCAAACAGAAATTTAAAGAACGCGTGAAAGCAATTACGCGGCGGAACCAAACGGTGAATGTGGAACAGCTGATCCGAAAGAAGTTGAATCCATATTTACGTGGATGGGGTAGCTATTTTGGCTGGGGCAACGTAGGAAGTCTGATGAGAGAGTACGATGCATGGATAAGGAGAAGGCTCCGGATGGTACAGTTGCGGAGCTGGAAAAAGCCGAAGAACTTCTACAGGGCACTAAGAAAGAATAAGTGGAGGGGAGAGCTTCCCAAGATGCGTATGTTCGCATGGAGAAGCTCGCTATCCAAGCCAGCCAGTGTTGCAATGCCAAACGATTGGTTCAGAGAAAGAGGTCTCGTTTTTCTCGTAGACATCTATAATGAACATCATCCCCAGCGGGGATAAGCGCGGAGGAGCCGGATGCGATGACCCGCACGTCCGGTTCTGTGAGAGGCCCATGAATTCATTCATGGGCCTACTCGATTTTCGTTCAATATCTTTAACAAATTACCGCGTTAATATGTTATAATGTAAATATACTCTTAAGGCGGTGGATCCTATGCTTCGTTCTAATCCGAATGTCCAAAATGAATATGAATTGGTGTGTATCGAGGAACTGGTTCATCCGGATCATCCTCTTCGTAAAGTACATAAGCATATCGACTTTTCCTTTATTCTCGACTTAGTCCGTCCTTATTACTGCGAGGATAATGGACGTCCCTCGGCAGATCCCATCATGCTTTTCAAGATGCTATTGATCGGGTATCTTGACGGCATTCGCTCCGAACGGCGGTTGGAAAGAGAGGTTTTCTCTAATAATGCTTATCGATGGTTTCTGGGGCTTGGGCTCAAGGATCGCGTGCCGGATCATAGCACCCTCAGCTACTTTCGTGAACGTCTTCAAGAAGGCGATGTACTTCAACAAATCTTCGACCGGGTCGTTCTGCTTGCTATTCAACATCGTCTCGTTGCCGGTCGGGTACTCATCACCGACTCAACTCATCTCAAGGCCAATGCGAATAAACGAAAGTTTGTTCAAGAGGAAGTAACCAAGAGTACGAGGGCCTACATGGAAGAACTGGACGAAGCAATTCGTGCCGATCGCGAGGCTCATGGAAAAAAGCTTTAAAGCCACGAGAGGAGGTGGAAGAAACCAAACTAACGAAGGTAAGCACAACCGATCCGGAGAGCGGTTATATGGTGCGGGACGGTAAGCCGGAAGGCTTTTTCTATCTCGATCATCGGACCGTCGACCACAAATACAACATCATCATGGATGTCCACGTCACTGCCGGCAATGTTCACGATTCTGTCCCTTACATAGAGCGTTTGGAACATATCATCAAGAAGTTTAAATTCGAAAAAACACTGGAAGCCGTCGCACTGGATGCAGGTTACTTCACGTCGCACATTTGCAAAAAGCTTCAAGACAAGAAAATATACGCGGTCATCGGAGGTAGAGCCTTTACCCCAGTTAAAGGATTAATGGCTAAGTGGCGATTTAAGTATGATGCGGAGAACAATGTGTATATATGTCCACAAAAACACGAATTGAAATATACGACAACGGATCGCGAAGGCTACAGACAGTATAAGTCGGATCCGAATCATTGTGCGAACTGCCCCATGCTCAAAGAATGTACCCGGTCCCGGAATCACCAAAAAGTCATCACCAGGCATGTATGGCAGGATAGTAAAGAGTGGGTAAAACAAAACGGTAGAAGCAAGTCCGGCAAATATCTCTACCGCTTACGATACCAGACGATTGAGCGAAGCTTCGCGGATGCCAAAGAGCTCCATGGGCTTCGCTACTGCCGATTCCGCGGCCGAAACAAAGTGCAGCAGCAAGCATTACTGACTGCACTATGTCAAAACATTAAAAAGATCGCCAATATCCTGGCTAAGAGGGCCGGATAAGAGGCGATCTTCTATTTTTAGGGCTAAATTCAAAAAATGATCCTACAAAAGCCCCGAAAAACCGGGGCTTTGTCAACAATCTGA